>DATFXF010000276.1:0-25192 GCA_035258565.1 Candidatus Acidiferrales bacterium
CGAACTGCGCCAGTGGGAACACATCTACAACACGGTTCGCCCGCACCAGGCCTTGGGCTATCTCACCCCGCAGCAGTTTCTGCTGCGGGGTGCAGCACCACGAAAGGAGTGAAGTGTCACCAATCTACTGGACGAGTACATTTGCTTGCAATTGGGGGAACCGAGGACTATACTGATAGGGCTCTGAAGCGGGTCGAAGGTTTGAGTGGGCGCGAGCCCACTTTTTTGTTGCTGGCATTGGACGGGTTCAGGAGCTGGGGGTCGCCGGCCGGGTCCGAACGATGGATCTCGAAAAGATTCGTGAGGCCGCCGAACGCGTGGGGCGCTCGGAGGGCGTAGAAGTCATTGATGTCGAATGGAAGGTTGGCAAGCAACGCTTCCTGCGTGTGTATATTGACAAGCCTGAGGGCATCAGCCACCGCGACTGCGAGCTGGTGAGCCAGCAGTTGAGCGTAATTCTCGATGTCGAGGATCTGGTGCCGGGGCCGCGATACATCTTAGAGATCAGCTCGCCGGGCCTGGACCGCAAGCTGACCAAGCCGGCGGACTACGAACGGTTTGTGGGGCGGCTGGCACGGATTTCGATGGCCGAGCCGGTGGCGCTCGAACCGGGCTCGCTGGCGACGACAACGTTTCTTGAGGGCCGGCTAGCTGGCTTTAGGGACGGAAAGGTCCAGCTCGAAGTGAAGGACCGCGTGATTGCGCTGCCGTTCGAGGGCATTCGCAAGGCGAATCTGGTCGTGGAATTCTAGGGGTGACGGGCAATGGCAAATCTGCTGTATCAGACGATTGAGCAGATCAGCCGCGAAAAGCATATCGAGCCGGAAGTGATCGTCGCGGCGATTGAGGACGCGATGGTGGTCGCCGCGCGGAAGTATTACAAGACCGAAGAGGACCTGCGTTCGAAGTTCAACCCGGAGACCGGTCAGGTGGACGTGTATGCGGTGCGCGCGGTGGTCGAAGAAGTCGCCGACCCCAAGCGCGAGCTCACCTTGTCGGAAGCCCGCAAGTACGACCCCGGGGTGGAAGTAGGCGGGGAAATCCTGATCACCAAGCCCACCGATGTACTCGGGCGCATTGCCGCGCAAACGGCCAAGCAGGTGATCATGCAGAAGGTGCGCGAGGCCGAGCGCGATACCATCTTCAACGAATACAACGGCCGCGTGGGCGAGCTGGTGAATTGCGTCGTGAAGCGCGTCGAGGGCCCGGACGTGATCGTGGACCTCGGGCGGACCGAGGCGCGGCTGCCCAAGCGGGAGCAGTCCCGGCTCGAAGCCTACAATCTTGGCGACCGATTGCGGGTGGTGATCCGGGCGGTCGATCGGGCGTCGAAGGGCCCGCAGGTGATCGTCTCGCGGGCCGACCCCATACTGGTCCAGCGGCTGTTCGAGATGGAAGTACCCGAGATCTATGACGGCACGGTGCAGATCCGCGCGGCGGCGCGCGAGGCTGGTGAGCGCACGAAGATCGCGGTGCAGAGCCGCGATAAGGATGTGGACCCCGTGGGTGCTTGTGTGGGGATGAAAGGCATGCGCGTGCAGTCCATCATCCGCGAGTTGCGGGGAGAGAAAATCGACATCATCCCCTATTCCGAGGAGACGATCACCTTTGCCCAGAAAGCCCTGAGCCCCGCTAAGGTGACTCGCGTGCAGATCATCGATCCCGAGCAGAAGCACCTGGAAGTGATCGTGGAGGACACGCAGCTCTCACTGGCCATCGGCAAGAAGGGACAGAATGTTCGCCTGGCCAGCAAGCTGATCGGCTGGAACATCGACATCAAGAGCGAGGAAGAGAAGCGGCAGGAGATCGAGGCGCAGATGGCCGCGCTGACCGCGCCCGGCACTCCGCTTTCGGAGTTGAAGGGGGTGGGCCCGAAGACCCTCGAGAAGATCGAGACGCATGGGATCGCAAGCATCGAAAAGCTGGCCGATATGACCCCCGAGCAGCTCATGGAGATTCCCGGCATCGGCGAGAAAATGGTCGAGAAAATTCAGGTGGCGGTGGCCTCGTACTTCCAGTCGCTCGAAACCCAGCAAGGGGTTGCAGAACCAGCGGAGGTTGAGCCGGCCGAGGTTTCAAGCACAGCGACGCTCGAGCAGCCTGGGGCGGAGCCAGGCATCGAGCCAACCGCGGTCGAGGAATCGGCTGCGCCAGCAGAGGGCGGGGAAGCGTCGGATGAATCGGCGGTGTCGAAGGACGATCCCGCCACCGAGACGGTAGAATCTAAGGAGCCGCGCAAGGGGGAACAAGAATAGATTGGGAGGCGAATGAGCGAGCCCAATCAAATCCGGATCAACGAGCTGGCCCGTGAGCTCGAAGTCAAGGCCAAGGTGATCATCGACTATCTGCCCGAAGTCGGCGTCACTGAGAAAAAGACGCACTCGAGCTCGATTGACCTTGCGGCCGCCGAAAAGTTGCGCAAGCACTTCCGCGAGTTGGCTGAGGCGGAGGCGGCTGCCGAGGCGGCTGCCATTGCGGAGAAAGCGGCCAAGGAAGCAGCCGCGAAAGCGGCGCGCCTGAGGCCCGCTGCTCCGCCGGCGCCCACGCCGGCCGGCACCCCTGGTCCTCGATTGGAGAAGCCTGCGGCGCCCGCGACGGGTGCCGTGCCCACGAGACCTGCCGCTACCGTATCGGCTGCGAAGCCTGCGCCTGCTAAGCCCACCGCGCCCGCAGCGCCGGCGCCGCCAGCTGCTCGGCTTGGTGTCCCGCCGCCAGCCGCGCGGCCTACGGCGACCGCAGCAACGCCTCTGGCGGCCAAGCCGCCCGTGCGGCCCGCAGCGTCACCGGCCCAGGGTGCGCGGCCCGGAGCACCGGCGGCCGGAGTGCGTCCGGCGACTCCCGCTCCCGCGACGCGGCCGGGCGCTCCACCCTCGCGTGTTCCGATGCGCCCCGGTGCACCCGGTCGGGCCATGCCCGGCCGGCCTGGGCAACGGCCGCCGCGTCCGGTAGGCGTCATGCCGGCGCCAGAGAAGCTCCTGCCTAAGGCCGAGCCCGGGAAACCGATTTACGAGCGCAAGCCAGCAGCGCGCGCCCGGCCGACGCTCGAGAAGCGGTTCGAGGAGGGCGAGCGGAAACTGCACCCGGTGCGGACTCGGCCGGGCGTGGGCGAGCGGCGTGCCGCGCGGACGGCTACCGTGGCCCCGCCGGTTGAGCGCGAGCCGCGCGAGATCACCATTACCGAGGGCATCACTGTCCGCGATCTCGCTGAAAAACTCGACGTCCGCGCCAAGGATGTGCTCAAGACGCTGCTCGATCGCGGCGTCTTCGCCAGTATTAATCAGGCGCTCGACGTCCAAACAGCAACCAGCCTCGCCGAAGCCTTCAGCGGCATCGTGCATGTCATCTCGTTTGAAGAGGAGGTCGTTCAGGAGGTCGCTAAGGAAGAAAAGGCGGAGAACCTTGTGCCGCGCCCGCCCGTGGTTACCGTGATGGGTCATGTGGACCACGGCAAGACCAGCTTGCTCGACGCCATCCGCGCAACCGAGGTGGCCGCCGGCGAAGCCGGAGGCATCACGCAGCACATTGGCGCCTACCAGGTGCCGGTGGATGGCCGCCGCGTCGTTTTCGTGGATACGCCGGGCCACGAGGCCTTCACGCGCATGCGCGCCCGCGGAGCCAAGGTGACCGACATCGTGGTGCTGGTCGTGGCTGCTGATGACGGTGTGATGCCGCAAACTCAGGAAGCGATTGACCATGCCAAGGCCGCTGGCGTGCCCATCCTGGTGGCCATCAACAAGATTGATAAGCCGGAGGCGCAACCGGAACACGTGAAGCGGCAGCTCGCCGACCGCGGCCTGATGCCCGAGGAGTGGGGCGGTGACACGGTAACGGTGGAGGTTTCCGCGAAACAGAAAAAAAACCTCGATAAGCTGCTGGAGATGATCCTGCTCGTCGCCGACCTGCGCGAGCTCCAAGCGAATCCGAAGGCGCCGGCGACGGGAACGGTACTGGAGTCGCGCGTGGATAAGGGCCGCGGTCCGGTGGCCACCGTGTTGGTACAAAATGGCACGCTCCGCACCGGCGACGTCTTCATCTGCGGCGCCGTCTATGGCAAGGTTCGCGCGATGTTCGACGACCGCGGCCGCCCGGTCCAGGAGGCCGGTCCGGCTACGCCCGTCGAAGTGCTCGGCCTGCAAGGTGTGCCGGAGGCCGGCGACCACCTCCAGGTGGCCGACGAGGCCAAGGCCCGCCACATCGTCGAGTACCGGCAAGCTAAACTGCGCGAGGCTTCACTCGCGCGCAGCGCCGGCGCGCGCATCACCCTGGACCAGTTGCACGAGCAGCTCACCTCGGGCGAGGTCAAGGAGCTGCCCGTCGTCATCAAGGCCGACGTGCAGGGCTCGGTCGAGGTGCTCAGCGAGATGCTGCACAAGCTCTCGACTGACGAAGTAAAGCTGAAGATTATCCATGCGAGCGTCGGTGCGGTTTCCGAGACGGACGTGCTGCTGGCCTCGGCGTCGAACGCCATCATCATCGCCTTCAACGTGCGGCCTGACCGCAAAGCCGCTGACCTCGCCCAGCAGGAGAACGTGGACATCCGCACGCACACGGTGATCTACGAGGTATCGGACGAGTTGCAGAAAGCGATGGCAGGGTTGCTCGAGCCGGTAGTCAAGGAGACCTATCAGGGCCGCGCGGAAGTCCGCGACACCTTCCGCATCAAGGGCGTGGGGATGATCGCCGGCTGCTATGTTCAGGACGGCGTGCTCAAGCGCGACGCCGAGGTTCGCGTCCTGCGCGATGGCGTGGTCATCTATACGGGGCGAATCCATTCCCTGCGCCGCTTCAAGGAAGACGTCAACGAAGTGCGCTCCGGATTTGAGTGCGGCGTGGGCGTCTCCAACTTCAGCGACGTCAAGGTGGGCGACGTGCTCGAGTGCTTCACCATGCAGCGAGTCGCGGCCTTCGTTGGCACGCCATTGGAATCGGTCGGGCCCAAGGGACGTAACTAGCTTCTCACTGGACGGCCGGCAGCCCGCCCTGCACAGCAGGAAGATCGAAGATGCCGATCGGTCTCCTCACCCTCGAGATTCACATCCCCGACGCGCGTTCCCTGAAGGATAAGCGGCAGGTGATTCGCAGCCTGAAAGACCGGCTGCGCGGGCAGTTCAATGTGGCCGTCGCCGAGCTCGATCATCAGGAGCTGTGGCAGCGGGCACTGGTGGGAGTGGTGAGCCTTTCGGGCGACGCGAAGCATCTGGAGCAGTCCTTGCAGGCCGTGTTCGCCGAATCAGAACGCCTGCTGGGTCGCGACCTGATCGGGCACGAAATTGAAGTACTTTGAGGAAGCCAGCAGCGCCCGCCGCTTCAGGCGGGCCACCAAGAACAACAGATGACGGTTGCTGGCCATCGCCACGAACGGATTGCAGAAGAAATCCGGCACGAAGTCGGCGCCATGCTGGCCGGCGAGCTGAAGGATCCGCGCCTGGCCGGCTTCGTGACCGTGACGCAGGTACGCGTGACGCCCGATCTGAAGCAGGCCCGCATCTTCGTCAGTGTCTTGGGCACCGAAGTCGAGCAGGCCTCGACGCTCACTGGCCTCGCGGCCGCCGCGGGCTACGTCCGCCATGAGCTGACCGAGCGGTTGCAGCTCCACCGCGGGCCCGAAGTTCAGTTTGTGCTCGATCGCTCTGAGGAGTACGGCCGGCGCATCGAGGAACTCCTGCGGCAGACCAAGAAATCCGACCAGCCTTAGGCGCAAAGACAAGGACCTCCAGTACTCATGGCTCCGAAGCCCCAACCGGCGCCTCTTGACGGCGCGTTGGTGATGGATAAGCCGCACGGCAAGACTTCGCACGATGTCGTCGAAGGCGTGCGCCGCATCGCCGGCTTCCGTCAGATCGGCCATCTCGGCACGCTTGACCCGATCGGCACGGGTGTGCTGGTACTGTTGTTGGGCCGGGCCACGCGGCTGGCACAATTCTATTCCGGCCGCCGCAAGCGCTACACGGTCGCGGTGCGCTTCGGCTTCGCAACCAACACTTACGACGCCGATGGCGAGCCGCTCGGGCCGGACCGAGCTCCCGAACTTCACTGTGAGGAGATCGAGCCCTTGGCCCAGCAGTTCCTTGGGCGCTTCGCACAGATGCCGCCGGCATTCTCGGCCAAGAAAATTCGCGGCCGGCCGGCACACGAGCTGGCGCGGAGGAAAAAACCGGTGGAGTTGAAGCCGGTGGAGGTGGAGGTCTACGAGCTTCGTGTTACGGAGGTCGAGGGCTCACTCGCGCGGTTCGTAATCGAATGCGCCGCGGGAACCTACATCCGCTCCCTCGCGCACGAGCTGGGGGCGCGCCTGGGCACCGGCGCGCACCTGGCTGAAATCGTGCGCACCGCCGTGGGGGAGTTCACGCTCGACCAGGCCGTCACGCTCGAAGAACTCGCAGAGGCGGCCCGGACAGGCCGGCTCGCGGAGTGGGTGCTGCCGCTCGAGCGGTTGCTGCAGGATTTGCCGTGGGTCAATGTGCTGCCCATCGTCGAGCGGCGCGTGCGGCATGGCACGCGGTTCCATGTTGCCCTCGCACAGATCCAGCCGGGTCGCGTGTCGACCGCGCAGGGCGCTCCGGCGGAGCTCGATTCGAGCGACTGGCGCCCGGCTCGGCTGCGCGTCTTCAATCAACGGGGAAAGCTCATCGCCATCGCCCAGGCCATCGTGCCGCGCACCTACCAGCCTGTCGTGGTCCTTGACGCCGAGCCTTGATTCCAGCTCTTTTTGCCGCGGGCCTTCGGTCGAGTAAGCCCCGCGAAGCCCATCTTGTTTTGCTACTGTACAACTGGGGTGCGCTGGCTGGTCGGTGAGACTTCGCCGCGGCCGGCGTAGATCAAACGGTCGGCGCGTGGCGCCAAGCGCAATTGCCGTGGCGTGATCAGGAACAGCAGCTCGGTGGCGTTCTTTTGAGTGTCGCGCCGCCCGGCGAGATGTCCCGCGGCGGTGGCGCGGGCAAATCCCGGCAGGCCCGTGATTGCGCGCGTTTCGTCCTGCTCCAGAATCCCGGACAGCAATGTCGTCTCGTTCTCGTGCAGGCGCACCGTTTGCTCGAGCGTGCGGTTGCTGATCACCGGGATGCCATTCACCGAGGTGCCCGCCAGGCTGCGAATTTCAAATTGTAAGCGCAGCGTCACTTCGTCGCCGATATGCAGCCTCGGCGTGGCGCGCACCTTCAATCCGAGGTCCTCGTACCCGGCTCCTGGATAGGCGATCTGCGGAGTTCCACCTGAGGCCAGGAAAGAAGCGCCGGAATTCAGAATGACCGTAATCGTATCGGCCGTTTGGTCCGCGAGGACCACGTCGGGACGCCCATCCCCGTTCAAATCAATGGCCACGATCCCGGCTGGGCTGGTACCGGTGACCAGATCGAACCGGAAGCTGAAAGTGCCGTCTCCCTTCCCAAGAAGCACGGACACGGTGTTCGAGCCCTGGTTGGAGATGGCCAGGTCTGCAAAGCTATCGCCGTTCAGGTCGGCGGCGACCAGCGACACGGGATTGTTGCCAGTGCCGAAGTCATTCTTCGCATTGAACGTGCCGTCGCCCTTGCCGAGCAGGATAGAAACGGTATTGGCGCCCGGGTGGACCACGGCGAGGTCGGGTTTCCTGTCGCCGTTCAAGTCGGCCACCGCAATTCCCGCGGGGCCCGAGCCAGTGGGGAAGTCAGTTCTTGCGCCGAAGGTGCCGTCACCCTTGCCGAGGAGAATGGAGACCGTGTTGTCGTCCTGGTTCGTCACGGCAAGGTCCGGTTTGCCGTCCGCATTGAAATCCGCGACAGCGATGGCGGCGGGACTCCTGCCGGTCGGGAAGTCCGTCTTCGTGCCGAAGGTGCCGTCCCCCTTGCCGAGCAGGATGGAAACCGTATTCGAGCCCCGGTTGACCACCGCAAGGTCGAGCTTGCCATCGGCGTTGAAATCGCCGACAGCGATGGCCACGGGGCTCGAGCCGGTCGAGAAATCCGTTTTGGTGTTGAACGTGCCGTCGCTGTTCCCGAGCAGGATGGAGACGCTGTTCGCATCCCGATTCACGACAGCGAGGTCCATCTTTCCGTCTCCGTTGAAGTCGCCCGAGGCCACGGCCACCGGGCTGGTGCCGGTCGCGAAGTCATTCCGGGTGAGGAAGGTTCCGTCGCCCTTGCCAAGCAACACGGAAACGGTGTTCGCGCCCTGGTCCGCCACGGCGAGATCGAACCGGCCATCGCCATTGAAGTCCGCGGCGATGACCGCCACCGGCATCTTGCCGGTCAGGAAGTCGGTTCGGGGGAAAATCGGCTGGTTCGTGCTGGGAACGAATTGTGAAGGAAGAAAGCTCGATCCCAATAGCGCCAGCGCAACAGGAAATCGCTCGCCGATGAAAAACGTCGCCGGCTGGCCGTCGAGCGCGCGGAGCAGCATGCGCCGCCCGCTGCGCACCAGGCTGAACGTTTGAGAAAAATCGGCGGCCGCCCCATAGAGCGGGGAGAAGAAGACCGTACGGCCTCCGCCGAAGGCGACCAGCGGAGGCACCAGTGACCCCAGCCCGAGCGGGCCGCCCGCCGCGCCTTGCGCGGGATTCAATCCAGCCACCGTTGTGGGAAGACCAAACAGGCGCCGGATCACGGCGAGGAGACCCTGCGTGGATTGCCGGGCCTCTCGAACATCCTGCGGGCTGAGCGTGAACACGCGCTCGTTCGAAGGAGGAGTGATGCCCAGCCGACGCGCCGTCTGCTGGTCCACTTCGAGCAGCTCGATTTCGAGCATCAGCTCGCCGGGGAACTGTTCAACTTCTTGGACGATCGCTTCGGCAAGGGCGACGGTTTCCGGGGAGTCGCGCAGAGTCAGGGTGCGGCTGCGCATATCGAGTTCCGTGTGGGCCGCGCCGGCAATTTCACGCACCAGGCGCAGCGTTTCGGTCATGCGGTCGGGCGTCAGAGAGTTAGGCAGGAGAATTGTGCGGACCACCACTGGTGCATACTGGCTTCGCTTTTGCGGCGTGTTTTCGGCGACGAAAAACGTGTGCTGGTCCAGGGCCAGCCAGAAGGTATGAGTCTGCTGGCTGAGCAGCGACATGGCCGTGCGGAAGTCCACGCCGCGGACCCGGAAGCGGATCGTACGCGCGGCCAGGTCACTGTCGAACGCTGCAGCGAGACCAAACGCGTTCGCTACCGCTTCGTAGGCACTGCGCACGTCGCCGCGCGAATCGAAGTCGCGTGTGCCGGACTGCGGCCGGATCGGGAGGGGGTTGGCGGGGGAAGAGGATGCTTGCTCGACGGGTGAGGAGGCCACCGATTCGAGCTGCGCGAGCCGTTCGCGCGCCACCGAGTACCCCGGGTCCACCTCGAGTGCGGCGCGGAGCTGTTCGCGGGCTTCGACGAGCCGCCCGGCCAAGACCTCTCGCTCGGCGCGGTCCGTGTGCTGTCGAACTAACTGGAAGCGAGCCTCTTCCCGCCGGTAGAGTGCCTGGGTGTCGCCGGGCGCGTAGGAGACGGCTTCCGAGTAGGCCTCGAAGGCCGCGCCCCAGTCGCCAGCCTGCTCGGCGCTCAGGCCCTTCTGGTAGAACTGTCTCGCCTTGCGCGCGTCCGGCTTGGTTATGCGGGCCGCGTCCGGATTCGGTTGTGCGCAGGAGGGCTGCTCGACGGGGGCCTCGGCGAGCAGCACGGCCGAGAGCAGAGCGACGAAGAAGCGACGTGGGCGCAAACGCTCGATCCCAGAAGATGGTCGCCCGTTATTGTACTGGCAGAGTGCCCCGGGGCCAGCTAATTTCCTTGACGGGTTGCTTCGGGGGCAGGTACACTAAGTAAGCGATTTGAAACTCAGTTGCAACTAGGCGCCCCTTGCTCTCCGCCCTGCTGATTGCTCTCCGCGAAGGTGTTGAGGCCGCCCTGGTCGTCGGCATCGTGCTCGTCTACCTCGAGCGCACGGGCCGCGGGGCGCTGGCCCGCTACGTCTGGGCCGGCGTGGTCCTGGCCATGGCCTCGAGCCTGGGTGTCTACGCGGCACTCGAGCGCTGGAAGATCAGTCAGGAAGGCTTTGAAGGTCTGCTCTTGCTGCTGGCTGCCTTCTTCGTGATCACCATGATCGTGTGGATGAACCGCGTCGCGCGCCACCTGAAGAAACAGATCGAGCAACGCGTCGAGGACTATGCCCAGAAAGCCAGCCTGGCAGCGGGTCTAAGCCTGGCCACCTTTGTTTTCCTGATGGTGCTCCGCGAAGGAGCCGAGCTGGCCCTGATCCTTCGCGCGGTCGAGCTCTCGAGTCGAGGGATCGGCACCTGGATGGGAACTGCGCTTGGGCTGGCCGTAGCCGTCGCCCTCGGGCTGTTTTTCTTCCAGGGCACTGTGCGGATCCCGTTGGGCCGATTTTTCTCGGGGACCAGCACGATCCTGATCGTCGTGGCCTTCCAGCTCGCGCTGACCGGTGTGCATGAAATCAGCGAATCCATGTGGATCCCCTCGAGCAAGCGCGAAATGGCCATCATTGGCCCGATTGTGCGCAACGACCTCTTCTTCTTTGTGGTGATCTTGGGCGCGGCGGCGCTCGTGGTGATGCGCGAATGGCTGACGGTGTCCGGGCGCGAAGCGCTCCCTTCTCCCTCGAACGCTGCGGAACGCCGCCGTCACAAGTGGGAGCGGCGCAACGAGCGGCGTTGGATGTTCTTAGCGGCGTTCACCTGCTTGGCGGTCATCCTGGCGCTGACCGCAGACTTCCTCTATGCCCGCGTGGGGGCCGCGGCTCCCGAGGCACGCTTGCTCGCCGTCCGGGGCCAGGAGGTCCGCATTCCGCTGGCGGAGCTGAGCGATTCCAACCTGCACTTCTACGCGGCCCAGGTGGACGGCACGGTCGTGCGCTTCCTGGTGATTCGCAAGCCCGACGGCTGGGGAACGGCACTCGACGCCTGCATGATCTGCGGGACCGCTGGCTACCGCCAGGAGGGCTCGAACGTGATTTGCCGCAACTGCGCCTCGGCGATCTACATCCCCACCATCGGAGAAGCGGGCGGCTGCAACCCCGTCGGGGTTCCCTCGCGCGTCGAGGGCAGCGAACTGGTGATCGAGTTGGGTGCGCTGGCGCGGGCGGTCACGCTGGTTCCCCGTTAGTCGACTGCGAAAAGCAATGTTCTTCCGCATCGTTCGAGACTCGTTTGCTCGGAAGCCGCGTCAGAAGGTGCTGGCGGTAGCCGCGCTGGCTCTGGGCATGGCGGTCGCCACGGCCACCTTGAGCGTCGCGCTCGATGTGGGTGACCGCTTGGCGCGGGAGTTCCGCAGCCTGGGCGCCAATTTGCTGGTCACGCCGCAGGCGGATACGCTCCCGCTCGAGATCGGCGGCGTGGACTATCGGCCCGTGGATGCCGGGGCGTACCTCCCCGAGGATCAGCTGGGCAAGCTGAAAACGATCTTTTGGCGGAATAACATCATCGGTTTTACGCCGTTTCTCGAAATTCCAGTTGAGTTGCGTCGCGGCGACGTGCTGCGGATGAAGGTCACCCTGCTAGGCACCTGGTCGAGGCACCCCGTGCCCGTGCCGGATGGCACGACGTTCACGACCGGCGTCAGCGCAACGCATCCGTGGTGGCGAGTCGACGGGCGCTGGTTCGACGACGGAGGTCAATGCCTGGTGGGCCGGACACTGGCACTTCGCGCGGGAATTCGCACGGGCGATGTGCTGACACTGCTTGCGGGGCCCGCTTCGGGCCAGGCGGGCGAGCGGAATCAAACGCTTCTGGTCTTGGGGATCCTTTCGACCGGCGGCCCGGAGGAGGAAACGGTCGTCGCTTCTCTCGCGGTAGCGCAGAAACTGGCCGACCGCCCGGGCCGCTATCGACGGCTGCTGGTGAGTGCGCTGACCAAGCCCGAGGATGAGTTTGCACGGCGCGACCCAGCCACGATGACGCCGAGCGAGTACGATCGCTGGTACTGCACGAATTATCCCTCGTCGATCGCGCGCCAGGTGGAAGAGGTGTTGCCGGGCGTTGAGGCACGGCCGATTCGCCGTGTCGCAGAAAGCGAGGGTCGCATCCTGACACGGGTAGGCGGGCTGATGTGGCTGGTGACGCTCGGGGCGCTGGTGGCCGCGGCGCTGGCCGTGGGTGCTACGGCGGCGACGACGGTGCTCGAGCGCCGCGGGGAGATTGGTCTGATGAAGGCCCTGGGCGCGGCGGACCGCCTGGTGAGCGCTTTCTTCTTGACCGAGCAGATGCTGCTGGCCCTGGTGGGCGGCGGCGTGGGGTACGTTGTTGGGCTGGGACTGGCGCGCATTCTCGGGCGCAGCGTGTTCGGGATACCACCGACGACGCATCCCATCCTGCTGCCGGTGATCCTGGCGTTGGCGGTGGTGGTGGCGCTTGTGGGCAGTCTCGTGCCGCTCGGGCGTGCCGCGGGGTTTGCCCCGGCGCCAATCTTGCGAGGCGAATGATGTACTGGCGGGTGGTCTGGAAACTCTTGCGCGCGAGCCGCGGCCGCTTGGCCGTTGCCCTCCTGGCGGTGGTGAGCGGCTCGGCCGTCTGCTCGGCGCTCCTCAATCTAAGTCTCGATGCCGAGCGGAAACTGACGCGCGAATTCCGCGCGTTGGGCGGGAATGTAATCGTCGAGCCGCCTCGCCCGGCCTCGGTCACCAGCGCGGAGGCGCCGCTCGTCGACGAGGGCGTGATGGACCGCCTGGCGGCACTCCGGACCCCCGAGGTTGTGGCCGCCGCTCCCTACCTTTACGTCGTCGCGCGCGCGCCCGCGGGTGAAGCCGGGGCAAGCGTCATCGCGGTCGGCACATGGCTCGACGAGGCCCGGCGAATGTCCTCCTGGTGGAAGCTGGATGGGCAATGGGTCGAGAGGCGCAGCGACCTGGCGCGCTGCCTGGTCGGCCGCAACGCGGCCCGGCAACTCGGCCTCGCTCCCGGCAGCCCGCTCGAATTGCGCTCCGCAGGAGCCTCCCTGGTGCTGACGGTGGCGGGGGTGGTGAGTGCCGGCGGCACCGACGACCATCAAGTGTTCGTCAACCTGCCGGTGGCGCAGCAACTCGCTCAGTCACCGGGCCGCATTGCCTTGGTGCAGGTGAGCGTTGCCGGCACGCCCGCCGCGATCGAGGCTTTTTCGAAGCGCTTGGCTGCTCAGTTGCCGGGACTTGAGGTGCGGCCTGTGCGCCAGCTCGCCGAGGCCGAGGGGCAATTGCTCGGCCGCATCCGCCTACTGATCGTTTCCACTGTGGCGCTGATTCTGGCGCTGACCACATTATGCGTGCTGGCCACCATGGCCGCGCTCGCGATGGAGCGCCGCCGCGACGTCGGCCTCATGAAGGCGCTGGGCGGTTCGATGTCGCGCGTGCTGCGGCTGTTCCTGGCCGAGGCGGGTTCACTGGGCCTGGGGGGAGGCGTGATCGGCTACGGCCTCGGCGTTCTGCTTTCCCAGTGGATGGGTCGACGCGTTTTCGGCGTGGCCATCGCCGCCCGCCCGGAGGTCTTGCCGGTCATCGTATTCCTGATGCTCGGGGTGACGCTGGTGGGAGCCTGGCCCCTCGAGCTGCTTAGCCGGACGCGGCCCGCGGCCATCCTGCGAGATGAATGATGCCCACACTCGTCCAAGTCGAACACCTCACCAAGCAGTACGGCAATCTTCGCGCGCTCAACGATCTCAGCTTCACCGTAGATGCAGGCGAGTGGATCGCGGTCATGGGGCCGTCGGGTTCCGGGAAGACGACGCTGATCAATATCCTCGGCGGGCTCGACGTGCCCAGCTCGGGTCGTGTGCTGGTGGAGGGCACCGATGTGGCTCGGCTTGGCGAGCGCGCCTTGACACGCCACCGCGCCGAGAAAGTCGGCTTCGTCTTCCAGCAGTTTCATTTGGTGCCCTACCTGACCGCGCTCGAAAACGTGATGCTGGCGCAGTATTTCCACAGCCTGACAGACGAGGCCGAAGCAGCGGCGGCGCTCGATCGCGTGGGCCTGGGCCAGCGCCTCGGGCACCTGCCGGCGCAGCTCTCCGGGGGGGAGCAGCAGCGCGTGGGGATCGCACGAGCGCTGATCAATCATCCGAAGTTGATTCTGGCCGATGAGCCTACCGGTAATCTCGATGAGGCCAACGAGCAGATCATCGTCAACCTGTTCCGTGAGCTGCACGCGGGCGGGCACACGATTCTGCTGGTGACGCACGATCCCTCGATCGGTCGGTTGGCGGACCGGCGGGTCGAGTTGGCACACGGCCGGTTGGCGCAGATTACCGTTTTCTCCGGCGAGGGCGAGGAACGGTTCGACCACCTACTCGAACAGGTCTGGATCTGCGGCGAGGAAGGAACCGCGGCGCGGGTGGAGCACATCCGCACGCTGGGCTCGGTGGACCCGGTGCGGACACTCGGGCGTATGGCCGACCTCGAACTGGTCGAGGTTCACGATGGAGAGGTGCGACTGACGGAACGCGGCGAGGGGCGTGCGCGGGACGTCATCCGGCGCCACCGGCTGGCCGAGCGACTGTTCACCGATACCTTCGCGATTGGCGACCCCGAGGCCCATTCGCAGGCCTGCAAGTTCGAGCACATTATCAGCCCGGAACTGGACCGGAGGATTTGCACGTTCCTGGGCCATCCCCGAACTTGCCCGCACGGCAACCCCATCCCGCGCGGGCCCTGCTGCGCAAGCCGCTGAGCGCGGGGCCCGCCGGAAGATTCTACTGACCTAGGTTTCCGATGCCGCTTCCAGTGGATCATCGCAAGAAGCCCGCCAGCGTGAAAGTGCACGTCTCGAGCGGGGCGGGCGTGGATATCGCCTGGGCGGACGGCCACGCGAGCCACTACGACTTCACTTATCTGCGCGACCAATGCCCCTGTGCGCTGTGTAACGACGAGCGCATCAGGAAGCGGGCTGTGGCTGGTGCGGCCAGTGGCGGGGGCAAAGCGGTTCTGCCCTTGTTCAAACCCAAGCCCCAAGCACGCGCTGCCGCTGCGGTCGGCAACTACGCCATCCAGATTGAATTCACCGACGGGCACTCCACGGGTATCTACAGCTTCGATTACCTGCGCACCATCTGCCCGTGCGACGCTTGCGCTCGCGCATTCCGCTCCGGCGAGGAATGATTCTTTGCCGCGGAGGCAACGAAAGTTGGCGCGCGACTGGATTTTCGCGGCCAAAAGTGCGAGCATAATCTCCCGCCGATTGTCATAAGCCCTGATGGAATCGAATCCTTCACCCCAGACCCCGACACCCGACTCCTCCGCCGCGATCCCGCGCGTCCTGGTGGTCACCACCGCCATGCTGACGTTTATCTCCTTCTGGCGCGCGGCGGCGATCGTGCTCAACGACTTGGCCTCGTCGGCTTACTACGCCGGCGGCGAGGCCGAAGGGTTCATCGGCAAGACGGCGCCGTGGTTCATCCTGGCCATCATGCTCTTCAGCTACGCCGTGCGCGCAGTCTACGTGGAAAGCTGCAGCATGTTTGTGCGCGGCGGCGTCTACCGCGTCGTCAAGGAGGCCCTCGGCGGCACGCTGGCTAAGTTCTCGGTTTCGGCGCTGATGTTCGACTACGTCCTGACCGGGCCGATCAGCGGCGTGGCCGCCGGCCAATACCTGGCTGGGCTGTTGAACGAAACGCTCGCCTATTTCCAACTGAAGATCGAGTTCCCGGTGGACTTCACGGCGGCCAGCTTTGCGGTGCTGGTGACCCTGTATTTCTGGTGGCAGAACGTCAAAGGCATTCCGGAATCGAGCGATAAGGCGCTGAAGATCATGCAGCTGACCACGGTGATGGTCGTGCTCCTGATCGGCTGGTGCGGCTACACCCTGTGGGTGCGGGGAGCGCATCTGCCGCCCTGGCCTTCTCCGCGGAACATTATCCTCGATCGAAACTCCCTGGGATGGCTCTATGGCATCGAACTTGGACGACTCCTCCCGCTGGTGGCTATTTTCGTCGGCCTGGGCCATTCCGTTCTGGCCATGAGCGGTGAAGAGTCGCTGGCCCAAGTCTATCGCGAGATCCAACACCCCAAACTGCCCAATCTGAAGAAAGCCGGCCTGATTATCTTCGTTTACAGCCTGCTGTTCACCTCGCTGGTCTCTTTCTTCGCGGTGATGATTATTCCCGACGGCGAGCGACGGAACTTTCTGGAAAACCTGATCGGCGGCCTGGCCATGCACCTTCAGGGGCCGTACGTCCTGCGGTTGCTGTTCCATGGCTTTGTGGTCCTGGTGGGCACCCTGATCCTTGCGGGCGCTGCGAACACCGCTATTGTGGGCTCGAACGGGGTGCTGAACCGCGTGTCGGAGGACGGGGTTCTCGCCGATTGGTTCCGGCAGCCGCACCGACGGTTTGGAACTTCCTACCGCATTATCAATACGGTCGTGGCTCTTCAAATCCTGACCATCTTGATCAGCCGCGGCAATGTGACCTTCCTGGCCAACCTCTATGCCTTTGGCGTGATCTGGAGCTTCGCCATGAAGGGCTTGGCAGTCCTAGTGCTGCGCTATACGCATCCCGGGGAACGTGAGTATCGTGTCCCGCTGAACGTGAAGGTGGCTGGCGTCGAGATCCCTATCGGTTTGGGGCTGATCACCCTTGTGTTGTTGGCCATCGCGGTGGTGAATCTGTTCACCAAACCGGCGGCGACCGTGGCCGGCGCCATCTTCTCCGTCCTCCTGTTTGGGGTGTTCACGGCTTCGGAAAAAATCGTGCGCAGGCGAGGCACCGCGCATGCGGACCTAGATCAGTTTTACGTGGCCACGCAGCAAGGGCTCTCGCCGCGGACGGTGGATTGTCGGCCGGGGAGTATCCTGGTCCCGGTGAGCAATTATCACGCCCTCTATCATCTGGCTGCGGTTTTGGACCGCTTCCGGCCTGACCGGCGGGATGTGGTGGTGCTTCACGTTCGCCTGCTCCGACGGTCTGGCTCGGGAGAGTCCGAACTCGAACCCGATCAGTTGTTCGGCAGCGTCGAACAGCACCTATTTACCAAGGCACTGGAGCTGTCAGAAAAACGGGGCAAGCCGATTCGTTTGGCGGTTGTCGCCGCGAACGACCTATGGGACGGCATTCTGCGGGCCGCCAGGGACCTCCAGTCGTCCACCATCGTGCTGGGCCACTCCGCGAAATTCACACTCCATGAACAGGCGCGCCTGATCGGCCTGGCCTGGGAACGCCTGCCCGACCCCAGACCGCAATTCAATTTGGAGATCTACATGCCGGGCGGTCAGAGAGAGTATTTCCTTTTGGGCCCGCACGCGCCGCATCTCACCGCCAACGAAGTGAACCTCGTGCACCGCCTATGGCTGCGCTTCAGCGGGCAAGTGGCGCCGGAGGAGCTGCACCACCACGACGTGGTTCACTTTGCCCTCAACGAAGTGATGCAGGAGATTGAGGAGGGCAAAGAGGCTCAAGTCGTGGACCGACTGCGGCAACACCTCGAGGACAACAAGGCCCGCCGCAAGAAGCCTTCCTGAGGTGCCTGGTCGGCGGTGGAGTCTCGATCGGTCACCGGCACCCGGAGTCGGCCCCGGAGTTATCACTCCAGCTAGGAGGTTCGCAACTCTGAGGTACAGAATGCGCAGCGTACAGCCTTGAGGGCGATGGAGGAACAGCAGTACGGGCACTCTTTGGTCGTCGCTGCCGGAGGTTGAACCTCGGGTTTGCTCTTCAGTCGGTTCACCTGTTGGATAAGCAGGAAAATCGCAAAGGCCACGATCAGAAAGTTGATCAGGGTATTAAGAAACACGCCGTAGTTGATGGTGGCGGCGCCGGCGGCCTTGGCGGTGGCGAGCGTGTCGTAGTGCTGGCCCGATAGGCTGATGAACAGGTTTGAGAAATCCACCTGCCCGACCATTCGCCCGATGGGCGGCATGAGGATATCCTCGACGAACGACGCCACGATCTTCCCGAAGGCTGCACCGATGATGATTCCCACGGCCATGTCCAGCACGTTGCCGCGCATCACAAATGTTTTGAACTCTTTCCACATGGTGAGGCCTCCCCTGCGATAGATGGGTTCGACTATCTTCCTCGTGGCCCCCGACCGGCGCGCACAATTATAGGCTAGAACGAAAAGAGCAAGGCAAGAAACAGACCTAACAGATCCGAGCGGCGCGTGAACTCTTCAGGGTGTGCGTGCCACCAGCACGGCGCTCAGCATTCCCCGCACCACCAGGATGCCGCCTGCCGCGGCGAGCAGCGGCGCCACCCAGCGAAACGGCAGCCAGGCAATGCCGAGCATCAACACCCCCACAAGCGCAAGCGAACCACCGCGCACGCGATGCTCTCCGCTCGAGGCGTACCGGCCGGCGCGCATCCATGCCCGCAAGCCCCAATAGACCAGGAAGGCACCCAGGCCGATCCACGTCGGCGCGCGGCGATCAAAAAAGTATCTCCCCATCGCCGCCACCCAGACCAGCAGCACGCCGAGCAGCACGAAGATCAGCTCGTTGAGCAGCCGCAAAAGGCGGGCCGGGCTCATTCCGCCTAGACGCGCTCGATGCGCACCTTTTGGATCACCACAGGCTGTCGCGGGCGGTCGTTAGGATCGCGCGGAACCTGAGAGATTTTCAGAGCAATGTCCTGGCCTTCGACTACTTCGCCGAAAATCGTGTGCCGCCTGTCGAGCCATGGCGTCGCCGCCACGGTGATGAAGAACTGGCTGCCGTTTGTATTCGGCCCGGAGTTGGCCATGGAGAGCTTGCCGGGCCGGTCGTGGCGCAGCGTGGAGTGGAACTCATCGGCAAAGTGGAAGCCCGGGCCGCCGGTGCCGTTGCCCACGGGACAGCCGCCCTGGATCATGAACTCCGGAATGACACGGTGAAAGGATAGGCCGTCGTAGAACGGCCGCTTGGTCTTTTGGCCGGTGCGAGGATCGGTGAACTCTTTGCTCCCTTCCGTTAGGCCGATGAAGTTCTCGACCGTCTTCGGAGCCTCCTTCTCGAACAGCCGACAGACCATCGTGCCCTGCGAGGTCTCGAGCACGGCGTAGGTTCCCGGGGCGCGCGTCAATGGCTCTCTCCTTCCCCTCTGTCGTACGGTGACTGCGCATTATCTCCCAAGCGGCAGAGTGAAGCAAACAAGGTTCCGTCTGGCGGCGCGGTGGAGATGCTAGAATGAGCGCGCATTGCCGATGCATCGGAGGACCGCACCGGTGAATCGAAAGAGTTTGTAGAATGCGAGTGGAGACGAAAGTGCACAGCGTCGTCATCATCGGGAGCGGCTGTGCCGGGCTCACCGCCGCCATCTATGCCGCCCGCGCGAATCTAAAGCCGCTGGTGATTGACGGCTATGAGCCCGGCGGGCAATTGACCCTCACCACTATGGTCGAGAACTTTCCCGGCTTCCCGGACGGCATCCTCGGGCCGCAACTCATCGAGCAGATGCGCAAGCAGGCGCAACGCTTCGGCGCCGAATTCAAGGCCGGTGCAGCCTCCCATGTGGATCTGAGCCGGCGCCCGTTCAAGGTTACGGCGGCTAAGGGGACCTACGAGTCCCGGGCGCTGATTGTGGCCGCCGGGGCCTCCGCACGCCTGCTGGGGCTCGAGAGCGAGCGCAAGCTGATGGGTCACGGCGTTTCGACCTGCGCCACCTGCGACGGCTATTTTTTCCGCGGGAAGGAGATTGCGGTCGTGGGCGGGGGCGATTCAGCGATGGAGGAAGCCATCTTCCTGACCAAGTTCGCCAGCCGGGTGAACGTGATTCACCGGCGCAACGAATTCCGCGCCTCCAAGATCATGCTCGAGCGAGCCCGAAGCAACGAGAAGATTCACTTCCTGACGCCGGCGGTCGTCGAAGAGGTTCTTGAGAACAAGGGAGTGGTCGAGGCCGTCAAGCTCCGCAACCTCGAGTTCAATCAAATTTCCGTCCTGCCGGTCGAAGGCCTCTTCATCGCCATCGGCCACGATCCCAACACCAAAGTGTTCCAGGGCCAGCTGGAAATGGACCAGAACGGTTATCTCGTTACCCGCAACGGCAGCAAGACCAGTGTCGCCGGCGTGTTCGCCGCTGGCGATGTCCAGGACCATTACTATCGCCAGGCAGTGACGGCGGCCGGCTCCGGCTGCATGGCCGCTATGGACGCAGAAAAGTTCCTCGAAGAGCACAAGGACTAGTGCCGCCCTGCCGCTCAGGGCATAATCGCCTTTCCATGCCCGCCCCGGTCTTTCCCCGCCCGCCTGCGAGCTTCTGACGATGCTGCCCAAGCTCTTGCTCGAGCTTTCCGAGAGCAAACGCCTCGCTGCTTGGGTCACCTCCAACGGGGCGACTCGGGGTCTGGCACGCCGCTTCGTGGCCGGCGAGCAGCTTGAGGATGCCATTGCCGCCACCGGCGTCGCGAACGAAGAGGGCCTGATGGCCAGCCTGGACTATCTGGGCGAAAACGTTTTGAGCGAGGCCGACGCGCAGCGCGCGCGTGACACCTACCTGGGCATTTTTGATCGGCTCGCACTGGAAAAGCTCAATGCGAACGTGTCGCTCAAGTTGACGCAACTCGGGCTGGACTTGAGTGAGGAGCTGTGCCAGAGCCTCGTGGAAACGATCGTTTCCCGAGCCGCCGGCTATGGCAATTTCGTGCGCATCGACATGGAAGGCTCGGCCTACACCCACCGCACGATAGAACTCGCCAAGCGCGTGCGGGCCCGCAGCGAGGCCGTGGGGGTCGTTGTCCAGTCTTACCTCTACCGCAGCGAGCAGGACGTGACGGATCTGCTCCGCATCGGCTGCCGCATCCGCCTGTGCAAAGGTGCCTATCAGGAACCGCCCGAAATTGCCTTTCCCCGCAAGGCGGATGTGGATCGAAACTACATCCGCCTGATGCAGCTCTTGCTGGCGAGCGGGATTTATCACGGGATCGCCACGCACGACCCGCGCATGATCGCCGCCACCATCCGCTTTGCCGCGGAACGCAACCTGGCCAAGGATAAGTTTGAATTTCAGATGCTCTACGGCATTCGCACTGACCTGCAACACCAACTGGTCCGCGAGGGCTACCGCGTGCGCGTCTACATCCCCTACGGGCGCGATTGGTTTCCGTACTTCATGCGCCGGCTGGCCGAGCGTCCTGCCAATCTGATGTTCTTCGTCCGCAACCTCTTCCGCTTGGGAGCGGGTTCGTAAGGTCGCGCCCGCGCGGCGCGGCTCGCCCGGCACGATGCTGGCCAGTGGCCTGTTCTAGCGTTTCCGACAAACAGCCACCCCGTCGCGCAGGGGAACAATGACGGGGAAGAGTTTGGGCGAGCGGTAAATCAGACGATTGAACCGCTGAATGCCGCGCGTCGCGGGGTCGGTGGCTTTGCGCGTGACGCGGCCGGACCACAGCGCATTGTCTGCCACGAGAAGGCCGCCCGGGCGCAGGCGACCGACCGCCTTGCGGAAAGCGGCGGGATACTGGTGTTTGTCGACATCGATGAATACCAGGTCAAACTTGCCGGCTACCTGGTCCAGCAGCCCGAGCGCATCACCCACCAGCACGTGGATGCGCTCGGCCACGCCCGCGCGCCGGAAGTTGGCTTGCGCGCGGCGGGCGTTTTCCGGATCGCCATCCGTGTAATAGACCCGCGCGCCACGGCCGGCGGCACGTGCCAGCCAAATCGTCGAGTACCCAATGGCGGAGCCCATCTCAAAGATGCGTTTCGCGCCGGAGATCTCGACCAGCAGTGCGAGTACGCGGCCAACCGCCGGGCCGATGATGGGAATGTCATGGCGCCGAGCGAACCGTTCCATCTCCCGGAGTACGGCGTCGCGCGCTGGCAGCAAGCTATAGAGATAGCGATCGAGACCTTCTTCCAAGATTTCATTCATGCGGCCCCCAGAAGAGAAAGTAGAAAAGAAGGACTACCCCAGGGTTTCGCCGGGCTGGAGGGCGTGGATTTCCAAGCCGGCGATGTCTTGGGTGAGTTCGCCAAGCGCCGCGGGCGTTCCGGTGAGTGCCGGGAAGGTGCCATAGTGCATCGGGACAACATGCCGCACATCCAGCAGGCGAATGGCGAGCGCCGCCTCCCGCGGGCCCATGGTGTAGAGGTCGCCGATCGGAAGGCACGCCAGCTCGGGCACATGGAGCTCGCCAATCATCTTCATGTCGCCAAAGACGGCGGTGTCCCCAGCGTGGTACAGCTTCAGGCCACCCGGCAGCCGGACGATGTACCCGCAGGGCTCGCCGGCATAGACGATTTTGCCTTCGTCCTGGACGCTGTTGGAATGAATGGCGTGCACCATGGTGACTTCGATTTCGCCGACTTTCTGCGTGCCTCCTTTGCTCATGGGCAGCGTGTTCGGGATGCCCTTGGATTCGAGCCACAGGCAGGTCTCATAGATGGCCACGATCTCGGGCTTGTGCGCGCGGGCCAGGGCCATCGCGTCGGCGAAGTGGTCGCTGTGGCCGTGCGTGATCAGCATCACATCCACCCGCGCGAGTTTCTTGAGCCCTGCGGGGCAGGCTGGATTGCCCATCACCCAGGGGTCAATCAGAATGACTTTGCCGCTGGGCGTGGCGATTTGGAAGGTGCTATGGCCGAGCCAGGTGATCTTGTTTCCGCGCGTGAGCAGCATGAGAGGCTCCTGGTCTAGGGGCTCGGTGAGGCGCTCTTGGTTGCGGCATTTTCCCCCGTCTCGAACAGGGCCCGAATGGCGCTCTCGAAACCCTTGGGACTCTGCTCGCCGATCAGATGCATCCTCTCGTGGCCGTCGCGAGAATAGAAGAACGTGGCAGGAATGGCGCCGTTCCAGTTGGGATTCACCGCATGGATGAAGGCTTCCTCGTTGCCGGGTCGCAGGCGGTAGTTGGTGAATCCCGGACGATACTTGGCCAGGAAGTGACGCACGAGGTCGATCTCCGCATCCTCGTCCAGGCTGATGCCGATGACCACCAATCCGCGCGGGGCGTACTGCCGCGACAGTTCGACGACGATGGGATATTCGCTGCGGCAGGGTTCACACCAGGTGGCCCAGAAGTTCACCATCAGGGGCTTGCCGCGATGCTTGGCCAGAATCTCTCGGAAGCCTTGCCCGTCGATGACCCTGGGGTCCGCGAGCGGCGATGCCGTCGGGGCTTTGGTTCGCGGCTGTTGGGCGGCCAACCGGGATGGCAGAAGCGAGAGCGCTGCGGCAGCAAAGAGCAAGGTGAAGCCCACTCTTGGGGAACCGCGCGAAGTCACTCCGGGCGCCGCGGAAGAAAGTGGGTTCATTGCCGAATGGCTCAGGCCGACGGCCCGCCCGATTCCACCCAGGCCCGCCAACCACCTAGGAGTGACCGCACGTTGGTGAAGCCCATCTTCTTCAAGCTCTGCGCCGCCAGCGCGGAGCGGTTGCCGCCGCCGCAATACAGCACGATGGGCTCCTCGAAGTTGGAGGTCACCTGGTCAATCTGCAATTCGAGCACGCCGCGGGGGATGGGCACGGCGCCATCAATCTTCCCCTGCATTACCTCTTGGGGCTCGCGGACGTCGATCAATGTACATCCGCCCCTCTCGATCATGCGCCGGAGCTCCGCAACGTCAATCTCCTTGATCTCCTTCTTGGCCTCGTCTACCAGCTTGGTGAATTGCGGCAGCATAGGTTCTCCTTCCTGCCTCGGGGGCTCGGGGAATCCTCATTCTAGTCGCGTCGGTGGTCACGGTTCAATCCATTGGCAGCAAACGCAATCGACCACGCTCCGACAAGTGAGGAAAGGAGGCACTGCCAATGCTGCCGTGTTGTAGCATCTCTCGGGCCTCTGCTAGGATGTGCCCGTGGGAGGTCGCGATGCCCAAGTTTGTCATTGAACGGGAAATACCGGGAGCGGGAAACCTATCCGATGCTGAATTGAGGGAAATCTCCCAAAAGTCGGTAAACGTACTCAAAGGAATGGGTCCCGGAATCCAATGGCTGCACAGCTATGTGACCGGCGACAAAGTCTACTGCGTGTATCTTGCTCCCGACGAGGCCACCGTCAGGGAACATGCCAGGAGGGGAGGGTTCCCCGCAGATCGCGTCTCCGCTGTACGGCGCCTCATCGATCCTACGACTGCGGAGTAGGCGCCAGCGCTTCCTCGATAGCTTTCTCGACCGGCATCACCCAGCCCTCCAGCCATGCTGTGGCACCTGCCGTGCCGGTCAGTGCCTGTCGCGCTGGATCGAGGCTTCTTTCCAGCTTGGTCTGCTCGGCCGCTGTGAGCGGTGTGCCAGGCGTTTGGCGGAACGCGGCTGCTGCGCCCGCCAGCCGCAGCGCTTGCTTCGGCCGCAACTGGGCCGCTCGGGAGCACGCAAGACATTCCAGCAAACGAGCAATACCGCGTTTGTGTTCCAACTCCTGGAACATTCTCATGCTTTGTTGATATAACGATTCCGCTCGGTCGTAGTTCCCCTGGTCCCGAGCCAGGTTTCCCAAGTCCGCGAGCGAGCTGGCAATGCCCCACCGATCGCCAAGCTCCTGAAAGGTCCCCAGACTCTCCTCGTAGAGCGACCGTGCGGCTCGAACGTCGCCCTGGTCACGCGCCACATCTCCCTCGTAGTTCAGGGACCAGGCGATGCCGGTGCGATCACCCAACTCTCGGAAAATGGACAAACACCCCTCGTAGAGGGAGCGCGCGTGTATGTAGTCGCCCTGCGACTTGACAATGTTCGCCGGATTGCTGAGGGACCGGGCAACGGCCACCAGGTCGCCCAACTCTCTCCACAGTGCCAGACTCTCTTCGAACAGGCAGCGCGAAGCCGCGAGGTCACCCCGGTCGCGAGCGTGAACCGCCAAGGCATTGAGCGAGACAGCGATGCCCCGCTTGTCCTCGAGCGCCCGGGCAGTCTCCATGCTCTCCCGGATGAGCGCGTCCGCCAACGTGGAGTCTCCCTGCTCTCCTGCCAGGACCCCAGCCGCAAAAAGCGTTCGCCTCCGCGCTTTGGTCGGTGCCGCCGCCCGTTCCAGCAAGAGCTTCCTCAGCCATTCCCGGCCTTCCTCAAACTCTTCCCGCATCTCCCAAAATCGAAAAAGGGCTGCACCGAGGCGCAAACCCCATTCCGCTTCCCCGCTTTCTGTCAACCATTCGAGGGCCGCGCGAAAATTGTCTGTTCGATCTCGAAACGATCCAGCCATTCCGTCCCCTTCACCCCCGTGTCCTCGGAGCCCTCTTCCGCCTCTGGTGACGTGCTTCTTTGAAAGGCACGCTTTCCCGTCACCATCTCATAGAGCACAACCCCGAAGGAGAACTGGTCAGACCGGAAGTCCACCGGGCCGCCGCTCGCCTGCTCAGGCGACATGTATCCGAGGGTGCCCAGAACTACATCGGGACCGGTTTCCGAGGCAGAGATGGTGGCTGTGGCAGAGA
>DATFXF010000277.1:0-2168 GCA_035258565.1 Candidatus Acidiferrales bacterium
TGCGTCAGCGTGACGGGCGTGTTTTTCGCGACCGAACTGGTGGCTTCGGAGCCAGGCAGCAAGGAGGTTAGCGCCCTTCGGTTGCAAGGAACCTCCCCCAGATAGTCTGCCCAGCGCACCGAGGTGAACTTTCTCCTTGGCGCGCACTCTCTCTGCCAGAGCCACTGCCCTGTCTGACTGGCTGTTGACACTCGTTCTTCCCGATTCCTTTCCTCCACCCTCTGGCCCACAACTTCTGTTACCTTCTTTCCCTTTTTAGCCCTGCACCGACGCTGCGGTCGCTGTTTCAGCGCTGCCCGACGTCTTCTCGACTATTTCCAGTCCCAACTGGCGTGCCTTCCGCCGCAACGCCTTGAGCTGTTTCTCCTTCATCTGGGCCTCGTACTCCTCCTGGCTCTGACGCACGTACGGCATCCCGTGCTTCAACGCCAGATCGACGATCCGTGCCAGCTTGTGCGCCGTCGCCGTCAAGGCCGCCTGAGCCCCAAGCCGCCCTTTCATCCGCCGCAGAAACCCTCCCAAGGCCCCCTGGCTGTGGTGCAGACTCTGGGCCGCCAGACGCAATGCCTGCGCTGCCCGATTCACCCCCCGACGTGTCCGACTGGACTTGACCCGGCCACCGGTCTTCTTCCAATTGGGACACAGCCCCAGCCAGCTACAGAACTTCTTCACCGTCGCAAACCGCGACACCCCCGGGCCGATCTCGCTGATCACGGTCAACGCCGTCAACTCGCTGATCCCCTCGATCTCCGTCAGGTCCAGCCCGACCACGTAGTACAACGCCGTCCGCACGTCAAAGCGGGGCGAGTTCACGCGGCGCTTCGGACGCGCCTTCGACTTCAAAGGCGGCAAGGCCCGATCGCACTTCATCCGCCCCAACGGCAGCGCGATCTGCTCGTCCGCCTTCTCCACCTGCCTCAAGGAGAACGGCCAGGCCTCGTAGGCTTGCTTCAACTCGAAGAGGTGCTCTTCCCGGTACGACCCGGTCAAGGCCTGGGCGATTTCCGCCGCGCTGGCCTTACATTGCTTGTCTCGGTACTTGGCTAGCTTCTCCGGCGACCGTGTCCCACGCAGGATCGCCCGGATGATGGTCCGCCCGGTGACACCCGTGATGTCGCTGAGGATTTCCGTCAGCTTCAGCTTCATCTGCTCCAAGGCCTTCTGCATGTGCTGCACGTGCTGGCTGGCCTGGCGGACCACGTTGGCCCGCTGCCGCAGGTAGGCCCGCAACTGGCAGGTCCTCTCGTCGGGCCGAAAGGCCGCAGCCAACAGGCCGACGCTATGCAACCGGTAGATCCACTGGCAGTCACGGCGGTCCGTCTTGGGACGTCCCCGCAATTGGTGGCTGTAGCTGGGATCGACGAGCAGGACCTCAAACCCCTCGGCCTGGAGCAGTTCGTACAGCGGGATCCAGTAAATGCCGGTCGATTCCATGGCGATTGTGTTGACCTGATGCTCACGCAGGAAGACCGCAATGGCTTTCAGGCCAGCCGTATGGGCAGGAAACTCTCGAATCAAGCAGGAATCGGCGTCGGTGGTGAAACCAACACAGACCCAGTGGGAGCGTGAACCGATGTCGATGCCGGCCGCATGAGGATGTTGCAGGGGCAGAGCTTCGACCTGGGCAGCCTCCTTCTGACG
Source organism: Candidatus Acidiferrales bacterium (assembly GCA_035258565.1). Taxonomy (GTDB): domain Bacteria; phylum Acidobacteriota; class Terriglobia; order Acidiferrales; family UBA7541; genus DATFXF01. Next base: position 1,642 of record DATFXF010000277.1, read on the forward strand.
CAGGGCTTCGCTCTTGACCTTGGCCCGGGTTTTGCGACGGTGGTAGGCTTGGCGGTGGGCCTGAGCTTCCTGGTCGCTGTCCGAGGAGGCGGGTGGTTTGCGTCTGGTCTGAGGTGCAGTCATGGAAGAACTCCGCGAAAGAGGAAAGGAAAGGGGATCGGCGGGCACACCCCGAGGCAGTGTGCGGGGGAGTCGGCAGGGACAAAATCACTGTTGCAAACGGGAACCACGCGCTGCCGGGACGGAGTCACCGGATCGGGGTCACCAATGATGGGGCCGAAAACGCTCCCCGACTCAAAGTTGCAAACGGGGAAGACTCGAAGGAGTCTGAGCCACCAGTGAAGCGCCGAGTCAAGACACACACCGCCAGGACTCAGGATAGCTCAACCCCGGTTCCTTGGCGATGACGTTCTCGCGCAGCGAGAATAAGGGAGTCACAATGAACATGGATCACGCGCGGCGGCCGGAGGCGAATCATGCGCTTCGATACGGACAAGGTGCGGGCGAACGTGCGGCAGGCGGCCACG
>DATFXF010000278.1:0-9616 GCA_035258565.1 Candidatus Acidiferrales bacterium
CCCAAGCCCGTTTGGCGCATCGCCTAGCGCCCGCGCGCGAATATTCCGCGCGGCGATGTGGTCCGCGAGCCCAGCGTGCCCGCACAACCGGCAACAAAACTCTCCTCGGCTCCTTCGGTTTCCACGTTCCGTATGCCCGCATGCCGGGCAAGTCTGGCTGGTATGAGCGGGGTCCACAACTCCTAAGTCACAGCCCAAGTAGTCCTTCACTTCGGCCGCAGGCACACTCGGCGACTCCAGCGCCTGCAGGAGAATAACTTGCCGTGGCGATAGCTCAAAACTGCCTGCTTCTTGCCGCTCAGCACCACGTCGCGCCACCAGGGCGGCGGCTGCTGAGAGTTGGAACTTCCCCCGTAGCTCCGGGTAGGTACGCCGCTGAAGGGGCAACCAGTGCCACAATCCTTCCCGGAAAGCAATCCCCGACAACCAAATCGCAGGCGGCGTTGAACCGCTCCAGATAGGCGAGCAGTCCAGCCCGCTCCTTCGGAAACAGCCGGATTGTCCCAACGTGCGTCAAGTAAATAATCTCCACCAGCACTAGGCGAGCGCTTGCTTCAGGTCCGCAATCAAATCCCGTGGGTCTTCGAGACCCACCGAGACCCGCACCGTGCCCGGCTCCACCCCGGCCGCGGCCAATTCCTGGCGACTCATCCGGTAGTGGGAGGTATAGATGGGCAGGACGACGAGGGATTCTACCCCGCCCAGGCTGGCCGCCAGCAAAAAGATGCGCACGCGATCGCAGAAGCGCCGCGCGGCCTCTAAGCCGCCGCGCAAGTCAAAGGCCAGCATGGCTCCGAACCCTCGCATCTGCCGTTTGGCGAGTTGGTGATCTGGATGGGAGGGCAGACCGGGATAGTGCACGCGCAACACTTTCGGATGGCGCGCGAGGAACCGGGCCACCTGAAGCGCGTTCTCGCACTGCCGGCGGACGCGCACTTCGAGCGTCTTGATTCCGCGGATCAGAAAATACGCCGCCTCCGGATCCATCGAGCCACCGAGATGGATCACGAGGTCTCGCACGCGGTGGACAAACTTGCGGCTGCCCACGGCAGCGCCGGCAATCAGGTCGGAATGTCCACCCAGATACTTCGTTGCGCTGTGCAGGACCAGATCAAACCCCAGTGCGAGCGGCTTCTGGAGGATGGGCGTTGCAAAGGTATTGTCGATCAGCGAGATCAAGTTCGAGCGCCGCGCCAATCCGATGGCCTTGTCGAGGTCCACCAGGCGCAGGGTGGGATTGGTCGGCGTTTCGACGTAGAGCGCGCGCGTGCGCGAGTTCACCAGTTGCTCGGCCCCCTTCAGATCCGTTTCGACGTGATGCACGCGGATGCCCAACGCCGGCAGGACATCGCGCAGTAAGCGGTAGGAGCCGCCATAGAGCTGCCGCGTGGCGATCAATTCGTCGCCGGCCTTCAGGACGGAGAAGAGCGCGCTTGAGATTGCCGCCATGCCGGAGGCGGTCACGATTGCTGCCTCGCCGCCTTCGAGCGCGGCCAGCCTAGCTTCCGCCACGGCGAGCGTGGGATTGCCGTAGCGCGTGTAGATATAGGCCTTGCTCTTGCCTTCCGCCCAGCGCTTCATCTCCGCGGTGCTGGAGAAGGTGAAGGTCGAGCTGCGGGCCACCGGCGTGGCCACCGGGACACCCACACCGTGCCTGTCTTCTCCGCCGTGAATGGCGCTGGTGGAGTCCCCCCAGCGCCTGGCGCGTTGGTTCCTCATCGGAACGCCATTTTCCGTTCTACCTCGGACGACACAACAGCCAATTTGGCGTCGCGCGTTCGAAGGCCGGAGCCAATCCCCCCGCGAATGGCCGGGCGCGGCTTACGCAACATCTTCCTCCGCTTCGCCGGCGCGCGCAGCTTTGGCCTGGGCAATGATCTTCTCTGCAATTTCATTGGGCACGAAATCGTAGTGTGAGAACTCCATCGTGTAGCTGGCGCGGCCTTGGGTCATCGAGGTCAAGTCGGTGGCGTAGCTGAGCATCTCGGCGAGGGGGACCTGCGCCTTCACCACCACATTGGTGCCGTGCGCTTCGCTGCCGCTGATGCGGCCACGGCGCGAGCTCAGGTCGCCCATGATGTCCCCCGAATACTGGTCGGGCGCGTACGCCTCGACGTCCATGATGGGCTCGAGCAGCGCGGGCTTGGCCTGCTTCATGGCTTCCTTGAAGGCGAGTGCGCCGGCGATCTTGAAGGCGATATCGGAGGAGTCCACATCGTGATACTTGCCGTCGTAGAGGATGACGCGAAAGTCCACCACCGGAAAGCCGGCCAGGTAGCCGCGGCTGGCCGCGTCCCGGATGCCCTTCTCCACCGAGGGGATGAAGTTCTTGGGAATCGCGCCGCCGAAAATATCGTCCACGAACTCGAACCCGGCGCCGCGCGCGAGCGCCTCCATCTTGATGCGGCAGACTCCGAACTGGCCGTGCCCGCCGGTCTGTTTCTTGTGCTTGCCCTCGGCGTCGGCCTTGCCGCGGATCGTTTCGCGGTAGGGCACCTTGGGCGGCTTGAGCGTCAGGTCCACGTGATAGCGCTTGTGGAGCTTGGCCACTACAACCTCGATGTGCTGCTGCCCGGCGCCGGAGAGCAGGAACTCTTTGGTCTGCGGATCGCGAGAGAAGCGCAGCGCGAGATCCTCCTCCAAGATCTTGTGAATGGCTTGGCCAATGCGGTCTTCGTCGGCGCGGGTCTTGGGCTCGATGGCGAAGGTAATCGAAGGCTCGGGAATGCGCGCGGTGGGGAAGAAAATGGGCGCGGCCCGATCGCCGAGCGTGTCGCCGGTGAGCGTTTCTTTCAGCTTGGCCACCGCACCGATGTCTCCGGCGTGCAGCTCGGCCACTGCGGTTGCCGTTTTCCCCTGCATCACCTGAAGGTGTTGGAGCCGCTCCGGGATCGAGCGATTGAAATTGGTGAGCGTGGCGTCGTTCTTGAGCAGGCCCGACATGACCTTGAAATAGCTGATTCGCCCGGCGAAGGGATCGGCCAGCGTCTTGAAGACAAAGATGGCCACGGGCTCACGATCGCCGATCTTGCGCTCGAGCGTTTCACCCTTGCGGTCGGGCTGCGTGTGGCCGCTCACCGTTCCACGTGCTCCCGGGTCGGGGAAAAGCTCGACGAGAAGACTGAGCAGGGTCTCGCTGCCGATATTGCGCAGCGCCGAGCTGAGCAGCAAAGGGAAGATGCGCTGGGTGCGCACCGCTTCGCGTAGGCCGCGGATCAGTTCTTCGGGCGGCAGCGTGCCCTTCTCAAAAAACTGCTCCATCAGCTGATCGTCGCCTTCGGCCACCATTTCGACCAGCTTCTCGTGCGCCTCCTCGGCGGCCGAGTGTAGGCTCGCCGGAATCTCCTCGATCTTCGCTCTGCCGTCGCCGTCGGGCGAATAGAGATGCGCCTTCATGGATATCAGATCCACGAGGCCGCGGAAGTTTTTCTCCTCGCCGATGGGAATCTGAATGGGCACGACGCTGCGGCCAAACACCTGCTGGATGGAGTTCAGGGCGCGGTCGAAACTGGCCAGCTCGCGGTCCATCCAATTGATCAGGAAAGCGCGCGGCAGGTCGTATTCGGTCGCATAGTCCCAGACTTTCTCGGTGACCACCTGCACACCGGCGACCGCGTCCACCAGGATCAGCGCGCTATCGGCGGCGATCAGCGAGGCTTTCGTTTCGTTCACAAAGGTGCTGTACCCGGGGGTGTCCAGGAAATTGATCTTGGTCTTTTCGCCCTGACCCGCCGCGGCTCCCTCAGCCTTGCTCGGGGCCATCCACTCGGCAAACGCCAAACCCGTCTTGATGGTGATCTTACGGGCCATCTCTTCTTCGTCCCAATCGGTGACCGTATTGCCCTCCGCAACTCTGGGCAACCGGTTGACCATCCCGGCAGTGTAGAGCAACGACGACACCAGTTGCGTTTTGCCGGTGTCGCCGTGACCTACAATGCCGACATTTCGGATGTATGGCGTGGCGTATGCTTTCATTTCTGTCCCCTGTCGAGGAAGGGATGTGGAGTCCTCAGACGCTTCCGACGAGGCCTCCGAAAGCGCCGATGCTAACACGGCGGCGCGCGGTGCGGCAATCACCAGGGGGCGGTGGAAAAGCTCTCCGGCTTCGCCGGTACCACGAGCGGGGGCGCCACCTGCTGTCGGGGTCAGGCCTTTTTCTTTTTTCTTCCAACCGCCCACGATGGCGCCCATCAGCAGCGCGCCCACCAAAGGATAGCCGGCGGTAGTCAGAAAGCTTTCGAGCGAACGGCCTTCAAACACAAACTCCGTCCCCATCGTCGTGGCCACCAATCCGATCCAGAGCAACGCGCCCAACCGGATACCGCGCGCTGCTATTTGCTCGCCGGTGCGCAGGACCAGCCACGCGAGCACGTAGGCGATCACCACATTCGAGAGGAAAGCCACCACGTAGGTCACGGCCACGCTGCTGCCTTCGCGCTCGAGTTGCTCCATGGACTTGCCGATGCCCGCCAGCCACTGCTTCGACAAGATCGTGAACCAGGCCGCGCCGAGCAACCAGTACAAGACTGCCGCCAGGAACACGGCAGCATAGTTCACTCTTGCTTGATTCATCTTCGCCTCCCCGAGGGGGAATTGGACGGGCTGTTGTCCCACCGCCTCGGGCCTTCCTTGAAGCGGCGATACAACCGCGCCAGCGTGTGGGCATTGCCCCAGTCAAAGAACTGGTAGGTCTTATCCCACCCTTCGCCCTGCCCCCAGCCCAGCATGGATTCGGTGATTCACGCGACCTCTTCCCAAGTTTTGGAGAGTGACGACCGTGAAGACCGTTCCGGCCTCTCGAGCCTGTTGGGGAAACTGGGGTTAGGGTGCTATTTCAAATGAGGAGTCTTCGGAGACGTAGCCATAGGCCATGCGCGCGGTGTTAAAGGCAAAGCCCGGCCGACCTTTTCGATCAAGGAGGATCAGGCCGCCCGTGGCTTTGGGCCCGGCGCTCGAAGCTCGATCGGAGAGTGCGCCGCGGCGAGCGAGAAGGTCAACAGCGAGCCGCGCCGCTTCGTGCGAGGAGTTGCCGGCGGCCAGGAAGTCTCGGGCCGTCTTGGCCATGACGATTCTCATGATCGCTTCGCCCCAGCCGGTCGAGGACACGCCGCCGGCCTCCACGTCAGCGTAGCAGCCACAGCCAATCAGGGACGAATCGCCGACGCGGCCGGGTCGCTTGCAGCACGTTCCCCCGGTCGAAGTACCCGCCACGAGTCCGCCCCGCCGGTCAAGCGCAACGGCCCCCACAGTACCTTGCTGATGCACGTGAAACTCCGACTGATGGCCCGCGGCGCCGAGGCAGCGTGCCCACGCCTTGCGCTCGCGCTCGATCACCAGGTCCTCTGGCCGGCACAGCCCAAGGCCCTGCTCGATGGCAAACCTCTCGGCGCCGGAGCCGACCAGCATCATGTGCTCGCACGACTCGAGTACCTTGCGAGCCAGGCGAATGGGATTGCGCACGCGCTCGACAACGGCCACGGCACCGGCCTTGAGTGTCGTGCCATCCATGATCATGGCGTCGAGCTCGACGCGGCCATCGAGGTTCAAGTGCGAGCCGATGCCCGCATCGAACACGGCGGCGTCTTCGAGCGCCACGATGGCTGCTTCCACAGCGTCGAGGGCCGTCCCGCCGCTCTCTAGGATCCGCCAGCCGAACTCGAGGGCCTGCCGACATCCAATGCGGCAAGCCTCTACCGCTTCATCGGGAATATTCCAGGCCCCGCCGTGGACGATCAGGGAAGGTCGCATGGAGGAAGGAGATTTCGGCTGGGTGGACAAGCGCGCCCTAGAAAACCAGATCGAGGAGAAGGAGAACTTGGCCCAAGAAGACCAACGCCAGACCACCAACCAGGCGCAGCGTGCCATGATCGCGTTTGCGCACGGCGGGGACTCCGCCGAGCGCCTCGGGAAATGTGCCCAGGGGCGTCACACCTGTTTTGCGACGCTTGAATTCACGTCGCAAGATGCGTAAGAACTCCCCAAGCCAAAACAGGATTTCCCGGCGCCCCTGCCAAAGCAGATGAGCTCCCGCGAAAAAGATCAGAACTCCGACCAGGCCCACAGCGCTCAACTGTTGTGCCTCCCCTGGCCGCGGAGCGGTCAGGCTTCCTCATGGATGGTTTTTAGGCGCACGATCTCAAACTCTTTTGTGCCGGCGGGGGTCTGCACTCTGATTTCATCGCCCTCGCGGCGCCCCAGCAGCGCCTTGCCGATCGGGGACGTGGTCGAGATCAACCCGTTGGACGCGTCCGCCTCTTCGGTGGTTACCAGTTTGTATTCCACTTCCACGGACTTTTGCAAATCCCGCAGCCACACGCGCGAGCCGTAGCCCGCGCGGTCCTGCGGCAGGTTGTCGAGGTTGAGCATGGAGACGTCTGCCAGACGCTTCTTGAGCTGCCCGAGTCGTGCCGAGAGATATCCCTGCCGCTCTTTGGCGAACTTGTACTCCGCGTTTTCCGAGAGGTCTCCGTGCCCTCGAGCCCTGAGCAACTCTTTCGGCAACTCGTGGTTCAGCTCGTGCTCGAGCGTGCGGATTTCGTCTTCGAGTTTTTGCCGAATCTTGGCCGCAGCGTCCTTCATGGATGAAGCCCTAAAGGGAAATTCAACTGGCGGAGAGGGGGGATTCAACCTCATAGCCAAACAGGTTTGCTGTGGTTTGCCCGACTTGCTTCGCTACGCCCCTCTAAGCCCTTCAAACGATTTATTCTACCCTCTCGCAAGCCCTTCGAGCAACGCCGCTAATCACGGTCGCTAATCACGGTCGGAAATCGGCGAATTCGCTGTTCTTGCGTAGCAAGGAGTTGCAAGACCTGCCCGCACAGCCCGAGCTGTGCCCTGCCGCCGCCAGGTACGTCTTATGAACAGAACTATCGCTTACCGTCACCAGAGTTGTCCTATACCAACGAGCTCGAAAAACTCGGGCATAGGACTGGTACTAACTGCCCCGAAAAGGTCTCTCTTGCTGCGAATCCCGGCGTCCATTGACGCCGCAGCCAGCTTGCGCGAAGGTCCGCGCGCACGCCAACGCAGATCAGCGGCACCTTCGCTGGGTCGTGTTGCACGGGAGGCAGCCATGAATATAAATGGCTGGCACTCGATCTGGGCCGCTCTTCAGCATAATTTCCAGTTTGCCCGTCATCCGCCAGCAATCACTGCCACGCGCCAGCAAGTTCTGGCTCAACTCCGCTCAGCATTTACGGAAGGTGGATCAATGCGTTAGCTGCAAGCTCCGGCGATGGGTGCAGGCGAAGCATCAGCGCAGACGGCGGGCGTTCTGGCGAGCGCCGCTGGCCTACTGGAGGGAGGCCGGCCTGTATGCAATGCAGGGCCGTATTGCGCACACGAGCTGAATGCCGTCGGAGGAAGGCTCCCGGAGAGCCGTATGAGGGAAAACCTCACGTACGGTTTGCCCAGAGGTCTGCAGCAGAGCGCGGCCTTCCTCCATTTTGGCTCAGGAGGTTGTGCGTTGGTGCTCTACCGCACTCGTGCAAAAAAACAGCAAAAATGCGAGCGCCCCAAGGATCAGAGGAGCGATTACTCGCGGCAATTCACCGTGAATCAGGTGAGTGCAAATGGCGCCCGCCATTACAAGCGTTAAAGAACCGGCCGCTGGTTTTCTGCTCCGAGGGAGTAACAATGCAAGTCCGCTGATGATCTCAACTGCGCCTACAATATACTGAGATCCCACCGGATATCCCCAGTTCAAGAACCTGCTGCCCCATCGCGCCGACGACGGCCCCCACAGTTTCGAAAATCCCACCGCCGCAAACAGCAGTGCCAAAATAACTGATATTGACCAAGTGAGTGTCGGCGAAAGCCTTCTCATGGACGCCCCCAGAATTTGGTGACTCTTTCGTGATCGCAATGCTACTGCCGCGCCTATCGCATCCTTTGGCTCACTCCGTCAACTCAAATATCCTCATTCCCACCTCTAATTTCCTCATAACAAATATAATCTCCTTACCTGAAAGCCTACCGCCATGCTGAAGAAGTTGGGAGAGTTCGAACTGGACGAAAGCTTGAGGAGGCTCAGCCGGGGAGGTCAGCCGGTCAGACTCACCGGCCAAGCGCTCGATCTCCTCTGCCTGTTTGCCAATCGTCCGGGCAAGCTGATTTCTCGTGAAGAAATTAAAGATCACCTGTGGCCGGACAGCAACGTGGAGTTCGAACATAGCCTCGATGTCCTGGTAAATCGCCTGCGAACGATTCTGGGCGACAGCGGCAAGAGCCCACGCTACATAGAAACGGTCCCAAGGAGAGGCTATAGATTTCTCGCCCACGTTGGTGGTGAACAAAGTCCCTCGAGTCGGCAGCTCAGCCGCAACAACTCGACCCGTAGACTCTGGGCTTATGCAGCTATTGCCTTGTTGGCCGCAACCATTGCTGTGCTCGTAGCACATACACGCTACCAAAAATTCATTTCACCACAGCACACCCCGGCATCGACTAATCCATCTCCTCGGACCAAATGACGCTGGCAATCACGATTACTTCCCAAAAGGATGCACGGTGAAGAAAGGCATGGCGAGCGTATGGTGGCTAGGCTTGATCGGAAATGCCTCGGGCAGGGAACCTTCCGTGAATCGAGGTGTCAACACGAGGCATTTTCGATAAGACTTCATGCGTCCTGCGACGCGCCACCTATCATGAAAACAGGGTTCAGCGGGCAGCCTCTAGGAGGCGGGTCAGTCTGTGCTACAAGCATCCGTGGTTGGCGATTGCTTGAAGGTCGGTAATCTATGTGATGACACAGATCCCGCCGATAAGACTGACCCGCGCCGGTAAAGGTACCATCATTTGCCGTACCCCAAAACGGGAAGGGCGTATAGCAGTGTCTGCACTAGACCTGCGGCGCAGCAATCGCCTCCGAATGGAGGCGTCATGCAAACACTGGTTGAACGCGGTTGTGGATTGGAATCGCTGATCGGCTCCTATCTCGGGGTAGACTTCGTCACCGAGGGCCGGTCGTTGATCCTGCACGGCAAGACCGGCAGAGGGAAGACCCATCTGGCGGTGGCCATCGCCTACCGCGCTATTCAAAACGGCTTCGAGGCGCTGTTCACCACCGCCGCGGAACTCATCGAAGATCTCTCCAATGCCAGCAAGAGGGGACACCTTCAAGAGTCGCTGGTAACCTACACCCACCCTCATGTGCTAGTGATCGATGAGGTCGGTTACTTGACCTACGGGCCAGACGCCGCCAACGTGCTCTTCCATGTGGTGAACGATCGGCACCTGAGGAAGCGGCCCATGATCTTCACCACCAACAAGCCACTGAATGAGTGGGGGAAGGTCTTACACGACGAAGATATGGCGGCCGCCATCCTAGACCGGGTCCTCGAGCGAGGACGTTTCATACACCTCGACGGGCCTTCAGGGAGGACCCGTCACCTCAACCTGGAAGAGACCTTGCTTCCAAGAACGGAACGGCTCAGAATTTCCGGAATCACCGGCTCAGAATTTCCGGAACCCACACCTCGGTACCGCACGTCGATGGGGACTGTACAGCGTTGTGTTGCCAGCTACAAGGCACCCTGGCAAAAGCTTCAGTAGCTGCCTAGCTGTTGCAAGCGAACTACGGCTTGTTTCGCCGTGCTGAAGGATTCCCTTTGGGGCA
>DATFXF010000279.1:0-46756 GCA_035258565.1 Candidatus Acidiferrales bacterium
CAAGCAACGCAGTCTGTGCCGGTAACTCCCCCGGCTTACCTTTCCTGGCAATAATGTACGCCGTCCCGCCGACGAAGCCGATGGCCAGTCCGCGCGCAACATGGCTGAAGATCGCTCCCACCGCCGTGCCGCCCGAGATGCTCAGGCCGAGCGCCTCGGCGCCGCCCTTGATGTCGGGCTTCGCCTCCACGACCTGGCCTTCTTCAACCCTCAGGTCCTTGCGCCCCTTTCCGCTCGACTGCGCAGAAGCATCCTGGATCGCCAGGATGCTCATCTGCACGGGAATCTGGCGATGGTCCACCTCGATAGATCGGAAGGCGAGGCTCATGGCCGCCTGCCCGCGAAACAGCGAGAGCCAGCGCTGCTTGACCACGCTGCCCACCAAGCCGTTGACCCGCGAGCCCGCCGGCAGGAGCAACTGGCTGCCCATATAGACCGGCTCAGCCACCACGGCGGTGAATGGATCGCCATTACGCGCCACCGAGGTGCTTAGGCCGTTGAGCAACACCAAGCGAATCTGCGTGCCTTGCAGGAGTTGGTTGGATTGAGCTTCGACAGGAAGCGCTGCGGAAAATACCAGGCAAACTGCAACGCCAAACGATACAAGACCCTTCATTGGTTCCTCCCTGCCCCTTCTCGTGGGGCGTTCCGCTGGCGCTGCGGGGCCGGCGACACAGGGGTGAGCCGCCGACCAAGCTACGGAGGAATGGTAGCACGCGAAGAATACTCTTCCGAGAGAACATTCGCGCTAAAATCGCCGCTTGACGTTCCTAAGAGCAACCACCGAATTCGGAGCCCCAACATTTGCGAGCCTGAAGGGCCCGCAGTAGGCCGCGCGCAAATCCGTCTGAGGGTGCAGTTCGATGCCCAAGCGAGCGACGCCAAGAGCAAACCTCGTCATCAGGCCGGCGCGGGACCTCAACTGGAAGCGCGTCTTGCGCGGCGCGGAGATGGCGGTCCTCGGCGGAGATCCAAAAGGAGCCGGTAGCCTTTACGCCATCCGCATTCGGCTGCGTGACGCCTTTGTGACGCCTCCACACTGGCACCCGCAGGATGAGCACGTCACGGTCCTCGAGGGGACCTTTCTGCTGGGCTCCGGACGCAGGTTCGATCCACGGAAGCTGCTCGTGCTTCGGCCGGGGACGCACGTTGTCGTTCCGAAAAGAAAGCCACACTTCAGCCGATCCCGGGGCAGGACCCTCCTCGAGGTATACGGCTCCGGACCGTTCAACACGATTTATGTGAACCCCGAGGAGGATCCGAACAAAAAGGCCAGGACCTTAAACCGAGGGGAGCGAATTGCCACCCGGGAGAGAAATAGAGTATCTTCCCGCGCGAACAGAATGTGAGGAGAGTCCATGTGCAAGACGCCGAGACGCTTTTTTGTTGTCGTGGTGCTGACGTCGTTTGGCTTCGCTGCCGCGTTCGGCAGCAAGGCTCAACAGAACGCCACGCCACCGAATCATTCCGTCATTCCGCCGCGCGACCTACATTGGGGACCTTCCACGCTCCCGGGCGCTCAGATCGCAGTTCTCTCCGGCAACCCCGACAAGGCTGGCCAACCCTTTGTGATCCGCATCAAGACGAAGGACGGCACGAAGATTCCGCCGCACTGGCATCCCACCGATGAACACATCACGGTTCTTCAAGGCCTGTTTGCGATCGGCGTCGGCGAGAAATTCGAAAACAGCCGGTTGAAGGGTCTGGCGCCGGGAACGTACGCCTTCATGCCCAAGCAAGTGCCGCACTTCGCTTACAGCAAGGGCGAGACCATCGCTCAGGTGCATGGAATCGGCCCCTTCCAAACCATCTGGGTGAATCCCGCGGATGTTCCGGACCGCAAGGCGGACGCGCCAAAGAAATAATCGGCGGCCCGGTTTATTCGCGCGGCTCCGAGGGCCTATGTTAAACTGCGACTGCGGTCCTCGAAACAGGGACCGCTGATGCGTGGAACTTCGGGCTCTGTGCAACGATTCCCCGTAAACCCCGCCAGGCCCGGAAGGGAGCAACGGTAGCGGGAACGCTTCGTGTGCCGCAGAAGACCCGAAGTTCCTCTCATCGTTCGGGGGCATGGTTTTTTCGACGTCATGAGCTATCAGGTGATTGCGCGGAAGTGGCGCCCGCAGAGTTTCGGCGAAGTTGTTGGCCAGCAGCACGTCACCCAAACGCTGGAAAACGCGATCCGCACCGGCCGCGTGGCGCACGCCTACATTTTTTCCGGCGCGCGCGGGGTAGGCAAGACCACCACAGCGCGCATCCTCGCCAAAGCGCTCAACTGCGCGAAGGGGCCGGCGCCCGAGCCGTGTAATGAGTGCGACTCCTGCCGCGAAATCGCTGCCGGCACTTCGCTCGACGTCATCGAGATCGACGCCGCCTCGAACCGCGGCATTGACCAAATTCGCGAGTTGCGCGAGATGGTGCGCTATGCACCCGCTGCCTCCCGCTACAAGGTGGTGATCCTCGACGAGGCGCACATGCTGACCGAGGAGGCCTCGAACGCGCTGCTGAAGACACTTGAGGAGCCCCCGGACAAAGTGATCTTCGTGATGGCCACGACGCAGCCAGAGGCGCTGGCGGACACGATTCGCTCGCGCTCGCAGCACTTCCACTTTCGCACGCTAGCCTTCAGCGAAATCGTGGCGGCGCTCGAGGGCATCGCCCAAAAAGAAAATCTGAGCATAGAGGCAGGCGCCCTGGCGGTGATGGCGCGTGCCGCCGAAGGGAGCCTGCGCGACGCGCTCTCCCTGCTCGAGCAAGCCGTCGCGTACAGCGGCCAGAGGATCACTGATGCGCAGGTTCGCGAGCTGCTCGGCATTGTTCCGGAGGAGGTGCTGGCCACGCTGGTTGAAGCCGTGCAGGCACGTTCAGCGGAAAAAGCGCTGGCGCTGGTGCACGCGCTGCTCGCCGAGGGACACAACCTTCAGCACTTCTGTCGCGAAGCCATCCGCCATTTCCGCAACCTGCTTGTCGCGCGCGTGTGCGGTGCTGACTCTCCATTAATTGCGGCAGCCGCCGACCAGCGGCCGCGTCTCGCGCAGGCCGCCCAGCAGTTCAGCGAGGAAGATCTGACGCGCTTCTTCCAGATCTTGCTCGCAACCGAGGACGACATCCGGCGCAAGCCCGACCCGCGGCTGCACTTGGAAATGGGATTATTGCGGCTAGTCAACGCTGCGCGCCTTGCGCCGCTCGAAGAAGTCCTGGCCAAGCTCCACGAGGAGGCCGGCGCAACCCGGCCCGCTATAGCGGGGGCAGCGCGAAGCGCTTCCGCCGCGACGGCGGCGAGCGGGGAGGCGGCCGCTCCGGGTGTGGCGCGAAGCGATGAGCGCGTGCGAGGACCCGTGCCGGCCACGGCGCCCAGCCTCGTCGCCAAGGCTGCAGGCGCAGTGAACGGGCTTGAAGCGGCGCAAGTGGAGGCCATCAAGGCGGCCATCCTCGCGCAGCAGAAATTCTTGGGCGAGCTCGTGGAGCACGTGAGCCGCTGGGAATTCGAGGGTGGCGAGATGCGCCTCTATTTTCCGACCGAGAGCCGCGCGCTCGCGGAGATGCTCCAAGCGCGCGACCCTATGGAGAAGTTGCGCACCATTACGAGCCGGGTGATCGGCCAGCCTGTGCGCGTCTGTGTTAAACTGGATTCCGGGCCGGTGCTGGGCGCGGCTCGTGGGATGCGCGGCTCACCCGAGTTGCGAGCGCGCTTTGAACAGGATCCCATCGTGCGAGCCATGCTGGAACGATTCGGCGGCCAGATCTCGGACGTAAAACGCCGGAACGAGGGCTAGACCATGGAAGTCAAAGCGCTGCAACAAATCCTGTCGCAATTTCGGCAGATGCAGGAAAACCTGCAGAAGCAAGTGGACGCGGTGCACGTGGAGTCTTCAGCGGGCGGCGGAATGGTCGTCATCCAGATGAACGGGCAAAAGCAAGTAATTCAGGTCCGCATCGACCCCGAAGTGTTCGCGAGCAAAGACCAGGAAATGTTGCAGGATTTGGTCCGCGCAGCAGTCAACGACGCCAGCCGGCGCGTGGACGAGGAACTCGCCAACCAGGTGAAGAACCTCGCCGGCGGACTGCCCGGAATCGCCGGCCTGAAAATCCCCGGGCTGTTCTGACGGGGATCCCTCATGAAAGAACAAGAGTCTTGCCGGTTGCGGCCGAAGCGCCGCGGCTACCACCATGCCTGATTTCGCTGCCCCCATTGGGCGACTGATTGACGAACTCAAGCGCCTGCCCGGCGTGGGGCAGAAGACAGCGCAGCGCCTGGCGTTTCACTTGCTACGCACGGCGCCCGAGGATGCCTTGGCGCTCGCCGACGCCATTCGCGACGCCAAACTGAAGATCAGCGAGTGCTCCGTCTGCAATAACATCACCGATACGAACCCGTGCCTCTATTGTGCAAGCCCCACACGCAACCGCAAGACCATCTGTGTCGTCGAAGAGCCGAACAACATCCTGGCCGTCGAGAAAACGCGGCAGTACAGCGGGCTCTATCACGTGCTCGGGGGCGCGCTTCGACCGCTCGAAGGCGTGGGCCCGGACCAATTGAAGATTAAGAGCCTGATCGAGCGATTGAAAAACGGTGCGGTGGATGAAATCATCATCGCTACGAACCCGACGGCCGAAGGCGAGGCCACTGCTGTCTATCTCTCGAAGCTCATCAAGCCGCTCGGCGTCCGCGTGACTCGCATCGGAGTGGGTATCCCGGTGGGCTCCGAACTCGAGTATGCCGACGAGGTCACCATGCTCAAGGCCATCGAAGGCCGCCGCGAGCTCTAGGCCAAGCCGGCACCACGGATTTTCTCTTGCGTCGCGCCTCACGCGGCGATATATATCAACGACCAGCGAAGGCCTCATTGGCGGCGCCGTCCCCAGCCTGAGAGGAGCCTGGTGCCAACTCTCGACGACTACCTGGCCGAGTACGATCACGAGCACACGCGCTGGAGCAACAAGATTCTGCACAGCGTGGGCATTCCCTGCATCTTCGCCGGGCTCATCCTGTTCCTGTTTGCCTATTGGCGTACCGCTGCCGGGTTCTTTGCCGGCGGCTGGCTGATGCTCTTTCTAGGCCACCGCATCGAGGGGAACCACCCCGCATTTTTCCGCGGGCCCGTGTACTTCCTCATCGGACCCCTCTGGGTGGCCAAGGAAATCAAGGATTTCCTCCTCAGGCGGGGGCGGCCCGAGGTCTCGCAGGACCAGTAGGCTTGTGCCCAAGAGCTGGTTGACTGTTTCGCACGTCCTTCCCACGCCCCTCGACGCGTACCGGCAGCGATGTTAGTCTGACGAACGGCGCGAGGTTTAATGGCCGAGTCTGTCCCCCATCCGAAGAACGACCCCACCAAGCGGCGAAGTACGCGCATCATCCAGGCTGTGCCACTGGTCGTGAGGGGTGTAGATGCGCTTGGCCGGCCCTTCCAAGAGCGCACCTCGACGCTGGCCATCAATTGTCACGGCTGCCGCTATCAGTCCAAGCACTACGTCCTCAAGAACATGTGGGTGACCCTCGAGGTGCCGCAACCGGAGGCCAACCAGCCGCCCCGAACCCTCCGCGGAAAGATCACGTGGATTCTGCGGCCCCGCACGGTGCGTGAGCTCTTTCAGATCGGTGTGGAGCTCGAAGCTCCCGGCAATGTCTGGGGCATCGCCTTTCCCCCTGAAGACTGGTTCCCGCCCCCCGAGAGTGCAGTGCCTTCAGCCCCCACCGGAGAGGCCGGGCCCCCTCCAACAGTGCCGCTTGATGAAGGCGCAGCTCGACTTGGAGTCGCGAGCGAAACCAATGTCCGCGTACTCCCCGGACCCGGGAGTGCGGAAGCCTCCCCCGTGCTGGCGCGCCAGGTGGCGCGTCTCGTCGGGGAAACTAAACAGCAGGGCCAAGGAGCGGCGCGCGAGGCCACGACCAAAGCGGTGAGCGCCGATGTCCAGGTACTGCTCGCGACTCTGCAAAACCAGCTCGGCTCCGTCGCTCAAAAGGCAGTGCAGGCCGCGGCAACCTCTTATACGGATCAGGTGGTCCGGCAGGCGGTTGTGAAAATCGAGGAAGCGAGGCAGGCTACCGACAAGGCCGCGCGCGAGCAATGGAGTCACGAGCAGGAACTGCGTTTCAAAGAAGCCCAGGAACGGCTCGCGGCGCAGCTTGCTCAAACGCTCGAGTCGCAGCGTATATCCTTCGAGAAGCAGCTTGACAGCCGGCTCGGCCCGTCGCTTGGCAAGGTGAACGAAATCGATCGCGAACTTGCGGCGACCGTTCGAAACACCGAGGCACGCCTCGAGCAATTGCGTCAGAGAGTCGAAGAGTCCATCGAAGCGGCCAGCAGTCGCTTGGAAGAACTCACCGAAGGTCGCGTCGAAGGCGCTGGGGCGCGCCTCGAATCGCTTGAGAAGGCGGCGCGGCGCTTGGACGATCTGATCGCTGGCGCGATTGGGCAGGCTGAGACAGAGTGGCGCGCACGCCTTGAGGCTGATTTTGCAGCGGTCGGAACCCGTTGGAATCAGATGGTGGAGACATCAATCGAAAGCGAGGCGCGGCGGGCGGCTGAACGCCTGGCGCGGGATGCCCAGGCCTTTATCCAGGAGGTCGAGCAGGAATTCTACGGACGCGCCTCCGTGCTCCTGCAATCCCTCGAGCAGGCCGAGAGCACGGTGAGTACAATTCACCGAAGACTCGAGAGCGAAACCGCCCGGATCCAGGCCTCGCTGCAGGAGACCCAGCAGGCCGCCACCCGCGTCGAAGAGCAGGCCGCAGGGCTTGGCGCACTGAGCCAGGCTTCGAGCGCGGAGCTCGAACGGCGCCTGGAAGCCATCCTGGCCACCGCCAGCACGGAGCTCAATCGGCGGGCCGAGGGTGCGGTGGTGGGCATGGCCGAGCGGCTCCAGCCCATGGTCGAGGCTGCCGGGCAGCAGACGGTTGCGCGGCTGGGCGCAGAACTCGAGCAGCGGCTGGCCCCGCAGTTCGATCGCGCCAACGAACTCCTCGCAAAGCTTAACGAGGGCCAGGGTCGGGCCGAAGAGGCCTTCCGCGTGCACCACGAGCGCCTGCAAGAGAGCCTGGCAAAAGCTGAGCTGGAAGCCCTGTCACGCGTCCAAAGGACACTCAGTCGCTTCGAGAAAGAGGTCGAAGAGGGCGGGCGCGCCGCGACATCCCGGTGGTTGGCCGAGCTCGAAGAAAAGACTACCGACACCACTCACACCAGCTACGAGGCGCTTTTCAAGGCCTCCCAGTGGTACGAGAAGAAAATGCAGACGCAGATGCAGAGCACGATGGAAAAGGGGCTTGAGCAGGCCGCCAACAGCCTGCGCGACAAGGCCGGCGAAATCTCGGGTCTGTTCGCTTCGGAACTGAATCATTACAGCCGCAGCTATGTCGAGCACACCCAGAACCAGATGAACGAGGCGGTCAAGGAAGCCGTGGAAGGGGTGCGCCGCCGTCTTGCCGAGACCAGGGAGGCGGCCACAGCCAACTTCGGTGGGGATGTGGAGCGCGCCGCGCAGCGCGAGTTCGAGCGCTTCTCGGGCTCCCTCGGGAACTTCTCCGAACAGGCCACAGCACAGCTCGAAACGCATGTGGCGCAAGTGCGTTCAGGAATCGACGTGGAGAGCCGGCAGTTCCTTGTCGAGTTCCACAAGGGCATGACCGAGACTGTTCAGCGAGGGGTGACACAGGCACGCCAGGAGCTCGAAGCGCAGCTCGCGCCGATGAAGGAAGCCTGGCGCACCGAGCGCGAAGCACAGGAGCAGAAGTTGCGAATGAACGCCACCCGCCTGGCCGAAGAGTCCGTCGGAGCATACAAGCAGCGGCTGGAGAATGCGTCCAATTCCTGGCTGGTGGCTACCGTCGCGACGCTCACGCAGCAATCGCAGGATGTGGTCGGGACACTGGCCGAGGCCGCGGAGCGGCGCCTGCGAGATACCTGCTCCGAGGTGTTTGGCGATGTCGGCCAAGCCCTGCACCGGCGGCTCCTGGAGCTTTCAGACCTCACTCGTAAGCCATTCCCGCCAGAGGAAAAGAAGAAGTAGAAGGCAACTCGCTGACCGCGTTGCTTGACACCTAACGCCATTGCGGGTTCCCCATTCTCGGGCAGGACCCCAGCAGCTTCAGCTGACCTGTATAATAGGAAGGGTGGCGAATCCCGCTTATCTGAGCGTATGGGCAAAGGGCTTCTCCGAAGCCACCATGCTCGAACAGTTCGCGCAATTCTTGAAAACCGTGCCTGCCTCCACCGGGACTCCCAAGTTTAGCGAGCTGGTGATCCGCGCGGTGAACCCGTCAGAGACTTTGGTGATCGAGCGCGACCTGCGCGCGCGGCCACTCGAAGCGGAAGAGGTAGTTGAGCTGGCGCGCGAGCACTTGCACTCCGATTCGGCCTATGAGGTAGGCAGCCACTGGGATCTGTGGACGTACGACGCCGAGACAAGGCATTGGAAGTTCGGCCCTCAAAGGTTGGAACTCCACTGCCGCGGCGAGGAGTACGATGACGGAGCCTACGTCGAAGGCGGACACTTCCAGGCCGAAATCGGTTTTGAGCATTTGTTCACTGGGCACGGGAGGTTGCTCGGGGCGCGTGCAGGAATCGTGGCACCCCCGGAGCATCCGGCCGAAGTCGAGTTTCTGGCCGCGATGTCGCGGCCTGAAAACCTGCGCGAATATCACCAGAAGACGCGTGAGAACATCCAGAAGCTACTGGGCTGGATCGGGGCACTCGAAGAGGCGCTGCCGATCGAGCGCTACCGGCTGTGGTCGGAAGGGGAGGAGAACTTTGAGGCGCGGCTCGATGAGATTCTGGCCGTTCGCTAGCGCCCTGGCGACGGGCCTGGTTTTGGCAGTCCAGCCGCTGGCTCTGCCGGCACAATCACCCGAAGCGCCGAAACGCGTGAACGAGACCATGCTTGCGGGGCTCCGCCCAGGCAAAGACACGCTCGCCGAGGCAGAAAAGCGCTTCGGCTCAAAGCTGCGGATCAAGACCGTCGATCGGGACACGTCGGCGGAGTGGTTGGACGAATGCTGGGGCCACAAGGTGCACCTCGAGTTCGACGAGAAGCGCGTGATTCGGAGCGTGATTGTCTCGCTCCTGGGGGTTCAGTCTGGAGACTGCAGGGACACGCGCCACGTCGGTCCCTTGGTGATCGGAAAACTGAAAACAGGCCGCGGGCTTGCTCTTAAAGAAGCGAAGGACCGGGTGATCGGTCTTTACGGTGAGCCGAACTCGAGCGGGCCTTCCACGCAAGCTGGACGGGAGCTAGAATCGTTGTTTTATGCCTTTGACTGGGCAGGGTCTGACGTTCCCCAGGTGATGGAAGTCTCTTGCGACCGTTCGACCGGGCGTGCGGTGCAGATCAAGCTGGCTCTCGCCAGTCTCTAGGTGGCGCAGCGAAAAACCGATGCGTGGGCTCCTGTTGATCGCGGTTCTCTCAGTCCTGGTACTGTTTGCAGCGTGCCACGAGCCGGCGCAGCCGAAGCCTGCGGAGGCACGGGCCAAGGCCGCCGCGCCAGCGGTGCCTGGGGAGGTTGCGCGGGTTGCCGAAACCTTGCTCGGCTCCCAGGCGGAGGTGCTTGCATTCGGAGACTTGGCACACACCGGTAGGGAACAGGTGCTGGTCGTGAATCGTTTGGCCAAGACGCCTCCCGGCATGGCCCCGGGCCTCCTGATTACGCGCGCGGTCGTTGCGGAAAAAGCAGACGGAAAGTGGACAGAAGTTTTCCGCTGCGACGAGCATTTGAAGAATCCAAACGGCTTTCTCGGTGGGACCCCGGTCGCCCCGGTGACGGGCTGGCGATTGCAGTATGAGCAGAACGGCGAAAAAGGGCTGTTTATGTATTTCACCCCTCTTGAGATGCTTGGCAGTAGCCATATCCCCACCGTCGGCGTGCGGTGGAATGGGAAAGGAAAGCGTTACCAGTCTCTCGACCGGAATTACGAACAGTTTCTCGGCGAAGTGCCGGCACTGGAAAAGATCAACTCGCATCTGAGATGAGCAGCGTCGCACAACCTCTGGCAGACCGGCCGCCGACCAAGTCCCACGGCACCGGGTGGAGGAACCTCGGCGGCCTCCTGCCCTACCTCAGCAGGTACAAGGGCGGGATCGCTCTTGGCTTGCTGGTGCTGGCTGCGATGGGGGTGGCCGGCAACGTCCTGCCACTGATCATCGGCTCGATCATCGATTCGCTTTCGGGCCAGCCGCAGCCAATGGCGCACCTGACCGGGGTGTCGCGATACTTGCTGCGGCCTCTGCTGTCCTTCTACCGCCCAGCGGACCGTCATGCCTTGGTCATCTTCTCCGCTGCGCTGGTCGTTGTCGTGGCCATCAAGGGTCTGCTCTCCTTCTGGACGCGGTGGATCCTGATCGGCGTCTCGCGCGATATCGAATATGATCTGCGCAACGACCTTCTCGCCAAGCTGCTCCAGCTCGAGCCCGCATTCTACGTGCGCAACCGCACGGGCGAGCTGATGTCGCGCGCCACGAACGACTTGAACGCCGTGCGCATGGTGTTGGGCCCGGGAATCATGTACAGCGCCACAACACTGGTCACGATGGCGCTGGCCATCGCGCTGATGCTGAAGCTCTCACCGATCCTCACGTTCTGGGTACTGCTCCCGGTTCCGGTGGTGGCCGTCACCGTCTGGTACTTCGGGAAGGTGATCCACGACCTCTACGAGAAAATCCAAGCCTCGCTGGCCACGCTTTCAGCGCGAGCGCAGGAGAACCTTTCCGGCGTACGCGTCGTGCGTGCCTATCGCCAGGAAGAAGCAGAGATACAAGCCTTCGACGCGCCCAACCGCGAATACGTTGCGCGCAACATCAAGCTGATCCGCAACTGGAGCTTGTTCATGCCTTCGCTCCAGGCCTTCCTCGGATTGTCGTTCCTGCTGGTGCTGGGGGTAGGGGGGCGCGAGGTGATCCAAGGGCGGATCTCGCTCGGCACGCTGATTGCTTTCTACGGTTACCTGAGCCAGCTCATCTGGCCCATCGTCGCGCTCGGCTGGGTGACCAACATTTTCCAGCGCGGCGCCGCCTCAATGGGGCGGATGAACTACATCCTGAAGGCCCAGCCCGCCATCAACGATGCCGAGGCACGCGGCGGCGATGGCGCCGAGCTTCGCGGCGCAATCGAATTCCGCAACCTGACATTTGCCTATCCGACGGCCACGGATGGCCGTGCGGGGGGGACTACTTCTTCCGGCGGGCGCCCTGTCTTGCAGGAGATCAACCTGAGCGTGCCGGCCGGTTCGACCCTGGCGATTGTCGGCCCCACCGGCAGCGGCAAAACGACTCTCGCATCACTCGTGGCACGGCTGTGGGAGGCCCCACCGGGCACCGTCTGGCTGGACGGCCGGCCGGTCCGCGAATGGCCGCTGGCCGAACTGCGTCGCGCCATCGGATTCGTGCCGCAGGATACCTTCCTATTCAGCGACACGGTGCGCGAGAACGTCGCCTTCGGCGTCGAAGGCGCGCCGGACTCGACCGTCGTCGAGGCCGCACAAATTTCGAGCGTCTACAGCGACATCCAGGATTTTCCGGCGCGGCTCGAGACGCTGGTGGGCGAGCGCGGGATCACCCTTTCCGGCGGGCAAAAACAGCGCGCGGCGCTGGCCCGCGCGGTGATTCGCCAACCCAAGATCCTCATCCTTGACGACGCACTCTCGAGCGTAGATACCGATACCGAGGAGAAGATCCTGCGGCGGCTCAAAGAGGTGATGCGGCAGCGGACCACACTTCTGATCTCGCACCGCTGCTCAACGGTGCGTCACGCCGACCAGATCGTTGTGCTGCGCGAGGGTCGGATTGTGGAGCGTGGCACGCACGAGGAGTTGCTGGCGCTGGGCGGTTATTACTACGACCTCTATCAGAAGCAACTGCTCGAGGAAGAACTGGAACGCGTATGAGCGACTTCCGCGAAGAAGAAGCACTCGGCAAGGCGTATGACTCGCGACTTACGCGGCGCCTGCTGCGCTACCTGAGGCCCTATAGATGGCGCGTGGTCTCCGCGCTGCTGCTGACCCTCGCGGTCACGCCCCTCGAGCTGGTCAGTCCATACCTCTTCAAAGTGGGCGTGGACTCCTACATCGTGCCCGTGGTCGAGCACCGGCTTGCGCCCGACATCGGAATGCGCGGAATTCTTTGGGTGGCTCTGGCCTTCATCGTGACCCTGTTCTTGAGCTTTACCGTGCAATATGTGCAGATCCGCGTCATGCAGCGCGTAGGCCAGCAGACGATGTACGACCTCCGGGGCGAGATCTTCCGCCACTTGCAGCGGCTGCCCATGAGTTTCTACGACCGCAGCCCGGTGGGGCGGTTGGTGACGCGCTTGACCACCGACGTCGACGCGCTCAACGAGCTCTTCGCCGCGGGCATCGTGACCATGCTGAACGACTTCGTGCTGCTCGTGGGTATCGCCGTCTTTCTCGTGTGGCTGAATTGGCAGCTTGCACTGATGGCCTTCTCGGTGCTTCCGCTCATCCTGCTCGTGACCGTGCTCTTCCGCAGCAAGGTGCGCGACGCGAATCGCCGCATCCGCACCGCCATCGCGCGGATCAATGCGTTCCTCCAGGAGCACATCAGCGGCATGGCGGTCGTGCAACTGTTCAACCGCGAGCGCCGGGCGCGGCAACAGTTCGAGAAACTGAACCGCACGCACATGCTGGCCTATAAGGACGCCATCCTGGCCTTCGCGCTGTTCTATCCGGTCGTCGAGTTTCTTTCGGTGACGGCCGTGGCGCTGCTGCTCTGGTTCGGCGGCCTGCGCGTTCTGGCCGGCACCCTGACGGTGGGCGTTGTCTTCGCCTTTATGCAGTATGCGCAGCGCTTTTTCCGGCCGATCCAGGACCTGAGCGAGAAATTCAACATCTTGCAAACCGCCATGGCCAGCTCGGAGCGGATTTTCAAGCTGCTCGACGAATCGGTGCCCGCCGGCGTGCCCGCGGAAGTCATCGAACTCGGCCAGCCGCGTGGCGAAATCGAATTCCGCAACGTCTGGTTCGCCTACCGCGGGGGCGCAAACCCCTCCAACGAAGATTGGGTGCTGCGCGATGTTTCCTTCCGCGTCGCGCCAGGCCAGACGGTCGCCATTGTGGGCCACACCGGCGCCGGCAAGACGACGATCATTCAGTTGCTGCTGCGCTTCTACGAAATCCAGCGCGGTGAGATTCTGCTGGACGGCATCGATACCCGGAGGCTCAGCGCGCGCGAGCTGCGCCGCCATTTTGGCATCGTGTTGCAGGATCCCTTCCTGTTCAGCGGGACGCTCGAGTCCAATGTTCGGCTGGGCACCGAAGACATCCAGCGTGACGCGGTTGAACATGCACTCGCCGAAGTGGGCCTGGGCCCGTTCGTGCGGTCGCTCCCCGCTGGAGTCGCTACCCCGGTGACCGAACGCGGCGCAACATTTTCGGTGGGCCAGCGGCAACTCATCAGCTTCGCGCGGGCCCTAGCTCACAATCCCCGCTTTCTGATCCTGGACGAGGCCACCTCGAGCGTGGACACGAAAACCGAACTGCTGATCCGCGCGGCGCTCGACCGGCTGCTCGAAGCCCGCACGGCGCTTGTGATCGCACACCGCCTGAGCACCATTCAACACGCCGACCGCATCCTTGTGTTCCACAAGGGACGCCTGCGCGAGCAGGGCTCGCACCAAGAGCTTCTGGCACTGCGCGGCATCTACTACCGGCTTTACCAGCTCCAGTACAAGGAGCAGGAGCTGCGCCTGCCCGTCGAGACGGCCGAAGAGGCGGCTGGCGCAGCGTTGCCCTCCAATGACTAGCCCGCTCCCGCCAGATCCCCCTTTCCTCGAGATGGGCGGACACCACCCTAGCTCGCGCGATGACCAAAGCTCAAGTCCTCATCTCGGCTGGTGAGGCGTCCGGCGAGATGTACGCCGCCCGGCTGGCCACCGCGCTCAGCCAGCTCGCGGACGTCCAGCTCTTCGGGCTCGGCGGCGTCGAGATGCGTGAAGCGGGCGTGGAGTTGCTCGCTGATAGCGCCGAAGTGGCCGTCGTGGGCATTAGTGAGGCGGTACGGCGGCTGCCTTCCGCACTGCGCATCTATCGCCAACTCACCGAGGAAGCCGCTCGGCGCCGCCCACGGCTGGCCATCCTAGTCGACTTCCCAGATTTCAACCTGTGGCTGGCGCGGCGACTACACGAGCACGGGGTGCGCATTATTTACTTCATTAGCCCCCAGGTGTGGGCCTGGCGACCGAAACGCGTCCACCTGATTCGCCGCCTGGTCGACCACGTGCTCTGCATTTTCCCTTTCGAGGAGGAGTTCTATCGCCAGGCGGGCGTGCCGGTGGATTACGTCGGGCACCCGCTGGTGGACCAGGTGCGAGCGAAGAGGTCGCGCGAAGAGTTTGCGGCCCGCTACGCCCTCGATGTGAGTCAGCCCATCGTTGCACTGCTACCCGGAAGCCGCCCCGGCGAGCTGGCCCACAACTTGCCGCCGATGCTCGAGGCCTGCCGCCTGCTTCCGCCCTGCCAGTTCGCGCTGGCGGTGGCGCCGGGGATGACCCGCGGGCAACTCACAAACTACGCGCGGTCCGATCTTCTGGTTCATCTCGTTGAAGGAGCCACCTATGACGCCCTGGCGGCCAGCGACGTAGCCATCGTCTCGAGCGGGACGGCCACGGTTGAAGCTGCGCTGCTCGGCGTGCCGATGGTCGTGGTCTACCGCGTTTCACGCGCTACCGCAATGGTCCTGCGGCGCATGGTGCGCACGCCATATTTCAGCATGGTGAACTTAATTGCCGGCAGGCGCTTGGTGCCGGAGCTCATTCAGCAGGACTTCACGCCATCGCGCCTGGCGGAGGAGGTTCGTCGTCTGCTCGGCTCACCGGAGACGCGAGAGCAGATGAAACGCGAACTTGGCGAGGTGCGTTCCAGACTTGGACCCGGCGGGGCGATCGAGCGTGCCGCCCGACTCATTGCGGAGAGACTCGGGGCAAACTAGACCAAATTGGCAACTCCCCCCGCGCCCTCTGGTATCCTAGAGATGCGCGGAATTCGAGGCACGGGATGACACAACCTACCTCATGACCAGGCTCGGAAAGCTAGCTCTCATGGCCCTGCTGGTTCTTCTGCCCGACCGGGCGCCGGCCCAGACGCCGCAGAAATTCGCCTTCCGCGCTGTACACTACGACGTGACGGCGGCGCTCAACCCGGCCGAGCAGATGCTCACCGCACGGGCACGCGTGGAATTTCAGGCCGTCGAGGCCTCGCGGCAGCTCGATGTGGAGCTGCATCCAAACCTGAAGATCAGCGCCGTGGTGAGCGGTGACGGAAAGGCCGAGAACTACGAACGCGATCCGAATCATCCGCTGGTGGTGCGCATTACCTTGCCGCAGCCGGCCGCGGTAGGGCAGAAGGTCACGCTCCTTTTTGAGTACGCCGGACCGCTCGCCAACGAGGAAAACAGCCCGGTAAAGGGCGTGCGGCTGGCCTCGATCAACCAGGACGGCGCGTACCTGCTCTTGCCGGCGCGATGGTTCCCGCTGACCGATTACCCGTCGAACCGTTACACGGCGGTGTTCAATCTCGAGGTGCCGCAGAACTTCGCCGTGGTGGGCACCGGCAAAGCCTCGGCACCGAACCTGATGCCGGAGAAGCCCTCTGCGCCCGCAGGCAAAGCGGCCCGCGAGGCAAAAACTGGCCCGCACATTCTTTACACCTTTCGCGCTGAGCGCCCCGCACCGGTGGGAACCTTCGTGGCCGGTAACATCCAGCTTGCGCCGGTTAGTTCGGAGGGGCTGAACATCTCCGTGTATGTGCGCGCGGCCGACATGAAATCAGCGGCGGCGTACGGGGACTCGCTCGCGCACATCGTAAACTTTTTCTCGGAGCAATTCGGCCATCTGCCCGAACCACACCTCGCTTTGGCGCAACTCCCCGAGGGAACCGTGCCAGGCTATTCCGCTCCCGGCCTGCTGCTTGTCAGCGTGCGGCGCTGGGACCCCCAGGTGAACTATCGCATCCTGGCGCAGCTCGCGGCGGGCCAGTGGTGGGGCAATGAGGTGCTGCCCGCCTCGGCTTCCGACGTCTGGCTGACAGACGGGCTGGCGCGCTACAGTGAAGCCCTCGACGTCGAGCAAACGGCCGGCAAGGAAGGCTTCAATCGCGAGCTCGAGGATTTCTCCGTCGGCGCGCTGACCTTCGAGGACGCGGCACCCATCGCGCAGGCGGCGCGGCTTGAGCCCTTGACCAGCGAGTACCGCTCCGTGGTGATCAATAAGGGCGCCATGGTCTTCCACATGCTGCGCGCCCAATTGGGCGACGACGCCTTTCACGCGCTCCTGCGCGAGTTCTACTCCAAGTATGCAGGCAAGAGCGCACGCCTCGACGACTTCGAAAAGATGGCTCAGCAGAAGGCCCGCCCCGCTGCCGGCAGCCCGGCTCGCTCGCCCGAGCTGAGCCCGTTCTTCGCGCAGTGGCTGAACTCGACCGGAGTGCCCGAGTTCAAGATCCAGTACGTCGTGTACCGGATCCGGAAAGGCTTCAAGATCGTCGGAAAGATTCAACAGGACCTCGAAACCTTTCGCATGACCATCGAAGTGAGAGTGGAGACGGAAGGCAATCCCGAATTGAAAACCATTGAAGTGATCGGCTCGAGTTCTGATTTCACCATCGAGACCTTCGGCC
This sequence comes from Candidatus Acidiferrales bacterium, assembly GCA_035258565.1. Lineage (GTDB taxonomy): Bacteria > Acidobacteriota > Terriglobia > Acidiferrales > UBA7541 > DATFXF01. Next base: position 16,617 of record DATFXF010000279.1, read on the forward strand.
GGCCAAAGCCCGGCGGAATCGTCCTTGACCCCAACAACAACCTGCTGAAATCGAGTGCCAAGCTGCGCGTGCGCGCCTCAATCGCCCGCGGCGAAGAGCTGGCGGAGCAGGGCCGCTACTATGACGCGGTCCAGCAGTACCAGCGCGCGCTCGACCTGCAAAAGAACAATGCCCTCGCCAATTTCCGCATGGGTGAGGCGTTCTTCTATCAGAAGAATTACCAGGCCGCCGCGAATGCGTTCCGCGAAGCGGCAGAAGGCGACCTCGAACCGAGCTACCGGTGGGTGGAGGTGTGGTCGCACATCTACCTGGCCAAGATATTCGACATCACCGGCCAGCGCGAGCGCGCCATCAACGAATACAGCAAAGCGAAGCAGACGAACGACGACACCGGCGGCGCCCAAGCAGAAGCGGACAAGTATCTGGCCCATCCCTACAAGGAAGAAAGCGGAGCCCGCCCCAGCAATCCGTAGCGCCGCAAGTGGATCAAGACAGGGAACAGCAAGGCGGCTAAAGCGGCTCAAGACCGGTGAGCTGCGGCGAAACGACTCCCTTGTGCTGGATCATCACTCGGAAGACCTCTCCCATCCCCTCGGGGAAGATCAGATTCTTCCATAGAAGGCGGGCCTGGATGCGTTCGACTTCGTTCTGCCCTTCGTCGTAGAGTTCGGTGAGCCCGCTCCGGCGGCCCAGCGCCAGCAGGAACCGCGCCTGCGAGACGAACCCCGTCCGCTCGAGTCCCCCGTGCCGGCCCCAGAGTTCCAGCGCAGTGAAATTGACGTGCGCGGTTAAGTCCTGCTCGCCCGGCGCGCGGAAATAATCCTCGCTCGCGCGGTGCTGCTGATAGGCCAGCAGCGTGCCGCGCAGATGATGGGCGTTGTAGAGTTCGCGCGCTTCGTGGCCGTAGTCCACCGTGAGGACAAAGCCCCGGCCAAGCCTGCGGCTGACGTCCTCGATCCAGCGGCAGGCCTCCAAGCCCACCTCTGCCTGCTGCCCCTCGAGCAACTCGATATCCTGCACCTCAAAATACTCGGCCAGGGCGGGCGTCGACAGCGGGCGGACTTGCTCAACAAATTCATCATTCCGGAGCGTCACGAAGATCTCGCACGAGACGCCTTGCTTGTGCACCACCCGGTGAACCGGCAGCGCATCGAGGAGCTCGTTGGAAAGAACGCAGCCCGCAGGAATCTCTGGCGGTAATTCGGCAGCAGAAGAGGCGCAGCCGGCTTCGACATAGCGGGCCAGCGTGGCTGTCTGGGCGGCTTGGCGCTCCCGAGACTGCTCGACCACAACATAACTCAGCGCCGCGTAGAATTCGCGCAGCTCGCGCGCGGCAAAGTCGAGGATGTGCTTGGCAAGCCGTCCGATGCCGGCACCAGGCTCGACCACCCAAAACGGCTCAGGCCGGCCCAGCGCCTGCCACATCTCAGCCAGCTGCCGTGCGAGCAGGCGACCAAAAATGGGGTGCACGTCTACACTGGTGTAGTAATCGGCAAAGCGTTGGGCCTCCCGAGCCCGGTAATAGCCGTGCTCAGAATGATAGAGGCACTCGCGCATATAGTCGGCAAACGAAATCGCGCCTTGCTCGCGGATGCGCGCCTTCAGCAGGCGAGCGAGCGGTGTTTCCGTGGTCGACGGGGGGGCCATGGCTTTCAAGCCTTGCGCTGGGGGTTCGAAGTGAACATCTCGATTACATAGTCGTGCAGGCAATCGTAGAGCTGCTTCTGGAAGGTCCAGGGAAACTGGGGATGGTCAATCTCTCGGGGCTGCAACAGAAACAGATAGGTGTGGACCGGAACACCGCTGGGCTTGAAGCGGATCTCAACTTCGACGCCCTCGCGCGCAGGCCGCGCGTCAAAGGCAAATAGCGGATGCTCGTAGCGGGTGAGCTCCTGGCGGACCTTTTCGACGAGACTGCTCACCGCGCATCGCCCGTCAGGTAAAGCTCCCGAACCCACTCCTCGAGGCGGACCCGAGATCGTCCGGGACTGCCAAAGCAGCGCGGCAACACTCGATTGCCCGTCGAGACGAACAGGATGCGCGTCGTCATCTCTTCGGCCGGCTGGACGCCTTGCCGGCCGCATCGGCCTCGGCGTCGAGATGGCCCTCCGCTTTCATCCCGCTCCAAACCTCCTCGAAGACGTCGCGCGCCGCCTGGTCAAACAGCACGAAATAGACTTTCTGAACGCTCGTGGGCTGCTTCAGGTGTTCAACCACTTCGCGTAGCATGATCTCGGCGCACTCGCGCGTTGGGAATCCGGCGATGCCCGTGCCGACCGCAGGAAACGCGATGGTCCGGAGCCCCTTCTCTCGCGCGATGCGGAGTGCATGTGCGGTAGAGCTGCGCAGGGCGTAGGCAGTGGTGCGCCCGCCAAGTTGCATGCTCGCCGCGTGAATGACGAAGCGAGCTTTCAGCCGGCCGCCCGAAGTGATCGCCGCGTCGCCAACCGGGATGCTGCCGATCTCGTCGCACTCGTGCTGGATGGCCTCGCCGCCTTTGCGGCGAATTGCTCCCGCGATGCCGCCGCCGAGCTTGAGGTCGTTGTTGGCGGCGTTGACGATGGCATCCACATCCATCTCGGTCAGGTCGCCTTTCTCGATCATGACCTTGTCGGCGATGCGCATATCGACCCCGATGATAGCAGAGGTGGCCCGGCTGTTGAGAAGGCCGCTTACAGCTTGCCGTCGGCGGCCTTGGCTTCCGGATATTCGAAGACGCCGCGGCCCGATTTGCGCCCCAGCCGTCCCGCCTTGACGTACTGGCGGAGCAGCGGCGCCGGCCGATACTTCTCGCCCAGGGTCTTGTGCAGGTATTCGAGGATGCTGAGCCGGACGTCGAGCCCGACGAGGTCCACCAGTTCAAACGGCCCCATCGGATGGTTCAGGCCGAGTTTCACAGCCTTGTCGATGTCTTCCGCGGATGCGATGCCTTCCCCGAGCATGGTGAAGGCCTCGTTGCCGATCAGGACGTTCAGGCGGCTGGTGATGAAGCCGGGCGATTCGCGCGCTACGACGACTTCCTTGCCCATGCGCTGGCCGACTTCACGACAGGTTTCGAGCGTGTCGTCGGAGGTTTCGAGGGCCCGAACGATCTCGAGCAGCTTCATCTTCGGAACGGGGTTGAAGAAATGCATGCCCACGCACTTTTCAGGCCGGCACGTCATCGCCGCCATCTCGGTGATGGAAAGCGAGGAGGTGTTCGAAGCGAAGATGGACCCAGGCTTCGCAAACCTGTCGAGCAGCGTGAAGATCTCGAGCTTCAACTCCATCTCCTCGGGCACCGCTTCGATGATCAGGTCTGCCTCGCGGCAGGCGTCTTCTACCGAGCGCGCGGTGGTGAGCTGTTTGAGCGCCGTCTCCCTCTGCTCGGATGTAACCTTGCCACGCGCGAGCCCTTCGTCAAGCCCTTGGCGGATGTATTCGAGCCCCGCCTCGAGCAGGGGGGCTGAAATGTCTTCGAGAATCGTCCGATAGCCACCCAGGGCCGCCGCATACGCGATGCCACGCCCCATTGTGCCTGCTCCGATTACGGCAATGGTGTCGATGTTCATCCGTGCTTCCTTGGCTTCCTCTAGCATCCTGGAACCACTGGCACTCCACTCTTCTCCATCGTTCGGCTGCGCACCTCGTCGCCGATCTCGAGCAACTGACGTGCTGCGCGCCGGGCCGATTCCTGTGCCGGGCGCGTGACGGCGAGGCTCCCCAGCAACCGGCACCCCGCTTGTTGGTGACTCTCTTCATCGGGGTTGATGACCTCCCGGTAGAGGTCGGCGAGGTGCTCTTGCCCGATGCCTTCGAGAAACTTCAGGAACTGGGCATTGCGTCGGCCGCCCATGGCCTCGCGCGCCACCAGCGCGGCGGCGATGCGCTCGACAGTGGTCTCGAGCGTGCGCAGGTAGGCCAGCACGGGACTGGGCGGATCAAGCGGGTCATAGCCCTGGAGGCTGATGCCCAGCCGCTCGGCGTTCTCCGCGAGCAATTGGAAGTGTCGTGCCTCGTCGCCCGCATGGCGAGCGAAGACCAACTTGGCCTCGAGTTCCGGAGTCGTCGAGACCCACTCCGCCGCGATTGCTGCCGCTTCCATCTCGTTCTTGAGCGCCATCTTGAGAAGCGCTCCGAGCGTGCCTACGGCACCCCCCTGCCCTGTCATGGCCGGAGCAGCATCGAGCTTGGCCAGCCACTTCTCGTTCTCGGCCACGAGTTGCTCGACGAACCCTTTGCTGTCCATGGCCGCATGCATGCTCATGCGTTCTGAGGAATCAGCGGGAACAGCCGCGCCGCATTGTCATAGAGAATCTTGCGCCGGGCCAATTCCGAGAGCGGCAGCCGCAGGAACTTTTCAATATTGCCGCGCACGTCCGGCACACCCGGGCCCGGCCAATCCGTGCCGAACAAGACTTTATCGGCGATCTCCTCGAGCCGGGGAAAATACTCCAGCAGCTTCGCGGGCGGAATGCCAGAAATGTCCAGATGGAAGTTCAGATGCCGGCGGACGAGGAAAAAGGCCTCTTTCATCCAGAGCGGACGCCCGCCGTGCGCCAGGATCACGACGAGGCCCGGAAAGTCTACGCCCAGGTCGTCAGCCAGCATCGGTTGAGCATGGACGTTGCGGGCCCCGGGAAAGATTGAAGTGCCCGTGTGGATCATCACCGGCAGGCCGTTCGCCTGCGCTCTTTCGTAAACGGCCGCCAAGGGTCCCAGGCCGTTGCGATAGGCATTGGGCGCAAACAACTGATGCGACGGGTGCACCTTGAGCCCGCGGATGCCGATCTTTGCCAGCCGGTCCACTTCGGCGCCGGCATCGGCGACGTATCTCGGGTGCACCGAGCCGAAGGCGATCAGCCGCTGGGGCGCGGCGCTCGCATAGCGTGCGACCCAATCGTTGACCTCCGGCGGGAATCCGATCACATCAGGGCTCACGTAGTTGATCAGTCCGGCGCGTTCCACACCCGCCTCGTCCAGAAATTCGAGAAAGGCCGACGGGTCCTTTGAGAACCTCTCCAGTTGGTCGAAATCGCGCCTCCCACGCTTCATGAGCTCGAGCGCCGCGGGCTTGAACAGATCGAGCGGCTGGATGTGGACGTGAATGTCGATTACCGGAAGCACCTCGAGCTCCTGGTCAGTTTGCCGCCGGAGGCGCGGGCCCGCCGTTCTCCGCCTGCCAGGCCTCCTCCAATGCGCGGCGGGTGAACAGGCGAACCATCTCACGGCGGTACACCGGCGTTGAGGCCGAAGTAGTCAGCGGCTTGCCCGTGCGAATCGCTTCGCGCGCGACGCGCTCAACCAGTTCTGGGGAATACCGCTGGCCCGCCAAGTATTCCCCGGCCTCACGGACAATGAGTGGCGCCGGATTGAGCGCAGTGATCGCGACACGCGCATCGCGGCAGACGCCGCTCGGGTCCACCTTGAGCGTGACCGCAACACCCGCCAGCGGATAATCAATGGAATTGCGGATGCGCAGCTTGTGGTAGATCCCGCGGCGGTCCGCTGTGCCTCGGGGCAGGTAAACGGCGGTGACCAACTCGTCAGGCGCGAGGGCAATGCGGTTCATGCCGTCGTTCAAGTAGAACTCCGCGAGCGGCAGTCGGCGTGCGCCGCGCGGACCCGCAATTTCAATCTCCGTGTCGAGCGCCAGAAGGGCTGGCGCCGAATCGCCCGACCAGACGGCCCAGCAGCGCTTACCGCCGGGTGCCACGTGGCAGCGGTCACCGTCCTTTTTGAGGCAATATCCGAGCGATTTCCGCCAGAAATAGGACTGGTTGTACCAGAGGCAGCGCGTCTCGAGACACAGGTTGCCGCCGAGCGTGCCCATATTCCGCTGCAAGGGCCCGGCGATGGTCCGAACGGCGCTGGCCAAGACGGGGTACTTTGCGCGCACGACCGGCGACTCGGCAATCTCGCTCAGCGTCGTCAGCGCGCCGATGCGTAGCGTGCCCGCGGCGACAGTGGTGATGTCACGGAGCTCGCGAATCGGCTTGATGTCCACGAGCACTCGCGGCGAGAAGAGCTTCATCTGCAGATTCGGCACGACGTCGGTGCCGCCGGCAATGATCATGGCCTCCGGGCCGTACTCCGCGAGGAGGTGCACCGCCTCGGGGATGCTCTTCGGGCGCGCCAGGGTGGCAGCCGGCATCGTCATCGCGCGCCGCCTTTCTCCCGTTTGACCGCTCCGCCGCCCCGCAGTTGCTTGTCGTGGAGCGCGGCCAGAACCTTTTCGGGAGTAATCGGCAGCGAGTGAATACGCACCCCGACCGCGTCATAGATGGCGTTGGCGACGGCCGGGATGGTGGCCGCGAGCGAGCCTTCACCGGCCTCCTTGGCACCGAAGGGGCCCTCGGGATCCATGCTTTCGACGATGATGGACTCTATCTCCGGCGTCTCCAGCGTGGAAGGAATGCGGTACTCGAGCAGCGTCGGGTTCATCAGTCGGCCCTTGTTCCAGAGCATCTCTTCCTGAAGGGCCTGGCCGAGCCCCATATAAACGGAGCCTTCGATCTGCCCCTCGACGGTCAAGGGGTTGAGCGCTTTGCCGCAATCGTGCGCGGCGATGATCCGGTGGACTTGGATCTGGCCGGTCTCCGTGTCCACGGAAACCTCGGCGACCTGTGCGCTGTAGCTGTACGATGGCGAAGGCCCTACGCCGGCACCCTTGAATTTTCCGCCGCGCGCCTCTTCGGGCGGAGCGTAGGTGCCTTGAGCCACAAGCGCGCCGCGGAAATCGAGCGCCGCGCCCACCGCTTCTTCAAAGCGCAGACGAAGGCGCGAGTCGTCCAAAGTAAAAACCATGTCGTCGCGCGCCTCGAGCAGCTGCGGGTCGCATCCGAACTTGCGCGCCACCCCTTCCAGGATTTGAGCGCGCATATTCTTCGCCGCTTCGAGACACGCATTTCCGGCCATAAACGTGACACGGCTCGAATAGCTGCCGAGGTCCACCGGAGTCAGTTCGGTATCGGCGGCAACGAGCTTGATTCGTTCCGGGCGCACGCCCAGCACTTCGGCCACAATCTGCACCTGAATTGTGTCTGAGCCCTGGCCGATCTCCGAAGCGCCCGTGTATAGCGTCACCGCCGCATCTCGATCGATCTTGATGTGCACCGTGGTATGCGGCATGTTCGAGCGGATGATCGGGTTCGCTGCCCCGCTGACGTAATGGCTGCAGGCCAGGCCCACGCCGCGCCCAAAGGGCAACCGACCTTTCTTTGCCGCCCAGCCGGAGCGCTCAACGACCTTTTCGATGCACTCCGGCAGGCCATAGCTGGTCACGCGTAGTCCGTTGGCCGTGAGGCAGGGAGCCTTCAGGAGATTGCGCCGGCGGACTTCAGCGGGGTCGAGTCCCGCGTCGTGCGCCAGCGCATCGAGCATGACCTCAAACGCGAAGCGGACGTTCACCGTACCGTGGCCGCGCATGGCCCCGCAGGCAGGCTTGTTCGTGAGAACGCGGTAGCCATCAAAGCGCACGTTGGGAATGTCGTAGATGGCGCCCAGCAGCGCGCCCGAGTAGAGCACGGTGACTGGTCCGTAGCCGCAGTAGGCACCACCATCCTGCACGACCCGCGCCGCCACGGCGCTGATCTTTCCCTCGCGGGTGAGGCCAACCTTCAGGTCCACGATGGTAATGGGCCGGCCTCGATGCGCATAAAAAACCTCCTCGCGCGTATAAGTGATTTTCACCGGCCGGTAAGCCTTCTTCGCAAGCACCGGCGCGGCCACCTCGAGCGGGATCACTTCGCTCTTGCCGCCAAATCCGCCGCCGACGAGCGGTTTGATCACGCGGATCTGGCTCATGGGCATCTCGCAGACTTCGGAGATGGTGCGATGGAGGTAGTAGGGGACCTGAGTGGAAGAGTAAACGGTCAGCCGGCCGTCGGGCTCCCAGACGGCCAGCGTCGAATGCGGCTCCATGGCCGCGTGCGTAACCTCACCTGCGAAGTAACGCTCCTCGCGAACGAACGTCGCCTCGGCGAATCCTTTTTCCACATCGCCGAACACATGGTGATACTCCTTTTCGATGTTGTTCGGCTTGCTTTCGTGAATCCAATCGCGCGTGGCCTGCATGGATTCGAGCGGATCGAACCATGCCGGCAGCAGTTCGTAATCCACCTCGATCAGGTCGAGTGCCTGCTCGGCGAGCTCGAGGCTCACGGCCGCGACGGCAGCAAGGTTGTCGCCGATGTAGCGCGCCTTATCCAGTGCAAAGACACGCTCGTCGTGGCCGATGGGCAGGATGCCATAGGGGTGGGGCGCATCACCCCCCGTCGCAACCGCTTTGACGCCGGGCAGGGCTTCCGCCTTCGAGGTATCGATTGCGCGAATGCGGGCGTGGGCGTGCGGCGAATGAAGAATCTTGCCGTAAAGCATTCCCGGCACAAGGAGGTCGTCGGCGTATTTGCCGAGGCCGGTGATCTTGGCCGGAGCGTCGGTCATGGGAAGGGGCTGCCCGATGATGGAATGAGGCGCCATGTCTCAGCGTTCCACCGGCGCCTGAGCGGCGGCAGCGCGGGATGACGCGCGCTCGATGGCCAGCTTCACGGATTCGTAGATCTGCATGTAGCCAGTGCAGCGGCAGAGATTCGAGGAGAGCGCATCGCGGATCTCCTCAAGCGTCGGGCGCGGGCGGCGATCCAGCAGGGCCTTCGTGGCAATCAGAAACCCCGGGGTGCAGTAACCGCACTGCGCGCCGCCGGCCACCGCAAACCCTTCCTGCACGGGATCGAGCTCGCCCGGCGGCGCGATGCCCTCGACGGTGACAATCTCCTCCTCCTGGTAGCAGGAGGCGATGGCCACGCAAGACAGCATGGGCACGCCGTCCACGAGCACCGCACAACAGCCGCAGCTCGAATCATCGCAACCGCGCTTGGAGCCTGTGAGGCCCAGGTCCTCGCGCAGCACATCGAGGAGCAGCTTGCTGGGCGGGACGGCAGCCTCGTGCACCTCGCCGTTCACCTTCAGACGAATCAGCTCTTTCGCCATGGAATCGAATCCCCTAGCCCAGTGGTCCGGGCTTGACGGCTCTCAATATCCGAAGTCGGCGGGCGCAGAGTAGGCATGCCGACGCACGCCCAAGGTTTCCACTCGGCACGCGCCGAGCCGATTCATATACTCACGCCGGTCAGCCACACCACTGACCCAGTGTTCGAGCCAGCGTTCGAAATCCTCAAGCTGCCGGCTCTGCTCGTGATACTGGCTGAAAAATTCGTGGTCGCGCCCGTAATAGCCCTGCACCGGCGAAGGGTGCGCGCCCCAGGGTTCGTGCACCACCGCCGCCACCAGGAACCCAGGAATGACCGTTCGATTTGGATCCGAGGCGATGACCTCCGGCGGAACGATCTCCTCGGCGACCACGATCACCTTGCGAGCGGCTCGCGCGCCGTCCACGGCCACGCCCAGGTTGCCCCACAGATGCGTATTGCCAAACGCGTCGGCGCGCTGCGCATGGATGATGGCCACGTCAGGTCGCAGCGCACGCACCGCGATCAGTTTTTCCTCGTTCACCGGCGAAGAAAACTCGCGCAAGTTGCCATTTTTCTTAAGCAGGTCGCTGCCCAGGGTTGCATAGGTGGGCATGAACGGCACCCCCAGCGCCCCCGCATGCAATGCGAGCGCCAAGGTCAAATTCGAATAGTCCACCATCTGCACCGCCCGCGGGATGTGACGCTCGACCGCACGACGAAAGCAGTAGCCCACACCCGCCGAAACGTTGCCCACCCACGCCGCCAGGACCTTGGCGACCGAACCAGCGCCAATCATCTGGTCAAACAGGATGTCGGAAATCGGCCCCACGAGCGTGAGGTCGCGGCATCCTTGGCGGATGATCTCGTGTCCGGCGGCGAAGGGGATCATCTGCTCGAGCTGAGCGCCCATCAGAATCATCGAGCCCGAGGGTACGTGCTGTGCGATCGCTTCCCCGATGGGAATGAGTTTGGAGGCCGCGCTCATCGTCTTCCGACCCTCAGCGCCCTTTCCACACCGCTACACGTTTCTCGAGAAATGCCTGCACGCCTTCCTTGGCGTCTTCGGTTTTCGCCAGCTTGCCAAGATAGAGGCGCTCTGTCTCCGCCAGCCGCCGGTCGAAGTCATCCGCCGGAATCCGCCGCAATGCTCCACGAGCCATCCGCAGGATCGCCGGGCTCAGCCCGTTGAGCTCGTTCACCAGCGACTCGACGGAACGGGAGAGCCGCTTTTCCGGGACCACGCGCGTGACCAGGCCCAGCTCCTTTGCTTCCCGCGCCGAGATCGTGCGGCCGGTCAGGATCAGGTCCGTCGCCGCGAGCCGCCCAATCAGGCGCGGCAGGGTGACCAGCGCTACCGGCGGCACGCAACCCAGCTTGATTTCCGGCTGGCCGAACTGGGCCGAATCGGCGGCCACCACGAAATCGCAGAATGTGGCCAGCTCCATTCCCCCGCCCAGGCAGTAGCCGTGCACGGCGGCGATGGTGATCGAGCGAGCCCGGTTGAGTTGGCGGAAAATGGCGTGAAATGCCTTCAGCATCCCGCCGACGCGGTCGGGCGTGTGGTCGCGCACCTCCGCGCCGGCGCAAAACGCCTTCCCACCGCTGCCTCGAAAGACCAAGAAGTCACACCGCGCGGTCAGCGAACTGACCGCGCGTTCCAGTTTGCGCATCATGGGGATATCGAGGACGTTGAGCGGAGGCCGGTCGAGCGTCACGACGGCCTTGCGCCCTTCGATGACGACGTGAATAGTGGCGCGGCCCAACATCGGCGTACTCATCGTCCGGTCCAGAACCCCGCGGGATCGATCTCGCGCATGGCGGCAAGCTCGGCCGCGCTGGGCGATGGGGTCTCCAGCAGCTTGTCCGCCAGGCGCAGCGTCCAGCCGCTATTCGACAGCACGTCTTCGACGCGCACTCCGGGGTGGACGGAGGCGAGATAGGCCTCGCCGTCGTTAGTGAAGCGCAGCACGCCGAGCGTGGTGATGATCGCGGAAGGCCCCGAGCGTGCCGGCAGGCCCTGAGCGCGTCGCCAGCTATCGCCCGACCCATAGCCCGGCGAAGTGAGGTAGCTGACGCGCTCGACCAAACGCGAGCGGTCATGTTCGAGCAGCACCACGGTGCGTTGCGCAAGGCAGGCGATGTCGCAGGCGCCACCTGAGCCCGGCAGGCGGATGGTTTCTCCGCCTCGATGTCCCCAAGTGGAATTCAAGTTGCCGAAGCGGTCCACCTCCGCCGCGCCGAGAAAGCCCGTGTGCACCCGCCCCTGTTGCAGCAGACTCATGACGTCCAGCATCTGGCCGCACAGTGTGGCGCCGCGAAGATTCGGCGGGTCCGCCATCGTGTAGAGAAGTTCCTGGGCCGGCTCGTCGCGGATCACCCCGTTTTCGTAGAGACCGATGGCCGTCGGCGCGTGCGTGCGTCGCGCCACCAGGAACGCCAGCAGCGGCAGGCGCATGCCCACAAACACCAACTCCGCGTCGCGGATTTCGCGGGCAGCGGCGGCCACCATCAGCTCTCCGAGCGAGTAGCCGCGGGCCGACATTTCCGTCTGTGTAGGGGAAGCCATCGCGCGCCGTGGTGCTATTCGATGGATCCTTTCGGGGTGATCCAGTTGGGCTCGTTCACCTGGATTTCATTTACCAGCTTGACGTCTTCCGGCTGCGGCAGCACTTGGCGACAGTGCTCCTCGTATTCGCTCTCGGTGAGCAGCTCGCCGGTCACGCTATAGGGCTGGTTGGCAAACTCGCCGATGTGACGGTTGAACTTCAGGTCTGGCACGTAGAGGTTCGGCTGGCCCGGAGCGATGTTCTTGTTGATCTGCCCGATCAGCTTCTGGCACTCCTGGTGAAAGAGCGCGCGGCTGTGCTCGTTCATATGCTCGAGGTCCGCTTCCTGCTTGGCCTGCGGCTCGTCGTAGCGGCCCTTGAGGCCCCAGACATAGAACCAGTGCGCCGAGCTCGAGCGGTCCACGCCGAACAGGTCATAGCTCACTGGCACCCACTTGTTGATGAACTTCTGCACGATCGGGAGCGGCACCACGCCGGCCTTGACGATTCGCTTCACGCCGTCCTGCCCGGTGCCCAAGTGGAAGGATTCCTCCTTGAGCATGGGGATCATGGATTGCGCCAGCGGCGCAAAGCCGGAGTAGCTGAGCATAGTGAGTTGGAACTTTCCGTCGCGATCGACGAAATCTGTGTAGGTGAAGAAGTCGAGCCAGTTATTGACATCCTGGTTGAAGGCACCGAGCAGGCGCCTCTGCTCAAACGCGCGCCGCTCGAGCATCTTCTGCGCTTCGACGCGCCCGCTGTAACCGAAATGGTTGATCAGCAGGTGGCACATCTGCCAGCCGTGGCGCATCTCCTCTGTCACAACGCGGCAGAGCGACTGCCGGTCGTGCTCCGAGGGAGCGGCCTCAAACAGCCGCCGCTGCTGCTCGACAGAAGCAAACTCCGTGTCCCCCTGATAGACGATCAAGTTGAGCAGCGCGTCGCGCATGCGCTGGTCCGGAATCTGGATCACCTTCTCCCATTTTGGCCGACCCTGGAAGGCGCCGAACTCGACTTCGTTTGAGCGCGTGGGGCCGAACTTGGCCTCGAACTTGTAGTTGACGATTTCCGGGTAGTCCACCCCGATATCCTTCTGCCAGACGCGAAACAGGTCCACCCAATCGTCAAAGGTGGCAATGCGCTTTGCGGGCATGATTGCGGCTCCTCCTGATTTGAGCTTGCGAAACTCGAGATGGCTTTCCCCGAATGCGCTCGAACGGTGAGCCCGCCACTAGGGGCCGAGAACCCCGACCGAGCTCGGAATGTTTGGCTTCGCTCCGCAGGACCGCATTGGGGTACCTCGGTGCGCTAACGACCTTGGAAGCGCGGAGGGCGTTTCTCGAAGAACGCCCGGATGCCCTCTCCCGAGTCGTCGGATTCGAAGCACCGCATCTGCGTCGCGACCTCGAATTCGAGTGCGCGCTCTAGCTCCGCGCGGTCGTTGCCAAACAGCACCTGTTTGATCCCGCGGACAACGAGCGGAGGCGCCTGGGCCAGACGCTCGGCAAGCGCGCGCGTCTCTGCGGCCAGCCGCTCGGGCGCGACGACACGGTTCAGCAGGCCCAGCCGCTCGCCCTCGCGCGCGTCGATCATTTCGCCAGTGTAAAGCATCTCCGCCGCGCGCGACGCTCCGACCAGGCGCGGCAACAAGAATGTTGCGCCGTAGTCCGGGAACAAACCCACGCGGGCAAAGCTCTGGCCGAGCACGGCCTCTTCCGAGGCTATGCGGATGTCCGAAGCCAGCGCCAGGTTCATTCCCGCGCCCGCCGCGGGCCCATTCACTTGAGCAATGATGGGCTTCGGCATGGTGCGCATCCCGACCACGATCTCGACCCCGGCGCGCAGCAGGGGCTCCAGCTCACGGCTCCGACCGCTTGCGCGCGCCTCCTGGATGAGCTTCAGATCGCCCCCGGAGCAGAACGCCCTCCCCGTGCCGGTCAGTACCACAACGCGAATCTGTGGGTCTTCTGCCACCCGCGCCATCGCCCGGGCAAGCTCGGTGCTCAACTCCACGTTGAGCGCGTTGAGCCGCTCGGGGCGGTTCATCGTGAGCGTGACCACCGGACCCTCGCGCGTTTCGAGCACGAGGCTGGTCCGGGTAGCGGGTTGTTCGGCTTGGGGCACGAACCTCCTAGTCCCTCAGGCCCTTCAGCACTTGACCGAGCTGGCGAAAGCGGCGGAGCTTCTGCCCGCGGTCGACGGCGTTTTGCCCGCTGGTCGAGGGCAACACGAAGACCAGTGCGCCGTAGAGCCGCTCCTTCTGCAAGCCAAGCTTGCAAGAACGCTGGGCAAATTTCTCGAACACTAGCTTGCCGTTGAAGGCAATGACGCGTGGCGCATACTGTTCAAGCTTGTGTGCCAACAGGACGCGGCCTTCGGCAACCTCGTGCCGGTCAATCTCTTCGATCCCTCGCGTGGGGCGCTTGACGAGATCGGTCAGCCCGATGCCGAACTCAATCAGGCGCTTATCGTCCTGGTAATCGAGCAGTTCCGGCACAATCCCCCCATCGTAGAGCAGGGGCCAGAACAGATTGCCGCGGCCAGCGTAATAGTGGCCCAGACGCGCCGAGCGTTCCCCGGGATTGAAGCCCACCACCACCAGCTTCATTCCGCGCCGCAGATAGTCGGGTAGCGTGCGCATCTAGGCCAGGTTCACCCACACGCTCTTCACCTGGGTGTAGTGTTCAATGGCGTGCATGCCGAGTTCGCGGCCGTAGCCGCTCATCTTATAGCCGCCGAAGGTCGCTGCGGGGTCGTAATTATTGTAGGTGTTGATCCACACGGTTCCGGCCTGAAGCCTGCGCGCCATGCGATGCGCCTTGGCGATATCGCGCGTCCAAACGGCCGCCGCCAAACCGTAGGGCGTTTCGTTCGCCTGGCGCACCGCATCCTCGATCTCGCCGAATTCGATGCTCGCCAGGACCGGCCCAAAGATCTCTTCGCGAGCGATGGTCATGTCGTTGCGCACGCCGTCAAAAACGGTTGGCTGGACAAAAAAGCCTTGGCCGTCGCCCACACGGACCCGCTCGCCGCCGGCGACGAGCCGGGCGCCCTCGCTCTTTCCCTTTTCGATGTAACCCAGGACGGTTTGCATCTGCCGCTCACTGACCAGCGCGCCGAAGCGCGTCTTGGGATCGAGCGGGTCAGCCGGCTGGAGCTTCTTCGCGCGCTCGACCAGCCTCCCCATGAAGTCATCGTGGATCTTCTTTTCGACAAAGAGCCGCGAGCCGGCCGCACAGACTTCGCCCTTGCCGTAAAAGATGCCGATCGTCGCGCCGCGGACGGCAGCCTCGAGATCGGCATCTGCAAACACGATGTTGGGCGACTTGCCACCCAGCTCCAGCGTGACGCGCTTCAACGTATCGGCCGAATCCCGCAGGATCTCCTGCCCGGTTCGTGTCTCCCCGGTGATGGCCACCTTGGCCACGCCGGGATGCCGGACCAGGGCCTTGCCCAACGTCGAGCCGGGCCCGGTGAGGACATTGACCACGCCGTCGGGCACGCCGGCCTCCTGGCAGATCTCCGCAAAGCGCAGCGCCGTCAGCGGTGTCCAACTGGCAGGCTTGAGCACGACGGTGTTCCCCGCCGCGAGCGCCGGCGCCACCTTCCAGGAGGCCAGCAACAAGGGAAAATTCCACGGCACGATCGCGGCGACGACGCCCAAGGGTTCACGTAGCGTATAGTGGAGGAACGGCCCGCGGACCGGCACCGTCTCGCCGTGAATCTTCGTCGCCCAGCCGGCATAGTAGCGAAAAACCTCCGCCACCATGGGCATGTCAATCTGGCGCGACTCGGAGATAGGCTTGCCGTTGTCGAGCGTCTCGAGCCTGCCGAGTTCTTCCCTGTACTTGTCGATGAGGTCGCCGATCTTCCACAGCAACCGGGCGCGGTCGGAGGCGCTCATCTCCGGCCAGGGGCCGGATTCGAAGGCTTGGCGCGCGGCCCCGACGGCAGCATCTGCGTCGCGCTCATCGCCTTCGGCAATCACCGTGAGCATCTCGCCCGTGGCGGGATTGATGGTGGGGAAGGTCTTGCCGGAGGCGGACTCGACCCACTTGCCGCCGATGAACAGCTTTCCTGGTTTCACCTGAACCTGCGGTGCGCTGGCCATGGGATCCTCTCTTCCGTTGCTCAGATGGGGCACAAACTTTGCGCGGCTGATTCCTCATCGAGGCTGGTTTTCAGCGGAGCATTGCTCCCAGCCCGAGCCTTCCTCTCCACCGGCGTTCCTTCCTCGCCCACTTGAGAGTCTCCGGGGGCGCGCGGTCACTTGCCCCGGAACTGCGGGTGCCGCTTCTCCACGTAAGCCGAGAGCCCTTCCTTGGCATCCTCGCTGGTGAAAAGCAACTGTTGCAATTCGCGCTCCAGGGCCAGCGCTTCGGCAAACGGCACCTCTGCGCCGGTCACCACGGCACGCTTGATGCGGCCCACCGCGCGGGCGGCCTTGTTGGGCGGGCAGAACTGCCGGGCATAGGCCATCACGTCGTCCCAGAAGGTGTCGCGGTCATAGAGGTAGTGGATCAGGCCGAACTCGAGCGCTTCTTCAAAGCTGAACGTGCGGCCGGTGGCCATCAACTCGAGAGCACGCGCCTTGCCGATGACGCGCGCGAGACGCTGCGTGCCTCCCGTGCCAGGCAGCACTCCGAGGTTCACCTCGGGCAAGCCGATCTTGCCGCCTTCCTGCTTGGCGATGCGGATGTCGCAGGCGAGTGCGATCTCGAGGCCGCCGCCGACCGTGTGACCGTTGAGCGCCGCGAGGACAAGCTTTGGCGTCTGCTCCAGCCGGTTCAACGTTTCATTGGCGTGCAGGCAGAAGTAGTATTTGAACTGCGGGTCGGCTTTGGCCAGCATGGGAATGCTCGCGCCGGCCGAGAAGAATTTCTGGCCCGCGCCGCGCAAGACCAGCACGTGGACGTTCTCGTCCATGCGCGCGCGCAGGATGGCTTCGTCGAGCTGCTGCATCATCTCGTAGGTGTAGGTGTTGGCCGGCGGGTCATCCATTTCCAAAATGGCCACACCGTTGTCCACCTGGTAGTGCAGCAACTCCTTCTGTTCAACTGCCTGCGTGGTCGCCATCGTTCTCCTCCCCTGGGTGAGAATTGGGGTTCTGAGGTTTACGCCGAGGCCCGCGCCCGGTGCTGCGGGAGGCCCCGCCCGATGGGCAGGGGCCGCGCCCGTCGAGCAGCCTGGCCGTTCCCCACGCCCTCAAGAAAAATGTCCGCCACGATCTCCGCCAGCCGGTCCGCCGGGGGATCCACCCGCGGATGGTGCCAGGTGTAAATCCAGTTCATCATCCCGAACAGGCTCAGGACGGCGACGCGCGGATTCATGCGGCGCACGCGACCGCCGGCCCGCAGTTCGTCAAAAATGCTACGCGCCAACTGGTAATAGCGCCGCTTGATCTCCGCCACTTCCCGGCGGTAGGGGTCTTCGAGCGCCAGGTCTTCGTGGGCCAGGACCTTCATCTCCATGGGGTGGCGCAGGAAGTACTCAATGTGATTCGCGACCAACGTGCGCAAACGCTCCTCGGGGTCGAGCAGGCCGGCTAGGCGGCGTTCGAGGCGTTGCAGGATGCTCGTAAACGCATGTATTTGGATGAGATAGAGGAGCTTCTGCTTGCTCTCGAAATAGTAGTAGAGACCCGAGAGCGAAACGCCACTGGCCCGGCTGATGTCGCGGATCGAAGCCCCCTCGAAGCCCTTTTCACTGAACACGCGCGCGGCCTGGCGCAGAATGCGCTGCAGCTTGGCCTGGGAGTCGCGGTGGTTGTTGGGAGCGCTTCGGGGCACGGGAATCTAGTCGAACGTTCGTTCGAAAAATAGCGCGAGACGCCGAGAATGTCAAGGGCTGAAACGATCTGCATCCTGGGCCAGATCCATGGCGTCGAATAAAGAGTAGGGACGACATGGGGAACCAAAGCAGCCAAAGGTATGCTACCCTCTCGGGCGCGAGGCAGTTGTGCCTTCCAGTGGGATGGCACACCGCATACCGCTTGAGTTCTGCCCACCCAAAACCGGCTGCATCGGCAATCGCCAAAGACGACGAAGGCGTTCTGGTCGCTTCGGCGAAAGCGGGAGACGCCTCTGCATTCGAGGAGCTGGTCAACCGCTACGAAGGAAAAATCTTTCGGCTGGCCATGAACATCACGCAAAACCGCGAAGACGCCGAAGACGTAATGCAAGACGCGTTCCTGAAGGCCTTCGCGCATCTGCGGGAGTTTCAGGGGGACTCGCGCTTCTACACCTGGCTCGTTCGCATCAGCGTGAACGAAGCCCTGATGAAGCTGCGCAAGCGCCGGCCGAACCAGATTTCGCTCGACGAGCCAGTCGAATCCGAAGAAGACTTGCTGCCGCGCGAGATCAAAGACTGGGGCCCCACACCCGAGCAGCAGTTTGCGCAGAGCGAGTTGCACACCGTGCTCTCCAATGTGATCAGCCAGCTGAACCCCGCCTTCCGAATCGTATTCTTGTTGCGTGACATCGAAGAGCTCTCCACTGAAGAAACGGCGCAGCTGCTCGGATTGTCCGTACCTGCTGTAAAATCGCGCTTGCTCCGTGCTCGCCTCAAGCTGCGTCAAAAGCTGGATAACTACTTTCAACGGAGTAGATCAAATTGAACTGTCGAGGAGTGGTCCGAGAGCTTTCCGATTACCTGGATAGTGAGCTCGATGCGCACGCTCGCGAGGAGCTCGAACGCCACCTGGCAAACTGCATCGATTGTCGACTGGTCGTGGACACGACCCGTAAGACGATCCAGATCTTTTGCAACTCAGAGCCGGTGCCCCTGCCAGAGGACGTTCGCGCTCGCCTGCATAAGGCGTTGGAAAAGCGTTTGCGCCAGCAACCAACCTGAGCCTAGCGTTCGAGTCACCTGCCGGGCGGCGTCGGCGCAAGCGATTGCGTCCAAGCTTTTGGCGGGGCCGCGCTACCTCATGAACCACCCGCTTCCCAGAGAGGAACCTGCCAGCCGACCTTCCGCTCCCGGGCCAGCTCGAAGACGCGCACCGCCAGCGCGACATCCCAGATTGCGATCCCATTGGATTTGAATAGGGTGACCTGCTGGGCATCAGTTCGCCCGGGCGTTTTTCCGGCAACAATTTCGGCCAGCTCGCGTACGGTGGTCCAACGCCCAGGATCCGCTCGAAACGCCTGGATCAAGTCGCCCGCTTCCATCTTCGACTGCTCGATCAGATCGACCGCAATGATGGCGGCGCGACCCACCGCCTCGTCATCAAGCTCGCGCTTCTGCGGAAAATTCGCGCCAATGGCGTTCACATGCGTCCCCGGGGCAAGCCACGCGCCAAGCACAACCGGCTGCGAGGCCGTCGTCGCTGAAACCACGATATCCAGCCCGCGAACGGCCTCTTCAGCGGAACCTGCGGGGCGGACGGGAATACCCAGCTTGGCCTCGATCTCCTCGCAAAACCGTTTGCGGCGCTCCCGATCTCGGCCAAAGGCGCGGATGCTTGTGATCTTCCGAACAGCAGCCAGGGCCTCGAGCTGCGTGAGCGCCTGGAGCCCGGTTCCAACAATGCCCAGGGTCTGCGCATTGGCGCGGGACATGAATTTCGTGGCCACGCCGCTTGCTGCTCCGGTGCGCATTTGGCCGAGGTAGCCGGCTTCGATCAGCGCGACGAGCTCTCCGGTACTGGCAAGGTAGAGCGGCACGAGAAATCGCAACACGCCGCGCACGCTGGTGTAGAGCTTCATACCCAGGTAGCCGCTTCCTGTGTCGGCAGCGGCCATGTAGTGGAGGAAGGCCTTTTCCGGGAGCTCGAGCCTCCGGCGCGGATGCACAATGGCCTCGCCCGCAGCCTGCCGCCGAAAAGCTTCCTCAACGGCCTCCAGGGCCAGGGGCATCGTCAAGAGCGCTTGCACATCGGCTTCGCGGAGTAACAGGGCCATGGGGAGCCTCCTCGGACTGTCAAAGAGCGTCACCCAGTGCGGAACCGAACCGGGGTTTAGTGGTGCTGTCGAACCGATGCGCGTTCCCCTTCGCGCACCCGGCGGACCACGGTCTGGCGCATTCGGTAAACACGCTGCTGCTTGCCCAGCTTGCCCAGGGCGGCAAATCGAAACTCCGGCTCGCCTGTTGCGGCCGCTTTCTCCACTCGGATCGGAAGGTATCCGCACAGGCCGCTTTCGACGTAGGCGGTCTCATAGCGCTTGCGCCGGGCCCCCCAGGTGTACACGCGGAGCATGGTGAAGTCGCAAGGTTGGCCTTCGCCGCCGCGCACGCCGGCGGCCAGGTATTGGGGCTTTTCCTCACCTTCATCGGGAACCCGATTCAGCTCAAACCACGCAACTACGCGCATGCCCGAAGACGACGTGTAATCGCGGATCGGCCCGGGCAGGTCCAACTCGACGAAGCGCGCCAGGACCCAGCCGGCAATGGGAATTGATTCCTCGGCCTTCACCATGGCGCTCTCGATTCTCCCGGCGCCGGTGCTACTCGAGGCGAAACCTCGCACCAGGAACCAGTCTTCGCGCCGAGTTTTCAGCTCCCGTTCAGACACCTCTTTAGCCGCTGGCTGGCCCTCTTCGGTCGAAGGCGACCATTCGGCCGCGGCCCGTAAGAGCACTTCGACGGGCGCACCGTGCGGAAACTGGTAGATGCGCGGAGCCGCGCGCCCCGGTTCAATGCGCACGTTGCTGCTGACTTTGGTGCGGCCGCGCGCTTGCACGGGCATGCCGCGCGCCTGGGCCAACCCTTGCCCGCAGCGCTGCCAGAGCGCGGCATCCATCAACACGCGCGCTTCCAACCAGCCGCGGAGACCCTGCGCTGTGCGGATTTCGGCCTGCTCCCCCCGGCGTTCGAGGATCGCTACCTTTTCGCCGTAGCGGAGCGTGGCCACCTGCTGTTTGACTTGCGCGAGGCTGCTCCAGAGAGCAGCGCTGCGCTCGCCGACATAAGCTTCGCTTCCGCTCTGCGGGCGGGGGCGCAGCCACCAGTAGCCCGCCATCAACACAAAAAGTGCGAGCGGCAGGATTCGCCAGATGCGGCGCATCACGGGTCATCCGTGAATGAGGTGCCCACGATGGAGCGGATGTCTAGGGTCATGAACTGTGGGGTGCGGTCGCGCCCGGAGATCCATTCTACACCATTCCCCGGCCGCGGCCGCGAAGCGGCGCGATCCTCGGCGCTGAAAAAGATTCTGTTAGAATGCAGGCGGCATGCTCCGCTGGGGAACAAGAAAGGAAGACCGATGGACTTCCTCGAAAAACTGAAGCCGCTTGGGTTCCTGCTGCTGCGCTGTGCCCTGGGAATCATCTTCATCTCTCATGGCTTTCCCAAGCTTTTCGGGCAAACGGCGAACTGGCTCGAGGGATTCTCCCGCATGGGCTTCCCTCCGTATTTCGCCTACATTGCCGGCGTGGTCGAGTTTTTCGGCGGCTGCCTACTGATCGCCGGGTTGTTCACGCGCGTGGCGGGCTTATTGATCGCCGGGGAGATGGCCGTCGCCATCTGGAAGGTCCACCTGCCGCAGGGGATCTACGTCGTAAAGAACTACGAGTTCCCGATGGCCCTTTGCGCCGCTGCATTCACGTTGGCCACCGTCGGCGCGGGCGTGCTGTCGCTCGATCACGCCATCTTCCGCAGGAAGACAAAAGTCAGAACGAAAGGGTAGCGGTTCACTCTACCAGAGCTGTTTGCCGTGGACTTCCTTGAGGTAGTAGTCCCAGGGGCCATAGAGACCTGCATAGATGGCCAAGAACACCCATCCCACTCCCGCCGTTCCGATGGCGACCAAGAAGTACAACGCCGCCTTGGCCGGCAGGCCCTTGAACAGATACCAGAAGGCACCAAAGAAGAAGGCTGGCCAGTTCCAGTGCGTCTGCATCTGGCTCGGTCGTTGGTCGAATCTCTCGAACATTTGCCGCCAGTACGGCGGCAAGTAGTCATACTTGCCTCCGAGAGGCGCGGTGGCGCCGCTGGCGGCTCGAGTTGCCTCGGGGGCGGTCGGCGTGCCACAGGCCCCGCAGGACTGCGCCTGCTGTTCGAGAGGCGCTCCGCACTTGGAGCAGTACAGGTTCGTCTCCTCGGGAACGGCCTTAGCTCGACGGCGCAGCCTGAGCGGTCGTGGCCTCGACGGTCCGAGGCAGCGGCGCCTTAGGCATGATGATCCAGGCGGCCAAGTAGCCCAAAATCGCGGGCACGACCGGCACCGGCAAGACCACCAGGAACACCCACACCAGGCGGACAATCGTGGAGTCCACCTCAAAGTATTCGGCGAAGCCGCCGCAGACGCCGGCGATCTTCGAATCGGTCGACGACCGCATCAAGCGCTTGCGAGTGGGGATTCCTTTCTGCGAGGCCGCCTGCTGGCGCGCGCCGCAGAAGTAGCAAAAGTTTGAGTACTCAGCAATTTCACGCTGGCAATTTGGGCAAATCATCGTTTCCCTCCCTGCTTCCACTGGGCCGAGCAGATGCAACCCTTTCGATTCTCTTTACGGGCGGCTCCTCGAGAAAGTTCCCTGGGCGCCGCCCCGGCGGACCCTCAAAAAGCCACCAGCTCGCGCACGGCGGCAACGATGTCTTCGGTCTGCGGGAGAATCTCATCCTCGAGCTTGGGCTGATAAGCGCAGAAGGTGTCCATGGCGGCGACGCGGCGGACCGGCGCATCGAGATCGCTGAAAAGCTCGTCCGCGATGCGTGCGGCAATCTCCGCCCCATAGCCCCAGGAAAGGGTGTCTTCGTATGCGACTATTACGCGGCTGGTCTTGCGCACCGAAGTCGTGATCGCTTCCCAGTCGTAAGGGCTGAGCGTGCGCAGGTCGAGAATCTCGAGCGAGACGTTCTCTCGCTCGAGCTGTGCGGCGGCCACCTCGGCGCGATGCACCACCGCGCCGTAGCTGACCACGGTCACATCGGTGCCTTCGCGGGCTATGCGGGCCTTTCCGAACGGGATCGTAAAGTCCGGTCCGGGATAAGGCGAGCGGTTGTAGGGCTGCCGGTAGAGGTGTTTGTGCTCGAGGAACATCACCGGATCGTCGGCACGGATGGCCGTGCGCAGCAGGCCGCTGACATCGAGCGCTGTCGAGGGCATCACGACCCGCAGCCCCGGACAGTGCGCGAAGATCACTTCGCCGCATTGGCTGTGGTAGATGGCACCACCGGTCAGATAGCCGCCGATCGCGACGCGGACCACTACCGGACACTTGAAACTACCCGCCGAGCGCCAGCGCATGACCGCGAGCTCGTTGCGGAGCTGCATCATCGCCGGCCAGATGTAGTCGAAGAATTGGATTTCAGGGACGGGCTTCAGCCCCCGCGTGGCCATGCCGATGGCACGGCCGACGATTCCCGCTTCAGCGAGGGGCGAATTGAAAACGCGTTTCGCGCCAAAGCGCCGCTGGAGGCCGGCGGTGGCCTTGAAGACGCCGCCCTTCCCCTTCACCTTTTCGAGATTCTCCTCGCGACTGCAATCGGCCACATCCTCGCCAAAGATCAAGATGCGCTCGTCACGCGCCATTTCGTCGGCAAGCGTGAGGGTGACCATCTCGACCATCGTCTTGGGCTCGCCTGGGAATTGCGGCGCAACCTCAAACTTGGGTCCGGTCGGGTCCACGTCGGGCGAATACACCCACAGGACGATGGACTCCTTCGAAGGCAGCTCGGCCGCGAGTGCGCGGTCAGTGGCCTCGCGGACTTCGCGATCCACGTCGGCCTCGAGCGCTTCGAGCTCCTTTTCGTCCAGGATGCTTTCGCGCACGAGGAAGAGACCGAACTTCGGGAGCGGATCGCGCTGCGCTTCTTCCTCGCGCTCCTCCGGCGGCTTGTAGAGCTTCTCGTCGTCCGAGAGTGAGTGCGAATACGGCCGAATGACGTGCGCGTGGACCAGGGCCGGTCCCTTGCGCGCGCGACAGTACTCCGCCACCTTGCGGCAGGCCCGATAGCTTTCGAGCGGATCGGTGCCATCGCACTCTTCGATGTGCAGGTCGGGAAAGCCCGAGACGAGTTTTGAGATGCTGCCGCCGGCCGTCTGCACCTCGATCGGCACAGAGATCGCGTAGCCGTTGTCCTCGACCATGAAAAGCACGGGTAGCTTTTTCGAGCACGCCACATTCAGCGCTTCGAAAAATTCACCCTCGCTCGTCGTGCCGTCGCCGCCCGAGACGTAAACCACTTCGTCGCGCTCGTGGCCCACCGCGTGGCCAAGCGGCGCCCTCTGCGCCTGCTCGAGCGCACGCGGAAATTCATCATAATAGAGAGAAGCCTCGGCCGCACCAACGGCCTGGAGCCACTGCGTGCCCGTTGGCGAAGACTTGCTCACAAGGTTTAGCTTCTGGCTGCCCCAGTGCGAGGGCATCTGGCGGCCGGCTGAGCTGGGGTCGTCTCTTGAGCCGACTGCCGCGAGCAACATCTCATACGGCGTCACGCCGAGCATCAGGCAGAGCGCGCGGTCGCGATAGTAAGGATAGAACCAATCGTAACCCGGCTTGAGCACGAGCCCCGCCGCCACCAGAATGGCTTCGTGCCCTGCGCCGCTGATCTGGAAGAAAATCTTGTTCTGGCGCTTGAGTTGAATTTCGCGGTCGTCAATCCGCCGGGAGAGGTACATCGTGCGGTAGAGGCGAATCAAGGTCTCGCGGTCGAGCCCGTGGTATTTGCTGGCGTCAAACTTTCCTGCCTTGACGCGCGCCTGCACCGCCATTCGCTGTCACCTCATTTCCTATCGTGCGCAACCGTGGAGAGCCTCATTATAACGAAAAGGAACACCGCCGGCCGAAAAACGATCGGCGGTACTCGGGCGCATGGCCTGGCTACGGCAGGGAGTCAAAAAGCTCTGCGGTCCCCTCGAAGCCATCCTCGCCGTGACGGATGATCTTCGGCGCGGCGTCCTTGAATGGCTCCTCACCCGGGATGCGCTCGAGCCAGCGCTGGTGCGAGAGCTTCTCGTGATCGGAGAAGTCTAACCGCACGATCAGGCGGATGCGTTCTTGGGCGACCGTTTCCTCCCGAACGCCCTTGGCCGGCGAAGACTTCTTCTTCGGGGCGCCTTGCTTGCCGCTTTCGCCGACTTCGGCCTCCTGCCGCTCGAACTTGAGTTGCATCTTCTTGTCCAGGCGGAAGGCCTGTCTCCAGCCCGCAATGCGGTGACGTGCGTGTTGGGCAGCCTCCTCGTTCGCCCCGAAATCGAAAATCAGATACGATTGCGCCATGTTTCGACGTATAGCCGCTTGCGCGCCTGCCTGTCAAGCGGCTCTCGTCCTTGCCTACGCGCTGGCCTTTCCGGCGCCACTCAGGGCCGAAGGCGAGAAAGTCCGCGCGGAACGATACGAGATCGAGGTCACCTTCCTGGTGAACTGGCCCGAAGCGCCCGATAAGACCACACGGCTCGTGCCGAGCTTGAAGCACTGGCTCACTAACTGTAAGCCAGCGATCCCGGGCAAACTTGGCCCTGCCGCAAGGCCGCGAAAATGGTTGCCAGGCCCGCCTCGAGCGTGGTAGCTTTGCCTTTGAGCGAAGAAAAAGCGAAGGAGGAGCCGTGCCCCATCCCCAGGCCGTTCTCCTGGAAGCTGGTGACTGCCTCGCGCGAGTCCACGACCTCGTCGCCCAGCTCGCCGCTCGCGATGCCACCGGCGAAGTCCTGACCGCCGTCGAGCATATCCCGGCGCGGCAAGCCGAATGGGCGCCGATGCCTGCCTGGGTGCGACCCGAGCTCGTTCGAGCCTACTGCGCAAAGGGCATCGAACGCCTCTACACGCACCAAGCCGCGGCCGCGGAACGCGTGCGCGCGCGACGCAACGTCGTCGTGGTCACGCCGACCGCTTCAGGCAAAACAATCTGCTATAACCTGCCGGTAATTAACGCCGTCCTCGAGAATCCGGATACGCGGGCCCTCTACCTCTTCCCTACCAAGGCACTGGCCCAGGACCAGCTCGCTGAGCTCGACGACCTCGGCCGGCGCCTCCCGGACGGTTTCGGCGTCTTCACCTACGATGGCGACACGCCTGCTGACGCGCGCAAGTCTATCCGCGAGCTGGGACACCTCGTGCTGACCAACCCCGACATGTTGCACACCGGCATCCTGCCTCACCACACACGCTGGATGCGCTTGTTCGAAAACCTTCGCTACATCGTGCTCGACGAGCTGCACACGTATCGGGGCGTTTTCGGCAGCCACCTCGCGAATGTGCTGAGGCGCCTGCGGCGCATCGCGCGCTTTTACGGCAGCGAGCTGCAATTTATCTGCTCCTCGGCCACAATCGCCAACCCGGGCGAGCTGGCCTCGCGGCTGATTGAGGCCGAGGTGGATGTGCTCGACTCGAATGGCGCGCCCGCGGCCGAGAAATTCATCATTTTCTATAACCCGCCCATCGTGAACCGCTATCTCGGCATCCGCCGCAGCTACATCAATGAAGCTTCGCGCGTGGCACAGGAATTGCTAAAACGCAAGCTGCAAACCATCGTCTTCGCGAACAGTCGCCTGCACACCGAAGTTCTGCTGACGTATCTCCAGCGGGCGCACCGGCAACCGCCCAGCCAACCGGAGGCGATCCGCGGCTACCGCGGCGGCTACCTGCCCAGCGAGCGCCGCGAAATCGAGCGTGGCTTGCGCGAAGGCTCGATCCGCGGCGTAGTCTCGACCAACGCGCTCGAGCTCGGCATGGATATCGGCTCACTCGAGGCGGTCGTGCTGGCGGGCTATCCCGGCACGATTGCTTCTACCTGGCAGCGCGCGGGCCGGGCCGGGCGCCGCAGCGGCAGTTCCTGCGCCGTGCTGGTGGCCAGCTCCGCGCCGCTCGACCAGTTCATCGCCAAGCATCCCGACTACTTCTTCGGCCGCTCTCCCGAGCACGCCTTCATCCAGCCCGACAATCTGGAGATTCTGGTGAACCATCTGAAGTGCGCCGCATTCGAGCTCCCGCTGGGGGTCGAAGAGAAATTCGGCGAAGTGGATCTGCCGGCGCTTGCAGAGCGCTTGGCGGAGGCGGGCTTTCTCCACCGCACCGGTGAGCACTGGCACTGGACCGAGGAGGCCTATCCGGCCGATACGATCAGCTTGCGGTCGGTCACTTCCGACAACTTTGTCATCATTGATATTGCCGGCGAGCCGGAAGTCATCGGCGAAGTGGATTTCCCGAGCGCTCTCACCATCTTGCATCCGCACGCAATTTATCTTCACCAAGGACAGCAATACCACGTCGAGCGGCTCGACTTCGCCGAGCACAAGGCCTACGTGAAGCGCGTGGAGGTAGACTATTTCACCAACGCGATCCGCTACACGCAGGTGCGCGTGCTCGAAGTCGCCGAACATGCGCGCGTCGGCCCGGCGCCTGCTGCCCGCGCCTATGGCGACGTCCTCGTGCGCTCGCAAGTTGTTGGCTTCAAGAAGATCAAGTTCTTCACCCATGAGAACGTCGGCGCAGGCAAGCTTGAATTGCCCGAAAATGAGATGCACACCACGGCGTTCTGGCTTACGCTCGAACGGCCGCTCGTGGAGTCGCTGCCGTTCCCGACGAGCGAGAAGCAGAACGGCATGTTCGGCCTGCTCTATGCTCTGGGCTCGGTGGCGACGCTGCTGCTCATGTGCGATCGCGGCGACCTCGGCACGGCCATCGGCGAGCGGCCGCCCCTCTCAGGGACGGAGGCCGGCTGGGCAGTGCCGCTCGAGGAAGGCGCGACCGAACAGCAAGGGGAGTTCTTTGAGCCGAATCTGTACCTTTACGATGCTTATCCGGGCGGCATTGGTTTCTCCGAGCCGCTTTACTGCAGACAGGACTTGCTGGTGCGCAGGACGCGCGAGTTGATCGCCGGCTGCGCGTGTGAGAGGGGCTGCCCTTCATGCGTCGGCCCCGCCGGGGAGAAAGGCGAACAAGCCAAGAAAGCCGCGCTGACCATTCTCGACGAGTTGTGCAGGGAGTGACTTTGTTGCCCCCAGATCGATTTGCGCGCCTGGCTGCACTGCGGCCCGCCCGGAAGCACGAGCCGGTAGCTCCAGAATCGACGCGGGAGAGCGCCGCCGAACCAGACGCTCTCCTCGGCTTGCTCGGTGCCAGGGTCAAGCGAAACCGTTACGGCGAGCACCTCGAGGTGCGGCAGTGGTTTTCGAGGCCTGAGGCTTGCGCGCCAAGCGCGCCGGCGCTCGATCTGCTCCTGCGCGAAAAACCGGAGCACGCCCTGGACCCGACCGAGTGGCTCTTTCTCGACACGGAAACTACCGGTTTGGCGGGTGGGACAGGCACTTACGCGTTTCTGGTGGGCCTGGCTTGGTGGGAGGCGGGTGGACTCGAAGTGGAACAACTCTTCATGCGCGACCACGGCGAAGAGCACTCACTGCTCCTCGAGCTCTCGCGTCGGATGGGCGAGCGGCGTGTGCTCGTCACCTTCAACGGCAAGAGCTTTGATTGGCCGCTGCTCGAAACGCGTTTTCGCATGACCCGCGCTATCCCACCGCGGCTACCTCGGACGCACCTCGACCTGCTGCATCCGGCGCGGCAGCTCTGGCGGTTGCGCCTGGGCTCAGTGCGCCTGAGAGAGCTCGAGCGACACGTGCTCGGGCGAGATGGGGTATCGCTCGGCTGGAGCCGCCAGGACGACATTGATTCCGCGCTCATCCCCCAGATCTACTTCGACTATCTCCACAGCGGGCGGCCGGAGTCGCTTGTCGCTGTCTTCCGGCACAACCAGATGGACCTACGCGGCCTGGCCGCGCTCGCTGGAAGGATCCTCGCGCTCCTCGGCGAGCCAGAGGCTTTTGCGCGCGCCACAGCGGACGTGCTCGAACTTTACGGGCTCTCGCGGCTGCTCGGGCGTTCGGGCAATGCACGAGAGGCGCGGCGGCTCTACGAGCGCGCGCTCCAGGCGGGCCTGCCCGGGGAAGTGGACCGCGCCGCGCGCCGCGAGCTCGCAGTCCTCGCCAAGCGTGAGCGCGACTACGCCCGCGCGACCTCGCTTTGGGAAGACCTGATCTCGGGCTCGAACGACGGCCTCGAGGCCTACGAACAGTTGGCCATCTACCACGAGCACCATGCCCGCCAGCCCACACGCGCCGCTGAGTTCACCCGCCGGGCGCTTGCCGCCCTCGGGAGAGCGCGTCGCGCAGGTTTGATCGAACCTGCCCGCTGCCGTAGCTTCCAGGCGCGCCTCGAGCACCGTTTGGCGCGGCTGGCCCGCATCACACAGCCGCCGAAGCATCGCTCTCTCCTCGAGCCTCCACCTCCCTGAAACTCAATGCAGGGTGGATGAATCGAATGAGAATCACACCAAATGCTTGACCGACGGGAGAAAGCCTATGGCCAAAGTCGAGAATGATTTCCTCCGCAACCAGCTACAGGAACGCCGACAAAAACTCGAAGCCGCCCTGGCCGTTCCAGCGGAAAATCAGGCGCTCGCCGAGTTGTTGCAGGAAGTGGATTCGGCACTTGAACGCATGGGGCAGGGCACCTACGGCATCTGCGAGACGTGCCACGAATCGATCGAACCGGGACGATTGATCGCCGACCCACTTGTCCGCTACTGCCTCGACCATCTCTCGGAAGCACAGCAGCGCGCACTCGAGCGCGACCTCGAACTGGCGGCGCAGATCCAGCGGGCCCTGCTTCCTCCAACCGACCTGCGCGTGCCCGGCTGGCAGATCCATTACCACTATGAGCCCGCCGGGCCGGTGAGCGGTGATTACTGCGACGTGATCCATTCTGAACACGGCGCAGGAAATCTTCATTTCGTCCTGGGAGATGTCTCCGGTAAGGGCGTGGCTGCGTCCATGGTGATGAGCCAGCTCCACGCGATGTTCCGCAGTCTGACCCGCGTGGGCCTGCCGCTCGAGCAACTGCTCGGCCTGGCGAATCGCTTGTTCTGCGAAAGCACAATGGCCGGGCTTTACGCGACACTGGTATGCGGCCGGGCAACCGGCGCTGGCGAAGTGGAACTCTCGAATGCCGGGCATCTGCCGGCGCTCCTTGTGCACAATGGCGAAGTCGCTTCGATCGAAGCCACCGGTCTGCCGCTCGGGATGTTCTGCGACGGGCAATACTCGGTGAAAAGATTGAACCTGGAGAAGGGTGACAGCCTTTTTTTCTACACCGACGGAGTTTCAGAGACGCGCGATCCGTCCGGGGTGGAATACGGCTTGGCACGCCTAGCACAGTTCGTCAAACAGTGTGGCGGGCTTCGTCCGGAGGGTCTGACCTCTTCCTGCCTCGCAGAGCTAACAGCGTTTGCCTCCGGCACGCCGAGGAGTGACGACCTGACCATCCTGGTCCTCCGCCGGGCAGACTAGCTCGGTCGCTCGGAGATTATTCATTTGACGCACGTTGAGACAATCCGGCTGTTTCCGAAGGAGCGGGTTGGACTGCTCGCCTATCTGGAGCGGTTCAACGCCGCCTGCGATTGGTTGTCCGCTATTGCTTTCCGGGAAGGATTGTGGCACTGGTTGCCCCTTCAGCGGCGTACCTACCCGGAGCTGCGGGGGAAGTTCCAACTCTCATCTGCCGCTGCGCTGGTGGCCATCCGCAAGGTGGCCTCCGCTTACAAAAACAAGAGCCGACGCACAACGGAAGCTCGCTTCCACCCCCGCGGAGCCATCCCGGTGTACAGGCATAGTTACAAACGCGACGGGACGGCGAGCCTATACGGGATGCGGGTTCCGTTCGCCGCCAGGCGCGACGTGGTTCTGAGCGGCAAGAAGCAGGCGGTT
>DATFXF010000280.1:0-3004 GCA_035258565.1 Candidatus Acidiferrales bacterium
TTTCCGATGGTCGGGTGCTCCGCCTCTTGCGAGGCATGCTCCAAGCCGGGGTGCTGGCCGATGGTCAGCGACTGCCGACCGAGCAAGGAACACCCCAGGGGGGAATAGTTTCCCCCCTGCTCAGTAACATCCTGTTGACTCCGTTTGATCGGGAGATGCGTCGCCGAGGCTATCGGTTGACGCGGTATGCTGACGATTGGGTGGTCACCTGCCAGACACGGGCCGAAGCGGAACGTGCTCTGACCGAGGCCACCGTTCTCTTGAAGACGTTGGGCGTGACGTTGAACGCGGACAAGACGCGGATCGTTCACGTGCAAGTCGGCTTCGAGTTCCTGGGATATAAGATCAAGCGGGGAACGCGGCCGTTGCGGCTGGCGCCCGACAAGATCCGTAGCGGCGTCCGCTCGGGCGCACTCTACGCCTATCCCCGGCAGAAGTCGATCCAGCACTTCAAGGAGCAGATCCGACAACGTACCCGGCGCAAGGCTCCGGTAGCCATTCCGGAGCTGGTCGCTCAGGTCAACCCGGTCATTCGCGGCTGGGGCTTGTACTACCACAAGACTCATGTCCGCAAGCTCTTCGCTCAACTCGACCGCTGGATCCTGCACCGTTTGTGGTCGCAGCGGTTCAAGCGGTGGCGGTGTCGGGGCTGGCAACGGCTGCCGGAGCGCCATCTCTACGGCGGGTTGGGCCTTGTACGCTTGATCGCACTGATTCCTTCGATCCACCTACGCTTGTAGCGTGCCTTTGCGAAAGCGGAGTGCGGGAAAACTGCATGCTCCGTTTGAGCGGCGGACGGAGGCCAGCGCGAGGGCAACCGAGCGCGCCTCCTCCGACCCGACACCTGGGAGGCCGGGGAACTCGCCCCGCGAGAACCCGGTGGAGGGAAGGGAGGGCCGGGTCACGGACTCGCGGTCGGGCAACAAGGCGAGGACACCGAGCCTCGGTCCCTTGTCCACGCAACGACTGCGAATAGCGTAGCGGGGAGGTGAACCCGTGACTTGACGAGCCGTATGCCTTTCAAGGAACATCCCCGGCTTGATTCCCGATGCTGCGGAATGCCGCTGCCAGCAGGCCACCGGCGTCGCATCGCGATCAGCGCATAGGTTCTGCGCTGAACGATGCCTGCTTCCCTCCTGGAATGGTTTGCTGGGGATTACTTCCGCTGACGGAGCCGTTGCGCGATGGTCGTGGAGTTAACTGCCGGGCGTCGCTTGGGCAGGCTCACTCGGTGGCATTTCCATTACGGTCAGGCCTAGTTGTCTCGCTTTCTTCCGGAGCGACTTTAGTTGTTGCTCGCGCATCTTCGCTTGATACTCCTCTTGCGTCTGGCGGACATAGGTCATGCCGTGCTTGAGTGCCAAGTAGACCAAGCGGGCTAACTTGTGCGCTGTGGCCGTGATCGCTTTCGGCGCCCCCAGTTGGGCTTTCTTGTGCCTGAGAAAGGCGCCTAAAGCGCCCTTGCTGCCATGCAAACTGCTCGCGGCCATCTGGAACGCCAAGTTGGCTCGATTGACACCGGGACGCGTTCGGCTGGAGAGGACCCGGCCTCCCGACTTCTTGATCTGCGGGCACAATCCCAACCAACTACAAAAGTGCTTCACGGTGGCGAACTTCGATACCTCGGCGCCGATTTCACTGATGATGGTCAGAGCCGTCATCGGCCCGATCCCTTCAATCTCGGTCAGATCAATGCCAGCCACATAGTACAGCGCGGCACGCACGTCGAAATGCGGTTCGTTTGGCTTGCGGCCGCCGGAGCGTGGGCGCGCTTTCAACGGCGGCAAGGCGCGGTCCTGTTTCATCCGCGCCAGTTGCGCCGCAATCTGGACATCGACTTGGTCGCGCTGTTTCTGATAGAACTCCCACGCCTGGTAGGCCTGCCGCAGAGCAAACAGATGCTCGTCGCGGTAGCTGCCCGTCAAAGCTTGTGCGATTTCGGCTTCGTTGGCCTGACACCTTTCGTGCCGGTACTTGGCCAACTTGGCTGGATCACGCACGCCGCGCAGGATTGCCTGGATGATCTTCCGGCCCGTGCAGCCCGTGATGTCGCTGAGGATCTCCGTCAGTTTCAGGTTCATCTGCTCCAGGGCCTTTTGCATGTGCTGGATGTGTTGGGCGGCGTAGCGAACGAGATTGGCGCGCTGGCGCAGGTAGGCGCGCAATTGGCAAGTCTTGTCGTCGGGTCGAAAGGCAGCCGCCAGCAGGCCGACCGTGTGCAAGCGGTAGATCCATTGGCAGTCCCGACGGTCCGTCTTGGGGCGCCCGCGAACCTGTTTCGTGTAACTGGGATCAACCAGCAGTACTTCGAAGCCGTCTGCCTCCAGCAGCTCGTAGAGCGGAATCCAGTAGATGCCCGTCGATTCCATGGCCACCGTCGTGACCTGATGCTCGTGCAAATAAGCCCGCAGCGCCTGCAAGCCATCGGTGTGCGCCGGGAATTCGCGAACATGGGCCGCGGCGTCGGCCCCGACGCACACCCAGTGCGACCAGGAGCCGATGTCCACGCCAGCGGCATGCGCATGCGTCACCGGTAGGCCTTCCAGGCGCCGCGTTTCCGCTTCCTGCAGTGCCTGGGCCTTCGCCTGCGCTTTGGCCTTGCGCCGCCGATAGCCCTTGTGTTGCGCCTGGCCGGTGGTCGATGGACGGTGCTTGGACATGGGGGAAGACTCCCGGAAAGAAAAAGAAGGGACAGAGAGAGCCGCGCGGCTCCCCAGAGGTGGCCATGTGAGGGGAGGCGACAAAAGGGAAGTCTTTCAAACGGGAACCATGCCGGGAGGCCAGTTGCCAACCCGAAGCGGGTCACCACTGATGAGGCCGCAGGCTCCCCAGGCTCAGACTTAATTTCGGGTGGACTCAGACGAGTCGTCACACCAGTGCCAAAACGAGCCGAGACACATCGCCGCCCTCTATACTATCAACAGGACCTGTCTTAGCCCATGTTCCTTGGGGATGGCGTGCCCCACAGGGGCGTAAAAGGTTTAATTGGGCACGTACGGATCTG
>DATFXF010000281.1:0-2260 GCA_035258565.1 Candidatus Acidiferrales bacterium
GAATCGTCGGATTTACGAAATTGCCGTTGGTATCCAGATGCCCCACGCGCAGCTCCGTGAACTGGCTGGCTGCACAAGGCCGCAAAGGCCATGCAAGAAGCTACATTAAATGACTGGAGAGTTTGGAGACGGAACTGGACCCGCGGCGGCCGGGTCTCGTAGCGAGTCCCCTCAAGACGCGCCCCGGCGCCCGCAAAGTCGCGCCAGACACGACTCTCACCAACATTTAACAATTGTTCCGGGAATAGAACACGCCTCCGCGCAGTCCCCGTAATCGGCAAGCCCAGCCTTGCACCAAGTGATTCGGAGACTTTCTCCCAGGAGGCGTGCGCAATGACGCATAGGTCTATTTGTATCGGTCTGCTCGGAGTGGCGACTCTCGCCGTGTTAGGATCGGCCCAGGATGCACCGACTGAGGCTCCCGCCGGCTTTGACACCCCCACGCTTGTGCAGAACGCCGGCTCTCAAAGCAGGAGCAATGGGATCGTGGAACCTGCCGGTGATACGTTTGCTCTCGACCAACAAGCTTTCGAAACAACACATGATGCCAGCACCGGGCTCGGCCCCGTTTTCAACGCCCGTGCTTGCGCGGATTGTCACCAGAATCCCGTGAGCGGTGCAGCCAGCCAGTTCACGGAGCTGCGCGTGGGGCATCTGGATACCAACGGCAATTTCGTAAATCCGACGATTCCGATCAACGATGGCGCGAACACCATCACCGGCCGGTCGATCGTGAATGATCGCGCGATCGTTCCCGAAGCGCAGGAGCATATACCTGCCACGGAGGACATCCGGGCGTTACGGGCAGCGCTTAACACACTGGGCGACGGATTCGTGGAGGCGATCGACGATGCCACGCTCGAGGCCATTGCCGCGAATCAGCCGGGCATCAGCGAAGGAAGAATTCATGGGGAAGCGATCCGCGTGCCGGTTCTGGAGGCGTCCGGACAAGTGCGCATCGGACGCTTTGGATGGAAGGACCAGCACAGCAGCCTGCTCTCGTTTGTCGCGGACGCTTACTTGAACGAAATGGGGGTCACAAACCGGCTGCGCCCGAAGGACACGACGACCATCGGAAAGATAACGGCCGATCCCGAGGATCTCCCAGACAACCTCGGACTTGCCGATATCGACCATTTTGCGCAGTTCATCCGCGGCACGAAAGCGCCTCCGCGGGATGGGGCGCTTGCCGCGACCGCCGACGCCGAAGCTGGGCAAGCGATCTTCGGGAGAATTGGCTGTGCTACGTGCCACGTGGCGACGATCGTGACCGCGCCGGCCGGTACGGTTATCAACGGTGGTACGTTCACGGTTCCTGAGGCCCTTGGTAACAAGATCATTCACCCATACGGCGACTATCTGTTGCACGATGTCGGGACGGGGGATGGCATCTTGCAAGGCGGCCCAGCGGATACGAGAAACAAATTGCGTACCGCCCCTCTCTGGGGATTGCGGATGAAGCCACGGTTCATGCACGACCTAAAGTCGCTGAGCTTCGAGAACGCGATTGCGCGGCACAAGGGCGAGGCAGCGGAGGTGGAAGATCATTTCGAAGAGCTGAGTCCGGCGGAGAAGCAGCGACTGTTCCTGTTCCTCAGTTCGCTTTAGGTCGTGCGGGGGAGCGAAGGCCACCCGTGGCTGCGAGCACGCCGAGCGGCCCGCCTCCCTTTCTTCTTCGGACCGGCCCTTCGAAAATCGGCCGAGCACCCCAGAGATGTCGCTTCGTACGGCTAAAACTCGGAAAAGCGGCAGCAAGCCTCCCTGCGCAGGCAGGCTTGCCGCCGCACTCGAACGTACCCGCCGTCCCTCGGTGAGGAATCGCACCTGTTTCTCTCCCTGAGGCCTGGACTGCGGAGAGTCACTAGGACCCCAAGCCCATGAACGAAGACTGTCCCACTGGTCAGTAGATTCCTTCGGAAAGAACTCGTAGGGTAACCAGGACGGGTTGATGCGGACTCCAGTGGCAGCTTGATAGTTACCGGTTGTTTTTCGAGCTCCTGAGGGTGTCTTCGGATTGAGCCGCCGAGCATAATGGAGTTGGCTGCTTCCCGGGCGGGTCCTCCAACCGATGCGAGGTGGCAAGAAGATGATGGATACGGAAGCGTTCCGAGAGTTCAAGACCGGTCTTTCATTACTTCGCGACAACTATGCCAACCAGGCGCTTGAGCATATCCAGCGGGCCTCCGAACTCGAACGGAATAATCCCTATTACATGTCGTATCTTGGCGTCGCACTGGCGCGCACGCAGCAGAAATGGGCC
>DATFXF010000282.1:0-8409 GCA_035258565.1 Candidatus Acidiferrales bacterium
CGGCGCCGCTGTTTGCTAAACAGGGTGCCGCCGGCACGCAGGCAGTGGATGTTTGGACCCTTACCCCAGTTGAGGACTGGATCTTTGCTCCCGACCACTCCATCCCCCTGCTTGAAAACCATTTCGGGGTGCTCTCGCTCGAGGGCTTCGGCCTGACGGGAAAGCCGGCAGCCGCCGCCGCAGCCGGGGCGATCCTTTACTACGTGCGCTCGACGCAGCGCAGCCGGCTCGATCACGTGGACCGCATCGGGTTCTATGAGCGGCAGAATTTCCTGGTGCTCGACGCGGTCACCGTACGCAATCTCGAGCTCATCGAGCCCATGTTTTCCGGAAGCGGCGAAGGCGCCACCCTGTTCCGCTCACTCGACTCGACGGTCACGCCCATGGGCAAGCGCCTGCTGCGCGCCTGGATGCTGCGGCCGTCGCTTGACGCAAGCGAAATCAATTCGCGACTGGATGCGGTCGAAAAGCAGGTGGGCCAAACCATCGCGCGCGAAGAACTGAGAAGAGCGCTCGAAGGTGTGCTCGATTTAGAGCGCCTGCTGAGCCGGGTCACGCTTGAGACCGCCAACCCGCGCGATCTGGTGGCGCTGGCTTCCTCACTCCGGCGCATTCCCGCCGTGCGCGCCTCCCTTGCAGGCTTCAAGGCTGCGCGGCTCTCCTCGCTCCATGCCGCCCTCGACGAGCTTAAAGATGTTCGGGAAAAGATCGAGGCGACCATTGTTCCCGAGCCACCCATTTCCTTGAGCGAGGGTGGCGTCATCCAGCGGGGCGCGGATCCAGAACTTGACGAACTCTACGAGCTCAGCCGCAACGGCAAGCAGTTCGTCGCCAGGATGGAGCAGAGGGAGCGCGAGCGCACCGGCATCTCGTCTTTAAAAGTCCGCTTCAACTCGGTGTTTGGCTACTATCTTGAGGTTTCGAAGGCCAACCTCCATCTGGCTCCGCCCGACTATGAGCGCCGCCAGACACTTTCGAACGCCGAACGCTTTACCACGCCCGAGCTCAAACAGTACGAGGCGAAGATTCTGGATACGGAAGAAAAGATCACCGAGATCGAACGCAGGATCTTCTCCGAGTTGCGGGCAGCCATTGCCGCCGAGTCCCGGCGTATCCGCGCCACCGCCCTCGCCCTCGCCGAACTGGACGCACTGGCTTCGTTTGCCCACACTGCCAGCCTGCGCAACTACTGCCGCCCTCAGTTTGACGATTCCTCTGACCTTGAGATCGTGGCCGGACGCCATCCGGTGATCGAGCAGCAGGAATTTTCTGAGCGGGGCTTGGCGGAAAATGCCCGCTTCGTTCCCAACGATCTCTATGTGAACTCCTCGAACCAGCGGATCTTGCTCGTCACCGGGCCGAACATGGGCGGTAAATCCACCTACCTCCGCCAGACTGCTCTCGTCGTGATCATGGCCCAAATGGGATCGTTTGTGCCCGCCACCAAGGCACGCCTCGGCATCGTGGACCGCGTCTTCACCCGCATCGGCGCCAGCGACAACCTGGCGCGTGGGCGCTCGACCTTCATGGTTGAGATGACCGAGACCGCCGCCATCCTGCACAGCGCCACCCCGCGCTCGCTCATCCTGCTCGACGAGGTCGGGCGTGGCACTTCGACCTACGATGGTCTGGCCATCGCCTGGGCGGCGATCGAATATCTGGACTCCCAAGTCCGCGGCAAAACACTCTTTGCTACCCACTATTTCGAGTTGACCGACCTGGCCGAGCAACTGGCGAGCGTCAAGAACTTCCACGTCTCGGTCAAGGAAACCGGCTCGGGCATCGTTTTCCTGCGCAAAGTTGAGCCCGGCGCCGCCGACCGCAGCTACGGCATCGAGGTGGCGAAGCTGGCCGGCTTGCCGGATGAGGTGGTGCGCCGCGCCCGCGAGGTCCTGGCTGAACACGAAGCTGCCGAGCTGCGCATGGGCGCACACCTCTCCGGGCAGTCGGCGGCCCCGGGCGTGGCGCAACTCACCATTTTTACGCCGCTATCCCAACCCGTACTTGAACGGCTCCGCGAGGTGGATCTGAACCGGCTGACCCCGCTCGAAGCGCTGAACCTGCTCGCGGAATTGAAGCAGCAGGTGCAGTGATTCACCACACAGACACGGTGGTACGAGAAACAGACCAAGGCGTCGAATTCTGCGGTTCGAGACGCTCCCCGAGGGCGCTCGGCAACTCAAGTAAAATACCGCTTACCGCATGGGTCCGAAATCCGGGTTGGAAAATCTTGTCGGCCGGTTGCTGATCATCGGGTTCGACGGCGTCGAAATATCGCCTCAGCTGGCTGAGTTGCTGGCTCGCATCCAGCCAGCCGGGGTCATCCTCTTCGCGCGTAACATTGTGAATGCCCAGCAGACACACAAGCTGCTCCGCGATTGCCAACGCTGCGTCACTCAGCCGCTCTTCACCTGCGTAGACCTCGAAGGCGGGCGCGTGGACCGCTTCCGCAACCTCATGGGCGCGACGCCGTCAGCCGCCGACGTCTTTGTCACCGGCGAGCCGAAACTGTTTCGCCGGCACGGCCAGATCATTGGCAGAATGTGTGCCGTATTGGGCTTCAACCTGGATCTTGCCCCGGTGCTCGATTTGTCGTTTGAAGCCTCGCGCAGCGTGATGAGCTCGCGGGCGTTTTCAACTGATCCGAAGCA
This sequence comes from Candidatus Acidiferrales bacterium, assembly GCA_035258565.1. Taxonomy (GTDB): domain Bacteria; phylum Acidobacteriota; class Terriglobia; order Acidiferrales; family UBA7541; genus DATFXF01. Next base: position 2,652 of record DATFXF010000282.1, read on the forward strand.
GGTGATCGTTTATGCCCGCGCGTTCTTGGCTGGCCTGCATTCTGCGGGCGTGACCGGATGTGGCAAACATTTTCCGGGGCTTGGTGAAGGTAAACTCGATTCCCACCACGAGCTGCCGGTGATCAAGAAATCATTCCAAAGTCTGTGGGCCGAGGACCTGGTCCCTTATCGCTCGATGAAACACAAGCTGCCCATGGTTCTCGTCAACCACGCGAACTATCCGGTGGTCACGCGCGATAAACTTCCCGCCTCGCTCTCGAAGAAATGGATTACGGAGGTGCTGCGGCGGCGCATCGGCTATCGCGGCCTGATTATCTCGGACGATCTCGAAATGGGCGGCGTGCTCAAAACCGCCGCGGTCGAAGAGGCTGCCGTCGAGTTCGTAGGCGCCGGCGGCGACCTCTGCCTAATCTGCCACCAGCAGGAATACGTTGAGAGGGCGTTCGAAAACCTGCTCCGCACAGCCGAACGCGAGCCCAGGTTTCGCCGCCGCGTGCTCGAATCGGCAAAGCGGGTCGAAGCCTTCACGCGGAAAGCTTCTGGGCTGAAGCGGCGAGCGTCGTCTCCTTCGCCTGAAAAAATTTCTCGTCTCAAGACCCAGCTTTGGGAGTTCTCGGAGCAGGTACGGCTGCAGAAGCTTGTCGCAGCCTCCGCCGGAGCCGGCAGGTGATCGTCGCCGGGGTTATGAGCGGCACCTCGGCCGATGGCATTGACGTCGCCCTGGTCCAAATCTCGCAGAAACCTCGCGCCCGTGCTCCCCGCTTGAAATTACGGGGACATGCCGGCTTGCCTTATACTCCGGCCGTTCGCCGCGCCGTGCTCGCTGCCATGAATTCCTCGAAGGCCAGCGTGGCCGATCTTGCCCGCTTGAACTTCCTCCTGGGAGAGCACTATGCGGAAGCCGTTCTCGCCGCACAGAAGAAGCTCCGCCTCAAGTGCGATCTGATCGGCTGCCATGGCCAGACGCTTTATCATCAGGGAACATCGGCGCCTTTTCTCGGGAAGAAGCTCGCAGTCACGTGGCAGACGGGCGAAGGCGCGGTTATCGCAGCGCGTACCGGAGTTCCCGTGGTCTCGGATTTCCGCCCCGCCGATATGGCAGCCGAAGGCAAGGGAGCACCGCTCGTTCCGTATCTCGACTACATCCTGTTTCGTGATCAGCGCGTGGGAAGAATCGCCCTGAATATTGGCGGAATCGCCAATTTGACAGCGATCCCGCCCGGCGCTTCGCCCGGCCAGGTTTTGGCCTTTGATACCGGGCCAGGAAACATGGTGATCGACGCATTGGCGGCCGAACTCATGAACCTGCAGTTCGATCGCGACGGCCGCATGGCCGCACGGGGACGAGTCAACGAGAATGTCGTCACCCGTTTTCTGCAGCACGATTTTTTTCAAGAGAAGCCGCCCAAGACCGCGGGGCGGGAGGAATTTGGCCGTGAGTTCGTCCGCGAGTTCGCGAGTGCTTGCGGTTCTCGCGCGCGAAGCATAAAGCCGGAAGTGGCTGCCGATGTTATCGCAACCGCGACCGCTCTCACCGCGCGTTCGATTGGCGCCGCGATCAAACGCTTCGTCTTGCCAAGGAGCACGTACGCGGACGTGATCGCCTCTGGCGGAGGGACCCGCAATCCGATTCTGATGGCTTGGCTCAGAAACGAACTTCGTGACTTGAAGCTCGAGTTGCGCTCGTCGGACGAATTCGGCATTCCTTCCGCAGCCAAGGAGGCGGTGGCGTTTGCCGTCCTGGCTTATGAGACCTGGCATCGCCGACCGTCGAACGTGGCCGCGGCGACCGGGGCGAAGCGAGCCGTCGTGCTGGGAAAGATTTCGTATCCGTGAAACCCGGTTGTTGGTTATTGGTTGTTGGCTTAGAGTGCGCTCACTGCAAATGCCAAACCGCGAGCGAAGAGCCTAAGCCAAGAGCCAACAACCAATAGCTGCCTTTCTATGCCTGTTTACATCGCCTTACTGCGCGGCATCAACCTCGGTCCGCACAAACGCATGAAGATGGAAAAGCTACGTTCGTGCTGCGAGGCACTGGGATTTGAGCAGGTGGCGACGTATATTCAAAGCGGAAACCTCGTATTCAAGGGTCCGAAACTCGCACCGGCGGCGCTCTCGAAGAAGCTCGAACAGCGCATTGCCGCCGATTTCGGCTTTTCCGCGGACGTGTTCACCCGGACCTCGGACGAATTGAAAAAGATCACCCATAATAATCCCTTGTTGAAGGAAGCCGGCGTAGACCCGGCAAAGCTCCATGTGGTCTTTCTTGCCGAGGAGCCGCGAGCCGAGGCAATCAGCAAGCTCGAATCCGTGACCCTTGCGCCCGACCGGGTGCGGATTTCAGAAACAGAGATCTATTTCTACTTTCCGAACGGGGTCTCGGGGAGCAGCGTTTGGAAGCAAAACTTAGACCGCATACTCTCCGTCACCGGTACCATGCGCAATTGGAACACAGTAAACAAGCTGTCCGAGATGGCGGAGCGGTGCGAGTGAGAGCCCCGGCATCAGGCATCAGGCGTCAGGCGTCAGGCGTCAGGCGTCACGAAGCTTGGGTGCGTCATGCAAGAACGTTTTTAGAAATTTCTCTTGTCCTCGGTATCTGTTCCCTTCTGCTTTCCTGCTCGCAGCGCCCCGATCCTGACCAGCTAGTCATGATCATCGAATCCAGCCCGACCAATCTCGACCCGCGCATCGGATTGGACGCGCAATCGCAAAACATCGACGGGCTTTTGTTCGAGAATCTCCTCTCCCGCAACGAGCACCTCAGCGTGAAGCCCGGCCTTGCCGAGCGCTGGGAGATTCCCGACCCAAAGACCTACATCTTCCACCTGCGCCGTGGCGTGAAATTTGCCGATGGGCGTGCGCTTACCTCACGCGACGTGAAGTGGAGCTTCGATTCTTTGCTCGAGCGCAAGATCCGCACCACCAAAACTGGCACGTTCACGTTGGTCGAAAGGATAGACGCTCCCGACGACTCGACCATCGTCTTTCACCTGACTCAGCCCTGGGCGGGACTGCTCTGGAACCTGGCGGGCGGAGAGGGCATGGGCATTGTGCCCTGCGGCAGCCTCGGTGAGGTCAGCGCGAATCCCGTCGGCTCGGGCCCCTATCGCTTTGTCAGCGCCGAGCAGGACCGCGAGGTGGTCCTCGAGCGTAACGACCTGTACTGGGGCGAAAAAGCAAAGCTCAAAAGAGTGCGATTTATGGTCGTGCCCGACAGCACGACCCGCGCGCTCGAACTGCGCAAGGGCAGCGCCGATGTAGCCTTGGAGTTGAATCCTGACATGGTGCTCACTCTCATGCACGAATCGCACCTGCAGGTGGAGAGCGCTCCCGGCACCCGGCTCGCGTACATGGCATTCAATCTGCGCGATCCCATTTTGAAAGACGTGCGTGTCCGCCAAGCCATCGCCTACGCCCTCGACCGCGCGCCCCTCATTCACTACTTGTGGCGCGATTTTGCCCGTCCCGCCGCGAGCGTGCTCCCACCCGAGAGTTGGGCCTACGATGGGCAAGCACAACCAACCAAGCACGATCCGGAAAGCGCCCGCACACTGCTCGACGACGCTGGATATCCGGCCGTCAATGGCGTGCGTTTTCATCTCACCATGAAAACTTCGACGGAAGAGAGTTCGCGTTCGATGGCGGCTGTCTTTCAGCAGCAGCTTCGGGAAGTCGGCATCGCGCTCGATATTCGCAGCTTCGAATTCGCCACGTTTTTTGCCGATATTCAGCGCGGAGAGTTTCAGGTTTACTCGCTGCGTTGGATCGGTGGCAACGAAGATCCGGAGATCTTCACCTACGCCTTCGACTCGTCAAGAATCATCCCCAATGGCGCAAACCGGCAGTATTACAGCAATCCGCGCGTGGACGCTTTGATCGCGAAGGCCAGGCAGGAGATTGATCAAAACGTGCGCAAACAGGATTATGCGGAACTGCAGCGCGCATTGGCGAAAGACCTTCCCTACATTGATCTGTGGTATTTCAACAACGTGATGGTCCACTCCGATCGGGTTTCGAACCTGCGCCCCAGTCCGTCGGGCAATTACGATTTTTTGAAGACGGCCGTGCTGCGCTAGCAGCTCCTACTTTTAGCACTTAGCTGTGATCTCCATGTCCTCCGATCTTTTGCTAGATTGCGCATCTTGTCCTTCTACAGCTGTTTTTGGGCGATTGAAAGGCTAAGGGCTAAAGGCCAAGAGCTGGTTTTGTTACCATCGAAGTAAATGCGAACTCTCTTCATCGGCGATATCTTCGGCCGGCCCGGACGAACCATAGTCCGCGACCACCTGAAGGAGTTGGTGCGCGTGCATCGCATTGATCTTGCCCTAGCCAATGGTGAAAATGCCGCCGCTGGCTTTGGAATCACACCTGCGCTCGCCGAAGAGTTATTCGACTTCGGCATCGACGTCCTTACCACCGGCAACCACATTTGGGACAAGCGCGAAATCGTCGACTACTTCGCCTCGGTTGACGGCAATGCGCACGGGCCGGCGCGCCGTGTGCTGCGCCCGGCCAATTACGCTCCTGACCTACCCGGCCGCGGTGTGTATGAAGGCCGAAAAAAAGATGTGCCCTATGCCGTGATCAATCTTCAAGGCCGGGTCTTTATGGCCCCAAACGATGATCCGTTCCGCACTGCCGACCACCTGATCGATCAGCTCAAGACCAAGGTCATTTTTGTGGACATGCACGCCGAGGCCACATCGGAAAAGATCGCGCTTGCCTGGTATCTCGACGGGCGGGTCACGGGTGTAATCGGAACCCACACCCACGTTCCTACTGCCGACGAGCGCGTGCTCCCCAAAGGCACTGCTTACATAACCGATGTTGGCATGACTGGCCCCTACGAGAGCGTGATCGGAGTGAACAAAGAACAGATCATCGGCCGTTTTCTGAGCAACATGCCGGTACGGTTCGAGCCTGCGACCGGCGATGTTCGTCTCAGCGCGGTAATCATTGAAAGTGACGACGTAACCGGGCGGGCCCTCTCCATTCAGAGAATCATGCTCAGCTAGGACGGGGCCCATCCCCTAACCACGTGGCACAGGCGGCTCGCCTGTGCAGCCGAGCGAAGTGAGGCCACAGGCCTAGCCGGCAACACACGGGAGCCGCCTGTGCCACGTGGGTTAGGGGAATCTTCCGTCTATGAGTTCGCCTCATCAAGCATCGCCTGCAACTTCTTGCGGTTTCGCGACGGCAGGTATTCAATTGCGGCCAGCGCTAACGCGATATAGCCATTCTTTGCGCCAGGCAGGCGGCTGAGCGCCTTAAGGTGAAGTCTCATCGTCTCTAGATCGCCGCGCACAATCGGGCCTGTAAAAGCCATCTCGGGCCCAAGCCGGACATAATTCCAGAGCGCCTGCCGGATGATCGGCAGCATTCTGCGGCGCGCATTCGGCGGCGTGATTCCAGCAATGCCAGCGACCCGCTCCGCGCTCGCTAGTAATGCCAGTAGCAACGGGCAGATCATCGTTGCAAAGGCATGATAAGCGGACTTAGCTTCTTTTTTCACCAGAACCGTTTCTCCGCCCAGATCGCGCACGATCCTACGAACAACCCGAACTGCCCGCGCATCCCCTTCCACCGCAAACATCACGGCCGATAGATCGGGGACCGAGCCACGCACAAATGTCATCAAGGGATGCACGGAGGCCACGGCCGCACCTCGCTCGCGGAGCGCGGCGAGCGCATCGCTCGTCAGAACCCCGCTGGAATGAATCGCGACCCGGCTTTTCCAATCTCGATCAGAAAGCTC
>DATFXF010000283.1:0-6254 GCA_035258565.1 Candidatus Acidiferrales bacterium
CGTAAGCCCTTTTTCAACAATGCTTCGACCGTCCGATCGGGAGCTATTGTCGCGCACCGCACCACAACCCCAAAATCTAGCCGCCCCCCTTCCCTCATTCCATCTCTCGTGAGAAATCCAGGCTAGAGGCATTGGCTCTTCCCTTAGCACCCTCGGGGATGAACTTGAGCGCAAGATCACGCCGCACTGGGTTGGGCAGATCGTCCGCCGAAAACTGGGGCTTAAGACAGAAAGGGAGGAAGCTGGCTATGTGATTAGCCCGGCGGAAGGGCCGAAACTTTCACGGCTATTAAAAAAATACGGGATTTTTGGGCAACCATAAGGACTCACTGAACTCCATGAACTTCCTGAAATCTGGGGAAGAGGGCAACATGCCATCGGGCCCGAAAGAACAGCCTATCATTTAGCTGGCCTCAATACTCAGCAATAGGTGGTTATGCCCAAAACAGAGTCCACAGAGTTCAGGAAGTTCAGTTGCACAACATCCTTTTCGGGACATACCTGTGCAGGTAGCCTCCACGAGAATGAAAGCACGATATTTCAACGAGCTTGCGCTGGAAAGGCGGGCGGAAAAGCCTTAACATGGAGACCGTTTTTGGAAGCGACTCGTCTCGGCCAACAACGCAATCCAATTCAAACAGAAACGCGGCGGGGATTGACTTCAAATTCTTATAAGGGAGGGACCGTGCGCAAGAACACCGTAGCTGGTTTACTACTGGCAGGGGCACTGGCCTTGTCGCTGATGGCCTGCCAGGATACAAAGGCGCGACAGGAGAATGAACAACTGAAGGCACAAGTGCAGCAACTGCAGAAAGAAAATGGTGAACTCGGGAATCGTGTCGATGGCCTGAGAAAGGAGAATGCTGCGCTTAGAGCGGAGAACGAACGCCTCAAAGCGAGGCATCCCAAAACGAAAACTCCGAAACCCAAGCGCCGTCGAAGCATTTCCAGGCGGTCGGCTAGCCCTCAGAGCTGATTGCGACCGAGAAAATCAGCGCCAGGAGCGGCCAACACGAAAACCATCCGAAGCTGGAAGCAAGGCGCGAGCGGTGTTCGAACGCTGGCCAGTCCCGCCTGAAGAGTGAGACGATTATAATGCCACCATGGTCCTCGGCGACCGCCTGCGCGCCATGTCGTTCGTGGCCTTCACGTGGAGCCACGATATCTCAAAGGGTAAGTTCTAGAAGGGCGGGCAGACTTGCCCGGGCGGCTCAGCCCCCATCTTCACCGCATGGCCTCTCCAGCCGTAAAGCGCGGATAAGGAGGCCTGTTAGAATTGTCATCGGGTAACCGTGGATTATGCCCAAATCCTACCCGACCTCTTCGTGGGCTCGCATCCTCAAACTATCGATGACATTGAGAGACTGCGCCAGGAAGCAGGCATCACCGCCGTTCTGAATCTTCAGACAGACGATGATATGCGCTTGGTGAATCTCGTTTGGGGACCCCTCGAAGCTCACTACCGGGCCTGCCGGATTGAGCTCGCACGGATTCCCGTGAGGGACTTCGATCCCGTTGATCTGCGCGAAAAGCTCCATGAGTGCGCTCGAGTTCTGGACTCTTTGCTAAGAGCCGGTCATTTGGTGTATCTCCACTGCACGGCCGGCACCGGTCGCTCGCCCGCCGTGGCGATTGCCTATCTGCATCGCTGTTGGGGCTGGAATTTGGATATCGCAGCGGCTTACATCAAAGCCCGCCGCCCTTCTTCGCCGAACCTAGAAGCAATTCGCCTCGCTGCCTGGAACCTTCCGAACTAGTAAACCATCACGCAGCCCCAGCCATCGAACTGCGCCCCTAAAGGCCGACCCGCCGGCTCTTTTTGATGTCTACCGTTGGTCATCGTGTGAGAAAATTTGCTAGGTAAGTTCCTCAGCCCCGGAGGTAGACGATGGCACAAGAAACAGCGGCAAAGATGCAAAAGGCAGTGGCGCAAGAGCCCGTAATACAAACTCCCCGACGCGAAGTGACTGAAGAGGAGATTCGTCTGCGAGCCTACGAGATTTATCTGGCCAGGGGCGCTACTCCTGGCTTTGAGCTGGAGGATTGGCTTCAGGCCGAGCGCGAGCTCCGCTCGAAAGAGTAGGCTAACAGCAGCCGACCAACCCCTGAACGGCCGCATCCAGTCGCGAGTCGTTTAATACGCTAGCCTTGCTTGAGCCATAGAAGGAAAAGGCAGACTCCCTTTTGTACAACGTCCTAAACTTAGCAGAAGACCATGGACAAGAAGCAGATTCAGAAAAAGTACGAGGAGTTTGCTCGTTGGTATGATTTCGGCGAGGCAATCTCCGAGTTCTTGGCCGTAGGAAGACTTCGAAAGCGGCTCTTGCAACGCGCATCGGGAAAGGTCCTGGAGATTGCAGTCGGAACGGGCAAGAACCTCCCTTACTACCCACGGAACTGCCACCTCACCGCTGTCGACCTGAGTCCGGCTAGGTTGCAACTTGCCCAAGAGCGAGCGATGAGGTTGAAACTGGATGTCGATTTCCTGATCATGGATGCGCAGGCGCTGGCCTTTCCCGATCAGAGTTTCGATACGGTCGTAGACTCGCTCAGTTTGTGCACGATTCCCGACCCCGTGGTTCCGCTTCGCGAAATGGCCCGCGTCTGTCGCCGAGACGGGCAGATTCTCCTGGTCGAGCACGGCCGCAGCAGCCATGAGTGGCTGGGCCGTTGGCAGGATGGAAGGGCAGACCGCCACGCGGAGAAATTTTGCTGTCGTTGGAACCTAAATCCGCTCGATCTCGTCCGCCAAGCGCAATTGCTACCGATCAGGGTTCACCGGATATTTCTTGGTATTTTCTGGATGCTCGAAGTGGGCCTTGGGGCGAAGCCGGTGCGATAATTGACTCATGCTCCTCGGCGACCGCATGCGTGCGCCCGCGCAAAGCAAGAACCTCTCCCAGGGCGATATCGAAAAGCGTTCGGGCCTTCTCGCCCTTACCTCTCTCGGATCGAGAACGGCCACACGCGGCCCTCGATTGAAACTTTAGAGAAACTAGCCCGGGCCCTTGAGGTGAGGATGCTCCACTCTTAGTTGATCGTAGCTGCTCTCTTTCCGCTCTACCGACTTCTGCGACGGGGAAGAACCGCCCAACTTGCTTCATCTTCCAAAGCGAAGGACTACCGAGGAAACCGCATGGGGCAACACAAGGAAGGAGGCTCCCATTCTGAAGAAGCTCCGCCGCCTCCTCGCACCCATGGACGAATCACGGCGGCGGGCTTCGATGGTGTCAGGCCCAGCGGCAGCATGCGCTGCGCGCAGATGCGTGCCGTATGTGCGCCCTCTGGTTTCTGCTAGACTGCGCCGGGTACTGCCCTGCCACGAGGTGAATCATGCTCAGGCGAGAATTCCTCCAGCGCGCTGCGATAGCCTCCGCGCTTTTCGGCACGCCGCTCGCGCGCGCCGAGCAGCTCTTCGCTAGGCAGGCCCCGCCGCTGCCGCCGCGCGAGCTCTATCTTGCTGAGCCGGAACGCTATTGGAGCGAGCTCCGCCAGCAGTGGGTGCTCGCCGCCGGGCATATCAATCTGAATTGCGGCTCACTCGGCTGCACGCCCATGCCGGTGCTACGCGCGATGATCGACCACATCCTGCGCGCGGAAGAGTACCGCGAGCCGCCCTACCCGTGGTTTGGCTACGAGGAGAATGCGACCCTGCGCGAGCTGCGCGACGCGCTGGCGGCTTTCCTCCACGTCAGCCGGGACGAACTGGCGCTGGTGCGTAACGCCACCGAGGGCAACAACGCCGTCGCCAATGGGCTGGATCTCAAGCCCGGCGACGAAGTCGTGCTCACCGACCAGGAGCATCCCGGCGGGCGCTGCTGCTGGGAGCAAAAAGCGGCGCGCCACGGTATCAAGCTCAGCTACATCACCCTGCCCAGGCCGCCGGCATCAACCGACCAGCTCGTCGAGCTATTCGCCCGCGCCATCACCCCCGCGACCCGCGTGCTCTTCTTCAGCCATATCACCACAGCCACCGGGCTGGTGCTGCCCGCCAAGCCGATCTGCGCGCTGGCGCGGCAGCGCGGCGTGCTGACACAGGTGGACGGCGCGCACGCCATCGGGCAGATTCCGCTGGATCTGCATGACCTCGGCTGTGACTTCTACACCACCAGCCCGCACAAGTGGCTGATGGCGCCCAAGGGCACCGGCACGCTCTACATCCGCGAGGAGCTGCTCGAGCGGCTGTGGGTCACCATCGCCTCGGGCGAATGGCGCAACTACAGCCTCAAGGCTTACCGTTTCTCAAACCTGGGCACGTCGAACCTTTCGGTGATGGTGGGGCTGAAAGCCGCGCTGGATTTTTTTCACACCGTCGGCAACGAGCGCATCTACGCCCGCAGCCACCAGCTCGCCACGCAAGTGCGCGACCGCATCCGCAGCTACCCGCAACTGCGTCTCGCCAACGCCAGCGACAAGCCCTTCTTCGGAGCCATGGTGAGCTTCGAGCCCGCGGCGGGCGACTTCAAGCGCGTGCTAGAGGCATGCGCCGCGCGGAAGATCCGTATCGCAGGCAACCCTGCACGCATTCGCATCTCCACGCACATCTTCACCCAGCCAGCCGAACTCGACGCCTTTTTCGACGCACTCAGCGCCGCCCTCCGCGCCTAACGCTTGAGCAGGGTACTGAAAAACGGCAAGCACAGTCCTGCGTAGGCGGGACTGTGCACACTGGCCGTAAGCCCTCGCGCGCTGTAATCGGAAGTCGGGCGAGAACTCAAAAACACTGGATGCAAAGATGCTCGCTTTCTTCAAAGATTCCGCCGGCTGCTCGCGCGCATGGACGAATCGAAGCGGGGGCTCCTGCTCCACATGGCACAGAAGATGGCCAGGCGCTAGCGGTCTTCGGGTCTCGACCGTCTCAGGCAACCCGAAACAAGATTAGTCCAACAATGCACGTCAGTGCGATCCAGAGAAGTAACACTCCGACAGCTCCTGCCCAACTTTTCAGTGTCAGGGGCGATCGGCGTGCCTTCTCTCGACATTCGGCCATCAGCGGTTCGGGGATCAGCTTCACCGCAGCGAGAATACCTGCAGGAACGATGATCAGATCATCTAAATGCCCGACCACCGGAGTAAAGTCGGGGATCAAATCGATCGGGCTGAAAAAGTAGGCCACCACCAGGGCCGCAAAAAGGCGTGAATACCACGGAACACGTGGGTCTCGCGAGGCATACCACACCGCTTGCGCCTCCACCCCGATTCCGCGCAGCCAATCCTTGTAAGCCCGTAAATCAAACGGCAGCGGGCGGTCCCAGAGCCTGCCAGCGAGGAGCAGAGCCGAAACCCACACCAGGCCGACCAAATACCCCGCAGCAACATCTGTCGGGTAATGGAACCCCAGATAAACTCGGCTGAAGCCGATGCCTATGATCAGCGAAACGGCGAGCGCCACTACAGCCGCTCTCACAAGACCGGCACGCGTGCGTCGAAATACAAGGCATGCACTGGTCGCGTAGAACGTGAATCCCGCGACAGCATGTCCGCTCGGGAATGAGAAGCTGGGCTCATGGACTAATGCCCAATTCACTTCCGGTCGCACTCGGTGGAACCACGCCTTCAGCCCCAAGTTGAGGATCGCTGAGCCGCCCAACGCGAGCGCAAACAACAGCAGCTCGCGCGCACACCGGCGCCATGCCAGCACGATGCTCACCACCACGGCAGCCACTGGCATGAATTTCCAGGAACCGACAAAACTTAATCCAAACATCATTTTATCGAGACCTGGTGAAGCCCATCGATGGATGGTCGCCATCGTCAGTTGGTCGAGCTGGCTTAGCCATGGCTCTGTGATTTCCTCATGGAACTCAGCCAGAAGAAGTAAAAGCGTGCCTGCGGCGACAAATCCCGCTGCGGCGAGGACAGCGAAGACATTGCGATAATTCTTCGCGATCATGTTACCGATCAGCGTTTCAGATGAATCAGAAGGGCCTAGACAGGGCCGGCCTGCGCTACCCCAGACCAACACTGATTTTATGTCGGTTCCTGCCATTTTGCTGAGTTGAACCGCACACCGGCAAGTCCGCCCCCGCGCGGCCTTTTTATTTTTCTTGCAGAAAGCTCTTATCGCTTTTTCAGATTTCCTGAACCCTTCCTTATTCCTCCTCCTTGCCGTAACTCCTCAAAGAATATCTTGACTACGCCTGCCCACCAGGAGTAAAAGCCCGCTCAAGTTCGCCACGTTCAAGACCCAGCTCAAAAGCCCGCGCACAAGCACGTTGAGGCAAGGCCCTTCCTTAGGTCGGTCCCCGGTCTGG
>DATFXF010000284.1:0-3417 GCA_035258565.1 Candidatus Acidiferrales bacterium
GGCCAAGAAAATGGCATCTAGTAGGGCTCGCGGCCTGTGCCGCTGTGTTTTTTGTATTCATCTACCAGGACACCGGTGTGCTGAACAAGATGGAACAGCAGGCGGAGAGTCTGGTGCACGATCTGCCCTATGGACGGCGCGTCGTGGAAACCATATCGGCACCATTGGATTGGAGGATCTGGTTCATTAATCACATTGTGGACCGCGCCTGCATCGGGCGCTGTTTCGCGTATGCAAATTACGAGCCTCCTTCGGGACAATTTCGCATCCGCGTGCGTCAGGGGAGCCCAGTGGTTGCTCATACGCCCGATGAGAGTGAGGCCCTAGAAGAAGGTAGCTACATAGTTCAAGCCCAAGATCTGCCGATGGTGCAAATCTATCAATGTGACGAGCAGGACTTGAGCAAACTGTGCCTGCGAGAACTCACTGTCGGCGAAAAAAACGGGCGGGTCGGCCACCCGTCACCGTTTGCCGCGCCCTGACGGTCCGCTGTCCACTTCAGGATATGCTTCTCCTATCTTCCAGCTTCGCTGATTCTAGAGTTTGGCCTTAACTTCGCCGTCCCGACACTGGCATAGCTAACAGGTTTAGCAGCTCAGAACGAGTCAATGAGCGCTATCGGGATTTGGACGAAGCCGCTCGCGGCGGACGCTTGCGCGTGTTTGTAACTCGGCAGATGGGGAGGAGGAAAGAGTTGAGATAAGTTGGGTCACAGAAAATGGAGGTCTCCATGACCCAACTTCGCCAAAAAATGCTGGAAGAACTCCAGCGTCGTCATTACGCCTATCGTACCGCAAACACCTACCTTCGGATCATCCGCGACTTCGCAGCCTACTTTAACCGACCACCGGACAAGCTGGGGCCGGAACACATTCGCCAATACCAGGCATATCTGTTTCAAAGTAGAAAGTTGTCGCCGGGTAGCGTCAGCCAGTATGTATCCGCACTCCGCTTCTTGTTTGTCAAAACTCTACGCCGGCATTTTCTGACCGAGCACATTCCTTTTCCCAAATCTCCCCGGCGCCTCCCCGTTGTGCTCAGCCCTGAGGAAGTGACCCGGCTCATCGATGCGGCACGCAATCTGTATCACCGTACCCTGCTCATGACCTTGTATTCCACCGCCGTGCGACGATCCGAACTTTGCTGTCTCAAGGTCAGTGACATTGACAGTCAGCGCATGATGATTCGTATTACCCAAGGCAAAGGTAGCCGTGATCGCGAAGTGCCGCTCAGTCCAACACTGCTCGAAGCCCTCCGCGTCTATTGGCGTTGGATGAAACCTAAAACCTATCTCTTCCCCGGAACCGTGCACCACTGGCGGGCTGACGTACCCATCACTCCCAACATCGTCTGGCTGGCTTGTCGCCAGGCAGCCCGGCAAGCCGGCATCAGCAAACGCTTGTCTCCACACAGTCTGCGGCACAGTTGCGCTACCCATTTGCTGGACGCTGGAGCCGACTTGCGCACCATCCAAGTCTTGCTCGGACACTCCCGCCTGGAACACACTCTGATTTACCTGCATCTATCCCAGAAACATTTGCAGGCGGTTCCTAATCCCCTCGATAGCCTGCGGCTCTCCAGCGTGGACCATGTTCCTCCTTCACGGAGGCTGCAGAAAAAATGACTCAGCCACCGCTGGAGGTGGCCGATATCGTTCGCGCACAAGGGAATCGCTTTATCCGCACCAGCTGTCGCTGGATTCACTGGAGCCATCGCAAAGTGCTCCTGGCCATCGCACGTTGCCGCACTGCGGCACTGGGCGGACATCGCGACCAGTGTCCGCGCTGCGGCTATCGTGCCGTCTCCTTTAATAGTTGTCGGAATCGCCACTGCCCCAAGTGTCAAAGTGGGGCGCGCGACCGCTGGATCGCTGCCCGGCAGAGCGAACTTCTACCGGCTCCTTATATCCACGTCGTGTTCACGGTACCGCATCATCTCGTGCATCTGGCCCTGGTCAACAAGAAGGTCTTCTATGACCTGTTGTTCCACGCCACTGCCGAGACTCTGCTCGAGGTCGCGGCCGACCCCAAACATCTCGGCGCACAGATCGGTTTCTTTGCCGTGCTCCACAGTTGGGGTCAGAACTTGTTGTTCCATCCTCATATCCACTGTCTGATTCCGGCCGGCGGTCTCTCCCCGGACCGCACTCGTTGGATCCACCCCCGTTATCCCTTCTTCCTGCCGGTAGGCGTGCTCAGTCGCGTCTTTCGCGGCAAGTTCGTCGCCGCTCTTAAACGACGATTCCAACAACGCCAATTGATCTTCCCCGGTTCTCTTCGACCTCTAACAAAACGAGAAAGCCTTCCGCGCTTTCTTGCGCCCCTTGTTCCGTCAGAACTGGATCGTCTATGCCAAACCTCCGTTCGGCGGTCCCCATCATGTCCTCGGCTATCTCGCCCGCTACACCCATCGCATCGCCATCACCAACTATCGCCTCGTGGCCTTCGATGGCAACCAGGTTACCTTCCGCTGGAAGGATTATGCCCAGGGCAATAAGAAAAGAATGATGACGCTCGCGGCCCCAGAGTTCTTGCGCCGCTTCCTGCTGCATGTGCTGCCCCGTGGCTTTGTTCGCATCCGCTCCTTCGGCTTCCTGGCCAACCGTTGCCGCGCCACCCTTTTGCCACTCTGTCAACGATTGTTGTTGCATCATCCTCGGCCAACCACTTCCACTTCCAACATCTCCCATCTCCCAGCATGCTTCCGTTGTCCGAAATGTGCCACCCCCATGGTGCGAGTCGAATCTCTTTCTGCCTGGGACACGGCCCAACTTCTACACCCGAGGGTTCAACTTGACTCCTCCTAAGTCACCTCCCATTTCCCTCCCCCTCACGGAATCATCATCGACTCCGATCGCCTTCGTGTTCCTATCTACCATCACGGCTCTGGATCAGCCACTCACTTCTATGTCTAAACCTTGCCCTGATACTCTTCGCAGCTGCCCAAAAACCAAACTGTCTTCACTTACGACTCCACTTTTGCATTCCCATAGGCGAACGATCGTCGAATCGGCCAAGCAAAACCCATAGTCCCCCCGCGTCCGCCAAACACGAGCGGCTTCCTCCAAATCCCCCTATCGCAAATGCCCCGGCGGGACACTCTTGTGAACCTACGCGGCCGCACGGCGCCGACGCATTTGCGATAGGGCACTAGGATTTTGCAACAGTTACGGTGAACTTGCTCTGGCTGCGGCGTTCACACGGTCCAGTCGTCCTTCCCCGCCAGCCGACTTTTCCTGGCCACCCAGCGTATAATCCGGCCCGAAATGCTTTCCAGACCATCATTTTCAAGAGCGAAGGCGTTCAGTCCGCCGAACGAGAAAACAGGAGGGGACATGTGCAATGTCAACAGGCGCGAGTTCCTAATTGGGGGGAGCGCATTTATAAGCCTCGCGGCTGAAGCGGAGCTTTTGGCGGG
>DATFXF010000285.1:0-3942 GCA_035258565.1 Candidatus Acidiferrales bacterium
ACCGGCAGAGTTGACCGCCAGCCAGCACGGTGCCATGCCCTGATTGGCGACCTCCTTGAAGAAGGTCACGGCTCCTGTGGTGGGATTGATCGAATAAACCGCGACCTGGTTCTGCCCCGGCAGGGCCAGATAAAATACCCCTCTTGTCGGATGAAACGCCACGCGCAGAGTCACCGGCTTCGACCCAGGCGTCGTCGATTTGTTTACGAGCGTGGTTTTGGCGCCCGAGTATTGGTACGAGGCCAGGATGAGCAGGATAGGTCCGGCCAAGGGCTCCGTCAAAGTCTCAGAAATATAACACCGTAAAGGGTCATTCATTTTGAACTGGCAATTGCCTCTCGGGTTTGATAGCCTTCCGGCATGGACCAGGCAGCCGATCGCAGTGCCGAGGCTGTCCCGCTCGACGGGATCATCGTCCGTCCCGTACGCCACGAGGAACGAGCGCGATGGCGACAACTGATGCAGACCCATCATTACCTGGGCCTGAGGTCAATTGTCGGACAATCGCTTTGGTACGTAGCCCTCTTCCAGGAGCAATGGGTGGCGCTACTGGGCTGGGGTGCGGCCGCCCTGAAGTGTGCTCCGCGTGATACCTGGATCGGCTGGAGCTCCGCGCTCCGCTTCCGCCGTCTTCATCTCCTTGCCAACAATGCTCGTTTCCTCGTGCTGTCGGAGTGGCGCCGTGGGAATGTCGCGTCGCGAGTCTTGGCCCTCAACTGTAAGCGCCTCAGTCAAGATTGGGAACGCTACCACGGTCACCCGATCCTGCTGGCCGAAACGTTTGTTGATCCGACCCGCTTTCGGGGCACTTGTTATCTGGCTGCGGGCTGGCTGCCGCTTGGCCAGACGCTGGGCTTCGCGAAGCGGGGCCGGGGTTATGTAGCTCATGGCCAGCCCAAGCTGGTGCTCGTGCGCCCGCTGTGTCGTGAGGCCGGGCAGCGTTTGCTGGCTTCTTTTCTACCTCCCTCCCATTCCTCACGAAAGGAGAATCCCTTCATGCTGGATGTGAATCGCCTACCCCTGGAGGGGGAAGGCGGATTGATCGAAATGTTGCGAACGGTGGTGGACCCCCGCAAGCCGCGGGGGGTGCGCCATCCGGTGGTGACCGTGGTGGCGATTGCGGTGTGTGCAGCCCTGTCTGGAGCCCGCGGGTTCACGGCCATCGCCGAGTGGGCCAAGGACCTCTCGCGCGATACCTTGCGGCGCTTGGGCTCCTGGCGCTGGACCGCTCCTTCCGAACCCACCATCCGGCGCGTCTTGCAGAAGCTGGATGCCGACGCTCTCGACGCCAAGATCGGTCCCTGGCTGTTGCAGCATTGCCACCTGGACGGTGCGGCCGTGAGCGTGGATGGGAAAACCTTGCGCCGCGCCCACGACGCGGACCAAAAGCCTCCCCACTTGCTCAGCGCCATCCTGCACCAGGAAGGGATCGTGGTGGCGCAGCGCGAGGTGGGGGAGAAAACCAACGAAATCCCCGAATTGCCCCGCTTGCTCGAACCCCTCCCCTTGGCCGGGACGGTCGTCACCGTCGATGCGTTGCACACCCAGGAGGCCACCGCCCGTTATCTGGTCGAGGAGAAGAAGGCCGACTATCTTTTTACGGTCAAAGACAATCAACCCACCCTCAAGCAAGACATCGCCGATCTGCACCTGGAATCCTTTCCCCCCTCACCACACCACCTGCGATAAAGGCCACGGCCGCTTGGAAGAGCGCCGCATCTGGACCAGCACCGAACTCTGCGGCTACCTCGATTTTCCGTACGTGGCTCAGGTGTTCGTCATCCAGCGGATTATCGTCCGGCTGACCACCGCGGAGCGTTGCTGCGAAACCGTGTATGGCGTGACCAGTTCCCGCCCGGAAAAAGCCAGCCCGGCCTGCTTGCTGGCCTGGAACCGCAACCACTGGTGTATTGAGAACGGCTTGCACTACGTCCGCGATTTCACCTTCGACGAAGACCGCTGCCGCATTCGCAAACACGCCGGAGCCCGGGTCATGGCCTCGCTGCGCAATCTGGCCATCAGCTTGTTGCGTCTGGCCGGGGCAGAGAACATCGCCGCAGCACTGCGCACCTGCGCGCGCCGCCAGCAGCATCCCTTACGCTTGCTCGGCCTCGCCTGCCGCTAGGCGACTTCCGGGCCACCCTACCCAGGAGGAATCTCGCATGCGCGTTACCACCGTACAATCGACCACCCTCGCGACGGTTATCTACGACGAAGCCCGCGAGGTGTTGCAGTTGGAATTTCTCAGTCGAGCTCTCTATCAATATTTGGGCGTTCCCCGGGAAGTGCACGAAGCCTTGCTGAGCGCGCCCTCCAAGGGCCGCTATTTCAATCAGGCCATTCGGGGAAGGTTCCCCTTTGCGCGGATTTCTCCTTTCCCATCCCCGGGGCCCGAAGTCCCAGCCCCGGACCGAGCCTAGGAGGAAGCCAGGAACGACACCGTCGCCGGATTAGCGGCGGGCGCCAGATCACCTACTCTCTCTCGCCTAGCCGGGCAGACAAGGCACGGTTCTTTTCTGACGCCCCAGTAGGCGAGGTCGGCCCGCCGACGAATCGCGCCCGTCGTTGCGAGCCCGATTGGCCGGCACAGGTGGTGGTCTTCGGAGTCATCAATCCCCTTTGGGATCGCCGCAAGATCGCCGCGCGATCGGACCCAGCGCCTTACCCAACCGACTTTGACGTTGCCGTGGGACCGGTGATCTTGGACCGCTTCCATTCGCACGGTTTACAGGCTCGGAAAGGGTATTGTGGGCGCCCTTCCGAGGCCCTTACTAGCGTTTTTCCGCCGTGTGCTCAGCCGGAAGGAAATCGCGGCACTGTGGGCACTCCTCAAATTCTCAAGGAGGTATTCACAGGTCCGTAATGTAAAGGCCAGAATGGAGAGCGTTGTTGTCTTGTCGGAGCAAGAGAGGAGAACGCTGGCGTCGCAAACATAGAGATTGGGCACGTCGTGCGTTTGACCGAAGCGGTTGGTGACGGAGCGTCTCGGGTCGTTGCCCATGCGGCAGGTGCCAGTCTCGTGCAGGCTGTAGCCAGGCGAATGGGGCTTCTCGCCGACGCCCCAAATTTCGCCTCCCGATGCTTGGATGACATTGCCGCAGACTTCCTTCGCATGTTCCCACATTAAGAGTTCGTTGGGTCCCCATTGAAAGTGGACGCGCACTGCAGGAATGCCGAACATATCTTTCACTTCCGGGTCGATGTCCACGAAATTCGCGGGACTGGGCAACGACGGGATCTGGCAATAAAAGGAAACAGGTGTGGGATAGTAACGTTTGATCTGGCGCTTGAGCTCGGAGCCGAAGCCCTCTAATTGACGGTAATACCAAGGGAACTCACCGCACCCACCGGTAGGATAAATCGAATACCCGCGAATGAACTTCTCCTCATGGGGATCCTTCAAGTTTTGCCACCGCGGCATCCAGACCACCTGACTATTGGAGACGTTGTCGGGAGAGCTCGGCTGTCCGAGAAGCTGAGGAAGATAGCCGTAGCCGGTAGTTCCATAGAGGTGGTCGCAGAGGTTGCGGCCGACTTGTCCGCTCGAATTCGCGAGTCCGTTGGGAAACTCTCGGGACTTGGAATTCAGCAGGATCCTGGCGCTCTCGATGCAGGAGGCTGCCACTACTACGGCCTTCCCCTGAACTTCCACCTCCTGCCTGCTCGCGCGGTCGATGTAGGCAACGCCCTTGGCACGCCCATTCCCATCCACCAGAATATTCTTGACCACTGCGTTCGTGCGCAGCTCGAGATTACCGGTCTTCTCTGCCAGGGGAAGGAAGAACCAGGGCGTGGAGAAGAAGGACCCGGTATCGCATCCTTCTGTGCAGTTGCCGCAATAATGGCAGGCGGGATGCCCTTCGTGCGGTACGGTCAGTTGAGCGAGCCGGTCAGGAAGGTAGGGCACAGCGACCTTTTCACAACCCCTCTGCAGGATGTAAT
>DATFXF010000286.1:0-5589 GCA_035258565.1 Candidatus Acidiferrales bacterium
CTGCGGGCGCCGGCGCGAAAGACCCGCTCATCCAGTCCTGGTCTCATGTGTATCTCGGCCGCATCTACGACGTGGATGGAAACCGCGAGCTGGCCGTCAGTGAATACCGCGCGGCGCTGGCCATCGAGGGTGCTCCAGAAACAGCCCGCTTGGCGGCACAGCGCGGGATTCAAAAGGGGTATGAACCGGGCGGCGCGAAGTCCGCAAAGCCTTAACCGGCCGAAGCCAGCCCCGGCAAGATCACATCGCGATTCCCGGAGGAGCGGAGTCAAGAAATCGCAGCCAATAAGGAGAAAGTCCAATGACAAATCTCATCCGCAATCGATTCTGGCTGGCACTGCCAGCTCTCGTTCTCGCTTCCGTCTCCTGGGCGCAGTCCGGCCAAGGGTCTGGCCAGGGGCAGCAGAACCCGCCGAAGCCGCCGGCTCAGCCCACACCGCCGGGCCAGACCGCGCCCTCGCCACCGGCAGCCCCGGCGCCGCCGGTCAACAAAGAAGAGGAGGACGCCTACAAGGCCTTTTTCGAAATGAAAGGTGACCCTCAACGCCGGATTCAGCTCGGCGACGATTTCCTCAAGAAGTTTCCGGAAAGCCGCTATCGGGAAAGCGTCTACTCCCAACTGGCGACCGCCTATTTGTCCGCGGGGCAGGAGGACAAGATGTTTGCGGCCGGAGAAAAGGCGCTCGCATTGAACCCCAAAGACGTGGACGTGCTCTCTCTGATGGCCTGGGTAATTCCGCGACGCGCGGGCGCGAATACGCTGGATGCCGATCAGAAGCTCAATCGTTCCGAGAACTACTCCAAGCAAGCGATGGAGTTGCTCGTGGCGATGGAGAAGCCGGTGGGAATGACCGATGAAGAGTTCGCCAAAGCCAAGAACGAGAAGCTCTCCATGTGCCACAGCGGGCTGGGGGTGGTGTTCTTTCACCGCGGCAAATACGCGGATGCGGCCGCCGAACTCGAGCAAGCCACCAAGCTCGCGGTGACGCCCGACCCCACCGATTATTACGTCCTCGGCCTGGTCTACATGAATTCGAAGCACTATGCAGACGCCGTGGGCGCGTTTGGGCACTGCACTGCCCCCGGGCCGCTCCAGGAGCGCTGCAAGCAGCACGTGGAGAGCGCCAAGAAGCTGGCGGCAACGCAATTGTCGGCGCCGAAGTAGAGCGGTGCGGTCAGCGGCCACGGTCGATTCTGGGCTCGCCTCTCTCGAAGCGGCGCTCGGCCATCGCTTCGGCGAGCCCGGCTGGTTGGAACGAGCCTTGACGCACAGTTCGTCCCGCCAGGAAGCCCTTGGGGAGAAGGGCGCGGAAGACAATGAGAAGTTAGAGTTCCTTGGTGACGCCATCCTCGGCGCGCTGGTTAGCGAACATCTGGTGCGGGAATTCCCGAACTGGAGCGAAGGGCAACTCTCCAAGAGCCGCGCGCGGCTTGTGAGCGCCATATCACTCCACGCCGCGGCACGCCGCCTGAGACTCGGGCGCTACTTGCGACTGGGCAAAGGGGAGGAAAAAACCGGCGGGCGGGAGAAGCCTGCGGTCCTGGCAGACGCCTATGAAGCCGTGGTCGCCGCTATCTACCTCGATGGTGGACTGGACGCGGCGCGAGAGTTTGTGCGCTCCTCGCTGCTCGACCACGCTCTGGGGGACGGCGCGCAGCGGCTGGCACAACCGGACCACAAATCAGGTCTTCAGGAGCTGCTCCAGGGTCGCGGCGGGCCTACGGCGGAGTACCGCGTGGCGAGCGAGAGCGGCCCCGAGCACCGCAAGACCTTTGTCGTGGAGGTTCGCCTAGCCGGGCGGGTGGTGGCTACCGGATCGGGTGCGAGCAAGAAGGAAGCGGAGCTGGCCGCTGCGCGACTTGCGCTTGAGCAGCTCCGGCGGACGGAAGAGTGAGACGAGAAACGCATGGCAAATGCGACCCACGTCGCTGAGGCGGAATCGGCCTTGGGCCGAAGAGGCGAGCAAGAACAAACCTCGCTGCTCGAGTACGCCGAATCACTGCTGGTGACGGTCATCCTGGCGCTTTTTGGCACGACGTTCGTGGTCCAGGCCTTCAAGATTCCCTCGCAGTCCATGGAGCGAACGCTGCTGATCGGTGACCATCTGCTGGTGAATAAGTTCATCTTCGGGGGGCGCGGCGTCTGGTATGACCGCTTCCTGCCCTACCGGCCGATCGAGCGTGGCGATATTATCGTCTTCAAGTTTCCTTTCGATGAACACGCCCACTACGTGAAGCGCGTGATCGGCACGCCGGGCGACCGCGTGAAGATCGTGGACCAGCAAGTTTACGTCAACGGGCGGCCCATGCCCGAGCCCTATGTGATTCACGACCCCACCGCGCCCTACGACCCCTTCGGTGATACGTTTCCGCCCACCAGCCGACGTTTCCTCGAGCGGAACGTCCGCTCCGAGTGGGCGGATGAACTTCTCAAACACGTGCGTGACGGTGAGCTCGTCGTCCCGCGAGACCGCTACTTTGTGATGGGTGACAACCGCGAGCGCAGCTGGGATAGCCGCTACTGGGGCTTTGTGGACCGCGAGGCGGTGATGGGCCGCCCCATCTTGATCTACTGGTCGGTGGACGCCACCAGCGCGGATTATAGCGACCGCAGCTTCGTCGGCCGCCTGCTGGGGCTCCTGGATACCCTGGCGCACCTGCCGATGAAAACGCGCTGGGGGCGAATGTTTCGCGGAGTCCACTAGCCGCTCCGTGAGGTTGTCCTTCCTTTCGCGTCCTCCTTTTGCCAAAATCGCTGACCTCGCTATGCGAACGAGGATCTGGTTGCGTCGGGCTGGAGGAGCGCTGCTGCTCCTGGTCGCTTTTAGTCTCGGAGTGTCCCTGGCGCTGCGTTCCCGCGGCGCCCATCGTTATCTGGTTGCCCGGCTGGAAGCGGCATTCGGGCGACCGGTGGAGGTCAGTCGGTTCCGTTTCAGCTTGCTCGATGGGCTGCGCCTCCAGGCCAACCACATCACCGTGGCGGAGGATCCCCGCTTTGGTTACGAGTACTTCCTGCGCGCGGATCGCATGGCGGCAGGCTTGCGCTGGCATTCGCTCCTTCTTGGGCGATTTGAGTTCGGCACACTCTCGCTCACCCGGCCCACACTGAATCTCGTGCGCGGCATCGATGGCCACTGGAACGTGGAGAGTTGGTTGCCTCCACCAGTTCCTGCGCCTGGAGCGGTGCCTCCTCCGACTACGGGCTATTCCCCCGCGCGGCTCTACCGGATCGAAGTGGATGGCGGCCGGATCAATTTCAAGCGCGGCCCCGACAAGCATCCCTTGGCGCTCGCGGACGTCAGGGGCGATGTGGAGCAAGAGAGCGCGGGCCGCTGGCGAATGAACCTTGAGGCGCGCCCATTCCGCGCGGCGGTCACCCTGCAGGAAGCGGGCACATTGCGCCTGCGCGGGCGTATCCGAGGGACCTCTGCCCGGCTGCGACCCGCGCAACTCGAGCTGACCTGGGAGGATGCTTCTCTTGCCGACGCTCTGCGCCTGGTGCGCGGGCGGGATTTCGGCATGCGGGGCAAGTTATCCGTCGAAGTGACTGCGCGCAGCGCCGCTCCGGGCGAACCTTCCGTTCACTCGGCAGACGCGCCGGCGAGCAGCGGCGAAGCGGTCGACGAGGAGGGCGCTGGGAGCCCGTGGTCCTTCTCGGCTAGAGCGCGGCTGAGCGGCGTGCACCGTTGGGATCTGCCGTCACGCGCCGGTGACCCGCGGCTGAATCTTATTGTCGAAGCGCTCTTGCGGCCGAATGTTCGAACCTTCGAGATCAGCAAGTGCGTGCTCGACGCGCCGCAGTCGAACGCCAGTGTTGTGGGGGACATCCAATGGGCAACGGGGATCTCTCCGCAGTTCCGTGTACTCTCTTCAGGCATCAGTCTTGCGGACGCGCTGGCCTGGTACCGCGCCTTTCGTCCCGGTGTGACAGAGGATGTGGCGCTCGAAGGATACGTCGGTGTGGACCTGTCACTCGGAGGATGGCCACTTGATCTCGAGGCCGGCGAGTTGGCCAGCACCGGCGCGCGCCTGCGCGCCGCCGAACTGCCCCAGCCGATTGGCATCAGCCGCTTTGGAGCGCGAGTGGAGGGTGGGCGCTTGGTGCTTGCGCCCGCTAGCATTGCCGTGCCGGCCAGCGCCCCCGCGAAAGGCGAAATGCCAGGACGCGCGAGCAATTCCTTTCGTCTCCTGGGGGCGCTCGGGCCTGGAGCAGGCTCCCCTTCCCCAGACAGGAAGGGTTGGGGATTCGAGTTCAAGCTCGAAGGGCAAACCGAGCGTGCCCAGGACCTGCTTGCTGCAGCGCGGGCGCTCGGCCATCCATTCCGCCGCGGCTGGAAGGCCGAGGGCGCGGCGAGTCTGCGGCTGGATTGGCAGGGAACGCTTTCCCCGTACACGGCTAATACGATCGGAACGATTGATCTCGAGGGGTTCCGGCTGCGCACCGATTACTTGAATCGGCCTCTGACCATTGCTAGCGCCCGCTTTGAGCTGCGGCCCGACGAACGCCGGGTGACCCTCGACGGCGTGGAAGCCTTCGGTGCGCAGTGGAAGGGAAAGCTGCGCCGCCCGAATCTCTCGGTTGTCGGAGGTCTGGTTTCACCGCCCGTGTGGGAGTTTGATTTGAGCGCGGACCGGCTCAGCGTCGCGGAACTCGACCGATGGCTCGGGCCACGCGCGCGGCCTGGATTCTTCGAGCGCATGGTGCCCTTTGCTGCTGCAGCTGCCGATGCCGCGGTGCGGGATGATGCGCTGGGGGCGCTCCGCGGCCAGGGGCGGCTCAGCGTCGACGAAATCGCGGTTTCCCCGCTCGTGCTGCGGCATCTGCGCGCCGAAGCGCAGGTGGCGGGCCGTGCCATCAGCCTGCGCCGCGCGCAGGCTGAGTTCTATGGTGGCAGGATGGAGGGTTCCCTTGATGCCCGCCTGATGTCCGAGCCCCATTATCATTTCCAAGCGCGGTTTGACGGCGTAAACCTGAAGGCGCTGTCGGGTGCCACGGTGACGCTGAGAGAGCGGTTCTCGGGTGGCGCCTCGGGGGAGCTCGACGTTGTGGCACAGGGAATCGGCCGCGAGGACCTGCTGCGCTCGCTCGAGGGTCGCGGCACGATTCGCCTGCGCGATGCTGAGCTTCGCGGCTTCGATCTCCACGCCACCGATCTCGAGAACAGCCTGCAGCGGGGAACGAGCCATTTCGCTTCGGCCGAAGGGGCCTTTTCTATGGCGAACGGAAAAATCAAAGTCGAGCAGCTTCGGCTCACGAGCCTTGCCGAAGGCTACCAAGCCAAAGGCAGCGTGGACTTCTCTCGTCGGCTCGATCTCGAGATCGAGCCAGCCGAGCGGCAAGAGAATGGGCGTGCGCCGGGCGCAGCACACAACGGGTTTCGGATTAGAGGGTCGCTCGATGCGCTCGAGTGGACGCGTCCGGAACCACCTGTAGCGCAACGATAAGCAGCCTGGGCCGCCGAGCGTCAGCAGTGCCGGCTCATGCCGGTCAAGGAAGCGCCAACCATTCGCTGGGAGTGCCACCTGCTGACAAGGTTGTGCTAGCTTTGTGGCCATGAATCCTGGTCCCTGGTTTCGCGCCTGCTGCCC
>DATFXF010000287.1:0-3670 GCA_035258565.1 Candidatus Acidiferrales bacterium
ATGTCGAAGCCCTTCTCGTTGTAGAGCGCGCCGTGGATGTCGGCCACGCCGACGATTTTGTATCCGGCGCGATCGAGCAGCAGCGCCGACATGGAGCCCACGTTGCCGAAGCCTTGGATGATCACGCGGGTGTTCTCGCGGCGCAGGCCGAGCTTGGCCAGGGCCTTATCGCAGACAATCTGACAGCCGCGCCCGGTGGCTTCCTTGCGGCCGCGCGAGCCCCCCAGGTCGAGCGGCTTGCCGGTGACGACGGCGGTAGTCGTATGCCGGACATGCATCGAATAGGTGTCCATCACCCAGGCCATGGTCTGCTCGTTCGTGCCGAGGTCTGGAGCGGGGACGTCGCGCTCCGGGCCGATCCATTCGCTCAGCTCGGCGGTGTAGCGCCGGGTGATGCGCTCCATCTCGCCGAGGGAAAGCTTGCTCGGATCGCAGATCACACCCCCTTTGGCCCCGCCGAACGGAATGTTGACCACCGCGCACTTCCATGTCATCCAGGCGGCCAGAGCGCGCACTTCGTCGAGAGTTACGTCCGGGGCAAAGCGGATGCCGCCCTTGCCTGGGCCGCGCACGATCGAATGGTGTACGCGGTAGCCCACAAAGATCTCCAGGTGGCCGCTGTCCATGGCCACCGGAATGTACACGGTGATTTCCTTGTTGGGATACTTCAGGTACTTGTAGAGGCCTTCTTCGAGCCCCAGTTTCCTCGCGGCGATCTCAAAGCGCGCTTCCGCCGATTCGTAGACGTTGAACTCGTTAGCAGCGGCCACCGTCGCCATTGGAAGCTCTCCTCGGTCGGTTCCGCGCGCGGCGGAGGTCAGTATACGAACCTACGCTGCCCCACGCAAGGAGACCCCCGTGACCGGCGAGTGAAATGGCCAGGAGACTCCGGTCGGGGCCACTTGCCAGTCCGGGGGTTACACGGGAGATTCAGCGCGCTGGGGGTCGCTCGACGAACTCTTCGAGCAGGAGGCGGGTGAGTTGCTCGCGGCTGTGCCGGACGACGCCATGTTCCTCGAGCAGGTCCTCGAACACACAGCGCAGCCCCATGCGCTGCAGCTCGTCGAGATCGGTGCGTACCGGTTCGGCACCTTCGGCACGGTAGCGCCGCGCCACGGCGGGGGAGATCGGCTGGCGATTGACGATCACCCAGTCGATCAGCCGCCGATGGGTGTGCTGGTGAATGGCGCGCACATGGTCGGCCACCGAGTAACCCTGCGTCTCGCCGGGCTGCGTCATGAGGTTCGAGATGTACACGCGCGTAGCCTCGGATTTGCGAATGGCTTTCGCCACGCCCCGAACAAGCAGGTTCGGAATGATGCTGGTGTAGAGCGATCCTGGGCCGATGACGATCAAATCCGCGTGCCGGATGGTCTCGAGCACCTCCGGTAGGGGCCGCGCCCGCCGCGGCACCAGACGCACGCGACGGATGCGCTTGCCGCTGCGCGCAATTCGCGTCTCCCCGGATACCACTTCGCCGTCTTCCATCACCGCCTCGAGGGTGATGTTTTGGGTGGTGGAAGGAAAGATCCGCCCGCGAATGGCTAAAACCTCGCCACTCAGCCTCACCGCTTCAGTGAAATCGCCGGTGACATGGCTCAACGCCGTCAGGAAGAGGTTACCGAAGCTGTGGCCGCGCAGTCCGCGCCCGGCGGGGAAACGATACTGAAACAGGCGCCCGAGCAGCGTTTCGTCCTTCGACAGCGCCACCATGCAGTTGCGGATGTCGCCCGGCGGCAAGATCCCGTATTCGCGGCGAAGGCGCCCCGAGCTGCCGCCATCGTCGGTCACGGTGACGACAGCAGCAAGGTCGGTGATGGGATGCCGCGTGGATCGGTCGGCGCGCCGCGCGACGTACTCCTTCAGTCCACCGAGCAACATGGAAAGGCCTGTGCCGCCACCGATGGTGACGATGCGGACGGAAGGGCTGCGAGACTTGGCGTTGGCTTTCACTCGTGGAAGGCTTGCCCGAGCTTAGCCGCCCGAGCCTTCACGCTCCGGATAAAGCAGTTCGGTGAAGCGCGGGTCTTCTTGCAGAAAGGCGAAGTCCTCGTCGTTACGGGCGTGGTACCGATTTTCGGGGCGCAGGTCGATGGCCGTCTTCAGGTTTTCCATCGCTGATTCCGCTTCGCCGGTCAAGCAGTCAAGAGCGGCCATGGCGTAATAGATGAAATCGGCCTTAGGAGCCATTTTGCGCGCCTTGAGCAGGTGCTCGCGCGCCTCGTCCCAGCACCCCAGATTCATCATGGCCACGCCACGCTGATAGTGGTCCTCGGACGAGCGCGGCGCCGGGGTGGGTGCACGCGAGATGCGTTGCTCGGAGATGCGCAGGTGCACTTGGGCACGGTCGGCGAGCTCCCTGCTCGGCCCGGCGACCACTTTCTCGAGCACCTGCTTGGCCTTAGGGAACTTTTGCTGCTGGAAATACCGGAGCGCCTCCTCGTACTGTTTGAGCTGCTGCTGCACGCGGGGATCCACGACTTCTCGGGCCGCTTTCCGGTTCGCCAGGCTACCAGACAACCCCTTTGTCTTCAAAGGATTATGGCTGTTCTGAGGATTCCCTCTGGCCCGCAGTTGGCGTCGCTTGGTGCTCTTGGCCCGCACTATAGAGACATCCTAACAAAGTTGACCGGAAGCGTCAACCGCCCTCTTTTCATATAGCTATAAGTCATGCAGTCGATTTTTCGCTTCTCTCGCGCCGGGCTTAGGTGGGATCAGCAAGATCACTCGGGGGCGCCTGGCAAGAGTTCTGGACACTATGTCATTTTCGGGCAACACCCCCTGGCTTGCGGATTGGCCGGTTTAAGGGGCTGTGTTATAAGTACGATTCCCGGCCCTGGCCGGAGACTTGTGCCATTTATTAATTTTCCCGCTCGCGAGATTAACTGCAAGCTCGTGTATTACGGCCCCGGCCTGGGGGGTAAGACCGCGAACCTGCAGTGGATCTACGACCACACCGGCGCGGCGCAAAAAGGCAAGATGATTTCGCTCGCGACGGAGACCGACCGAACCCTGTTCTTTGATTTCTTGCCGCTCGACCTCGGTACGGTACGGGGCTTTAAGACGCGCTTTCACCTCTACACCGTACCGGGCCAGGTGTTCTACGAGGCCAGCCGGAAACTGATCCTGAAGGGAGCCGATGGCGTGGTGTTCGTCGCTGACTCGCAGGAAGAGCGTTTGGACGCGAACCTGGAAACGCTCGAGAACCTGCAAGAGCACTTGAAGGAGCACAACCTATTCTTCTCCACGATTCCTTACGTTCTGCAATTGAACAAGCGCGACCTGCCCAATGTTTTGCCGTCAGAAGAACTGAAGAAACGGCTGCAAGCAAAGGGCGAGCCCACAGTTGAATCCGTTGCTGTCACCGGCCAGGGCGTCTTTGAGACGCTGAAGGAAGTTGCCAAGCTGGTCCTCACCGAACTCAAGAAGGGCGCGTAACTCCACCAAGAGGCTGGATCTCGAGCAGGCCCCACAGATTCTGCGCGGTCCAATGCGGGAGGTTCGGCGGCTTGACAGTTCTTTCGCCGCGCACTAGCTTCGGAAACATGAAGGCGCTGACGCTCAACCCCTGGGAGGTCACGCCAGCCGAGGCCCGCCAGATCCAGCTCGAGCTACGCGAGCGGCGAGAAACCCGCGACCGCCTGCGGCCGCTTCATTTTGTGGCTGGGGC
>DATFXF010000288.1:0-3173 GCA_035258565.1 Candidatus Acidiferrales bacterium
TTCCGGACGCGCAACTGATCGCCGCCGACAGCCGTCCCCTCGAGCTGGAGTGCCGGGATTTGAAGAAGACACTCCTCGAGCTGATCGCAATCTTGAATGAGCAGGACGTGGCCCTGACGAGCCTGGAAACCGAGGAGCCGAACCTGGAGCGGGTGTTTTTGCATCTGACGGGGCGCGCATTGCGCGATTGACTCACCAAGGGCCGTGCGTGGGCCTCCTGACGCGGGGAAGAAAGATAGCTGTCGACGAGCGACGATGTCCGCGGGGCAAGATGGCCAGGAAGATGGCCAAGCGCGTGTCGCACTGGTTGGCCATCTTGAGAAAAGCCACAAAATCCCACAACTGAGCTACCGCCGTCATAGGGAACGTGATCACAGTATAGGTCCACCAGCGAAGCCCACCGATGGCCTGCGGTGGGGGAGGCCTTCATGCCCATCTGGACCCTCGCGAAGAAAGACCTGCGTCTGCTCGTGCGTGATCCGCGCGCGCTGATCATCCTCCTGGCGATGCCGTTTCTGTTCATCCTGGTGCTGGGGATTTCGCTCGGAGAGGGTTTCGGCAAGAAGCCGCTGGAAGGGCTGCGCGTGTCGGTGGTGAATCTGGACCGGGGCCTGCCGCGCTTTTTCGATCGCCCTGCCATGCTGCGCGAGGGAATGGCGTGGTTCACCATCCCCGGCGCTCCATCGGGTCCGTGGCAAGCCGCGGCCGCCACCGCCCTCGCCGCACGCAACAGCGCCGACTGGTATCCCCACGAGCCGTGGGGCGAAGTCGTCTTGCGCGATCTGGCACAGACCGCCGACATCTCCGTCGAGTTGATCGCCGACCGCGAGGAAGCCCGGCGTCTGGTCAAGAGCGGCCGCCGCGCGGCCGTCCTGATCCTCGGCCCGAACTTCAGCAAACGCGTCGAGCGCACCTCGTTCCTCACCGCCGGCTGGCAGGAGACGTTCCTTATCACATCCGCACTGCCGCGCCCTGGCTTGCCCACGAGCCTGGCCTTTGCGGCGATGTTCGACGAACGCCAGGACGTTGTCCCCCTCTACTTCCTTCAGGGCATCAATCCGTATCATCGCGACGGCATCAAGTTCTCCGAACTGGACGTGGAGGTGCTCCGCGATCCGACACAGGAAGCCGCGGCGGCGATCATCGATCAGGTCGCCCAGGGCACGTTGCTGCGCGTTGTTCTGCCCTGGATGATCGGCCGCGCCTTCGGGAAGATCGGTGACCCCGAGTTCATCGACCTCTTGACCAAAGAGAACGTCTTGGTCCCCGTGCCCGGTCTGCCGCTCCGCGTGCCGCTGGCGACGATCCTCAGGAGCTTCACGCCCCAGGACAAGCGTGCCCTGGGCAATAGCCTGCAGAACGCCATTCAGAATCTCTTCGCGAAATACAACCTCACCGCCAAGAACTGGACGGCGCTGACGAAATCGCTCGATACACCGCGCGAGGGCGCCGACGTCTCCGCCTATCGCGAAGAGGGCCACGGTATTCTCAAGCGCGGCGCCATTCGCTATCAGCTCCTCGTGCCGTCGTACATCGTGATGTTCGCGTTCTTTCTGGTGCTGACCGTGGGCTGGCTGTTCGTGGCGGAACGGCGGCAGGGCACGATGAAGCGCCTTGTTGCGGCGCCCTTGAGCCGCGGTCAAATCCTCGCGGGCAAGATGATCCCGTGCTATCTCCTGTCGCTTTTTCAGGGATTCTTTCTGCTAGGCGCCGGCAAGCTGGTGTTCGACATGAGCTGGGGGAGCGAGCCGCTCTGGCTGATCCCCGTGGTGCTGACGACATCGCTGGCCGCCATGGGTTTGGCGATGCTTGTGGCCACACTGGCACGCACCGAGTCGCAAGTATCGATCTATGGCACGCTCCTCGTGCTGCTGCTCGCCGGCCTGAGCGGCACGTTCATGGGCGACCGCTCGCTGATGCCCGAACAAATGCAGGAGCTGAGCCGCCTGACGCCGCACGCCTGGGCGCTCGATGCGTATCGTCAGCTCGTCGCCAGCGCTGGCCCGCCCGATCTGGAGATTGTCGCCCGCGCCTGCCTCGTTCTCACCGCCTTCGGCGTGGTCACCATTGCCTTGGCCTGGTGGGCGCTAAAATTGGATTAGATTCTTTTGGAGTGCGGTGGCTCGGCACCGCTTTCGGATTTTTGGATTTTTTGAAGGGTGCCGCCGTCTCAAAATCCAAAAGCGGCGCCGAGCCGCCGCACTCCAAAGTAGGTGCCGAGCACTCGCCGCGTCACCATGGCTGCTCTGCGGTTTCGCGTTATGATGAATGGCGCGATGTTAGCCTCCAGAACCCAATGTCCCTGCGGACAGACGTTCGCCATCCCGGTGGACGCTGGGCCGCACACGTGGAGCTGCTACGTGTGCGGGCGGAAGTTGTGTTTGACGAGCACCGGGCGCGTGCTGGAGCTGACTCTCCCGAAAGCCAAACCGGGCGACCAAGTCACCGCGAGCCCTGAGGCATTGGCTCGCGAGACAGCAAGGGCGAGTGTAAAGCATAACGCTTCGCACAAACCCGGCCTTGCCTGCTCGACCTGCGGAATCTCGCTCTATGAAACGTGCGGTTGGTGCGGGCAGACTCATTGCTGGTTGCACGCACCGGCAGACCATCCCGGGCAGACGTCACCGCGCAGGACGTCGGACCTGGACAATCTGGTGCCGACGGACTACCGTCTTTTCTATCTCGCATGGCTCTTTGTCTTCCTTTTCTTGATGTTCATCGAGATCGTGATTCACAATTGACGCGGACACCGGCGCGCGTGTCTGGCATAATACCCTTTGCCCGATCGGCCCAGCGCGGAGACTCGCGTTCATGCACAATCGCTCATTGAAAGACACCGTCACGCGCCTGCTCCCGCGCGTGCAGACTCCCGCTCAGTACCTCGGCGGCGAGTTGAACAGCGTCGTCAAGGACCATCGCCAGGTCCGCGGCAAGCTGTGCCTGGCATTCCCGGACACCTACACGCTCGGCATGAGCCATCACGGCTTGCAGGTGCTGTACACGATCATGAACAACGACCCGCAGTGGGCGTGCGAGCGCGCGTTCACGCCGTGGGTCGATTTCGAGGCCGAGCTGCGCCGCCACAAGTTGCCGCTGTATTCGCTCGAGACGTTCACGCCCCTTTCGCAATTCGACGTCGTCGGGTTTAGCCTGCAATACGAAGTTTGCTACAC
>DATFXF010000289.1:0-7565 GCA_035258565.1 Candidatus Acidiferrales bacterium
ATTGACTTCCAGACGTAAGGCTTCTGTGTAGCCTTCCAGGGCGAATTTGCTGGCAGAGTAGATGCCCATAAACGGAATAGATGAGACGCCGGATAAAGAGCTGACGTTGATAATTTGCCCCTGCTTCTGTTGACGCATTGATGGCAGAACTGCTTTCACCATTCTGATGACCCCGAAGAAATTAGTCTCGAACTGGGTCTTAGCTTCGTCCATTGAGGTTTCTTCTAATGCGCCGGCTAACTCATAAGCGGCATTGTTCACCAGTACATCAATCCGACCGGCTTCATTGGTCACCGCTTTCACGCACGCCGCTACCGAATCATCGGACCGCACATCTAGAGCCAACATCTCAACGGCTGGTATCGCCTCGGCGCTGGCAGGATTACGGCTTGTTCCAAAGACCTTGTAGCCTTTCGGCGAAAGCAATCGAGCCGTAGATTGTCCAACGCCAGATGACGCTCCCGTGATTAAGACAACTTTCTGATTAGACATTCTGGGCCTCCAATGTAATTTGCCTGCTGGGCGACAGCGGCGGAACTCCTTGCCGATAGCTGCCGGCGCTGAAGGTGACAGTGGGGAGCTCGGAGACTGCGGATATGTTATCAGTTACCGTCAGACTCTCTTGAGTTCGATTGGTTGTGTTTCCTTCTTTTGCTCGTGCCAGTTCTACCTCCCTTTTCCCAAAACCGATGTTGGGCATCAGCCGTTTTTGAGCAACTTGAAAGCGTGTGTCCACTCGTTGCGTAAGAAGCCCGGAATACACCACAGCATGCGCAATGGTTCGATCGCCCGAGCTGCTTCAAGCTTTGGATTTCAGCAAACCAACCATGCGAGGGCCACATGCTGGCAGTGATGGCGGAGACAACTTCGCAGAATACGGGTGTGTTCGTCGCCAAAGCTCGGGCCTGCTCCATGTGCTTCTGCGCCTCCGCGTTCCCAAGCATTGCCTCGAAATCTGCCGTACTAGCCCACTGAGCATCGTTCACCACGCGAGCGCCGTCGAAACTCCGATGAATATTGGCGGACATGAACCCCTTCTGATGACGGATTGTTTCCTCTGTGGCACGATTCAGCAGATCCACCAGCGCTTGTTGCCGAGAGGGGTTTACCTCGAAAACGTTGATCAGGGTAAAGACCGCGCCCCAGGCCAATTGTCGTTTTCACTGAGACATCTCCTTTCGACCGCATTCTACCCACTAAAGACTTGCGGTCCGGCCAAATCCGCTGGGCCTTCATTGCGTCACCGTGCGCAGGGTCGCCAAGAACCGGCTGCGCATCGGTCCCATCGAAGCCATTGACTGCACGCCCGTCGTGGACATCAAACCAGTGCTTCCTGGCCTCGAGGACTTCTAATGCGTCGTTGCGCGAAGAAGGCTCAGTCGCTTACGCCCAGGATCTTTCCAATCAGACCGCGATCTGCGGCCGAGCGACGAGCCACCTTTCGCCGTGGTTCGCGGCTAGCCAGTGTGTCCAAAGCTGAGTGATGATCGCAATATCGCTTGCATTTTGCAAGTTACCTTGATAGCGTGTCGTGCGTGCCTGGGAGGCGTAAGCCAAAACACCGGTCCGGCTGCCCAGTGAGCATCTCCCTCGAGATGTTTGGGGATCGCTGGTCGCTGCTGATCATCCGGGATCTGATGATTCGCGGCTTCCGGACATTCAAGGAGTTTCAAGAATCGGGCGAAGAGATTGCCACGAACATCCTGGCGGACCGTCTGCGGAAGCTCGAAGCGGGGGGGATCATCACCGCAGACGCCGAGCAGACGGATGGACGAAAGGTGAATTACCGGCTGACGGAGAAAGGGATTGATCTGGCGCCGGTGCTTCTGGAGTTGCTCATCTGGGGGGCGCGGCACGAGAAGACCGAGGCACCCTGTGCTCTGATCGAGCAGATGGAGAAGAATCGCGAGCGGATCTTGGCGGAGGTTCGCCGACGCTGGCGAGAACGAGACCCGGCTCCCCTGCAAGTCCGGGGACAGTGGCGTTGGCCTTAAAGTTGGGGCGAACCCGAAGGAAGGACTGACTCCTCCTTCGCACGGGTGAACCGCACACAGTAAACAATAGGGAGCGGTAACGACGAGAAACACTGGAATCTAAGAGGTAACACGTCGGTTGGGTGCGGGCGTGCCACGGCGTGAACTTAAAGACTAAGAGAGGAGAACACCGTGAACAAAATGGACCCCGTAGTTCACTTTGAAATGCCGTTCGAGAACAGAAAGCGTATGGCGGAGTTTTACTCCAAGGTGTTCGGCTGGAAGACGGAGATGCTCGGCCCAGACATGGGCGATTACGTCGTTGTGGCCACGACCGAATCCGACGACAACGGCCCCAAGAAGCCCGGCGCCATCAATGGCGGTTTCTTCCCCAAAAAGCCGGATTGGCCGGCTCAACATCCATCCGTCGTCATTGCGGTGAATGGCATCAAGGAATCCGTGCAAAAAGTGACCGAGGCGGGCGGCAAGGTGCTCGGCGAGCCGATGGAGATACCCGGCATCGGCCTCTATGTCTCCTTCTATGATACCGAGGGCAACCGCGTGAGTATGCTACAGCCCGCTCCGCGCATGACGATCCGGCCGAAGTCGTGACGGATAAGGATAAACAGTAGGCAGTTGCTTAAACCACATGCAGGAAACTCGGAAAGGGGAGTCACATGAGCAAGGTGCGAGTACTGGTGGGCACACGCAAGGGCGCGTTCATCCTCACGTCGGACGGCAAGCGCCAACGGTGGGACATCAACGGCCCCCATTTTGTCGGTTGGGAGGTCTTCCACCTCAAGGGATCGCCCGCGGATCCGAATCGGCTGTACGCGTCTCAGTCGAGCGCTTGGTTCGGCCAGGTCATCCAGCGCTCAGGTGATGGAGGGAAGACGTGGGAGGCGCCCGGAGGCGGCGTAACCACCGCGCCCAGCGGCATGCCCATGGGCGAGAGCAACAAATTCGTTTACGACGTTTCTCCCGAGACTGGCAAACCCCTCACCACGCACCAGTGGTACGACGGCACGCAGCATCCGTGGGAGTTCAAACGTGTCTGGCATCTCGAGCCGTCCCTGACCGACCCGGACACAGTTTACGCCGGTGTGGAGGATGCGGCCTTGTTCCGCTCGACCGACGGCGCCAAGTCCTGGCAGGAACTCGCGGGGCTGCGCGGCCACGGCACAGGGCCCAAATGGCAGCCAGGTGCCGGCGGGATGTGCCTGCACACCATCGTCCTCGACCCGAGCAACCCTCAGCGAATGTATGTCGCCATCTCGGCTGCGGGCGCCTTCCGCACCGATGACGGCGGGAAGACCTGGAAGCCCATCAATCGCGGGCTGAAGTCCCAATACCTGCCCGACCCGAATGCCGAAGTCGGCTACTGTGTTCACCGCATCGCCATGCACCGGTCGCGCCCCGGGGTGCTTTTTATGCAGCTGCACGGGGGCGTCCTGCGCACCAACAATGGCGGCGACTTGTGGCAGGAAATTAGCAAAGGCCTGCCGAGCGACTTCGGCTTCCCTATCGACGTTCACGCCCACGAGCCGGACACCATCTACGTCGTCCCGATCAACGCTGATGCGGGGCGCTGTCCGCCCGAGGGAAAGCTGCGCGTGTACCGCAGCCGCACCGGCGGAAACGAGTGGGAGGCGCTCACGAAAGGTCTGCCGCAAAGCGACTGCTACGTCAACGTGTTGCGCGACGCCATGGCGGTGGACTCGCTCGATAAAGGCGGCGTGTATTTCGGCACCACCGGCGGGCAGGTTTACGCCTCGCCCGACGCCGGAGACACCTGGGCTCCCATCGTCCGAGATCTTCCGGCCGTGCTTTCCGTCGAAGTCCAGACGCTGCCATGATCTGAGTCGTGCGGCACATCTGCGGGCGCTGGCTCGCGTGAGTGGAGACGTAGAGCTCCACGTTAATGGTCCGACCACGCAACGCTCGGTTCTCGACGCCCTCGGGGCCCGCTATCCGATGCTCTGTGGTACGATCCGCGACCACGTCACCCAACGGATGCCCGCCGTTCCTGCGGTTCTTCGCCTGTGAGTAGCATCTGCCCCAGTGAGCCGAAAGGCTTTCCTTTGGAACGTGGCTTCGCTCGCAGGTGACGCCCAGGGTTATCATGCGCCCGAACTATCAACTGACCTGCTGCTCTTCGATCCGCTGTTGGAAAATGGCTAACTCATTTCTGTAGCTCACGCGAAGGAGAATGTCGCGTGCGGCGACAGCGCAGAACCTCAAGCGGCTGGTGCGATTCCTCGCTCAGCGGCAGGCGGTGCCCGGACTGAGCACTGCCTGATGGCGAAGCCCAATGAGGTGGAAAGGAAGAAGTGGTGAAGGGCGAAAAAAAACTGAGTAAGAGCTCCTAGAAAACTCACCTGCGCAAGAGTCGCTTCTGTGTCCTGAGACTATTTCAACGCCATCGCATCCTTGGGCACACCCTAAACCTGGCGCCAATGGTCCTGAGTGTTCTAGGATTGCAGGCACTTGCTCAAGCACCCTTTGGCACATGCCTAACGCAAGCGTCGCCTCGCGAACGCGGAGTTTGGCTTTCTCAGATTTTCCAGGCCGTGGACCGACAGCATTCTTTAATCGATTAGATGCCCAGCGGATGGAACTGGCTATCTCCTTTGCGGACGAGAAAAGCTCGCTTGAGTGCCCCCCTGGGACCAACGGATTATGAGTTCAAGAAAGACGAAGGCTCAGTGATGCCGGGGGCGGGGCGCCAACTGTAATCTTCTTGACATTGGATTACGGAGCGAATAATTTTAGCGCGATCAAGCTTGCTGTGTCGTCGGCCCTCACATCGCCTTCTAACTTCTTTGACCGCTCCGCCAAAAATTGCCTCATCCTTCGACCTGGAGTGAGGAGCAGGCGCGCGACCGACGGGAGCAAGTACGCCCCTCACAATCTGCTCTGCTGAGGCGGGCATGATGAGAAGGCTATTCCCGGTTTATCTGCTCACTTTGGGGCTCATCGCAGGTTGCGCCGGTGTCAGCGTCACAATTTTCATCGCCCCGACCTCTGTCACCGTGCCGGCGAGTGGCACAGCGCAGTTCACCGCCACGGTCACAAACGACCCAAGCAACAAGGGCGTCACCTGGACACTTTCGCAGGGTGGCGCGGCATGTTCCCCAGGGTGCGGCACAATTTCCCCCACGAGTACGGCGAGCGGCGTGGCCACGACCTATACCGCGCCAGCAACCGTACCGAGTCCCGCCACGGTAACAGTCACGGCGACCTTGGTAACTGACCCGACCAAGTCGGTCTCCGCCACCGCTATCGTCGGCAGCAACCCCAACAACGCCCGGTTGAAGGGGAACTTCGGTTTCCTGGTCAACGGGTTCAATGGAAGCGGAGCGTTTGCCCAAGCAGGCAGCTTCGTGGCCGACGGCACCGGCAACATCACCAGCGGCGTCACGGACACCAACGGTGCCAGTGGCATGCTCACGAGCGTTACGTTCACCGGCACCTACAACATTGGCTCGGACGGCCGGGGCACCCTCAGCCTCAGCAACGGTCAGACCTTCCGGTTCGCGATCGATCCCACGGCGGGCAATGGGCGAATCATAGAGTTCGACGCCACCAGCAGCTCGAGCAACCGATCGTCGGGATTTTTCAAGAGGCAGGACCCGACAGCGTTTGCAGCCTCTGCGTTCTCGGGCGACTATGCATTTGGGTTCTCCGGCGCCCACTTCGGCGGAGGCCGGTTTGCTTTGGCCGGAAGACTGACTGCGGACGGGGCCGGGAATTTCAGTAACGGTGTGGTGGACACCGACGACGCAGGCACCATCGGATCCAACCTAACCTTTGTGGGTTCGTTCACCGCGCCTTCGCCCACGACTGGCCGCGGGACGCAAACACTGTCCATCGCCACCCCGGGCCGTGCCACTACCATCCGCGCGAGCTTCTACATCATCTCCGCCGGCGAGTTGATCGTCATTGACACGGACCTCTTCACGGCCAGCGCTGCGCTGTTCAGCGGGCAGGTGCTGAAGCAGTCCGGCAGGCCTTTCTCCAACAGCTCGTTGAACAACTTGATGAACAGCATCAGCGTGCTCAGCTCGACCGGACTGACCAGCACCGGAGGCGCCGATGTGTCAGTAGGCCTGGTAACTTTTAACGGCTCCGGCGCTTTGACTTTGGTGGCTGATCGGAATAATGCTGGCACGGTTACCCTGGCCACGACCCTTAACGGAGCGTATAGCGTCTCGGCGAATGGCCGGGTAGCTGCTACCGTCGGAAATACGTCCCCGGTTTTCTACCTGGTGACTGTAAACGAAGGCTTTGTCGTAGGCACAGATAATGCCGTGACGACCGGGTTCTTTGAGCCCCAAGCGATGAGGCCGTTCATGCCCTCATCCTTCTCGGGAACGTTTGCGATTGGTACGTCTTTCCCGGCCGAGACCAACGTCAGCGACACCTCGGGGGTGATTACCTCGGACGGGGTGATGACGCTCAGCGGGAAGGTAGATAATACTTTTTTCGCGTCCCCAGTTCTTTCTCCCGACCGGCCCTTCGCGGCCACCTACACGGTCAACTCTGACGGTAGCGGAGCCCTTACGATTAGCTCGCCGAACGTGGGGACGGCGGACTTCCGTATCGTCAATTCCAAGAAGGTCGTAGTCATCACGACGGACGCCGGAAACCGGGACCCGCAGCTCATCATCGTTGGCTTCTAGCCGCAACCGACTGGAGCAGCACAGACCTCGGCCGCGGATCCCGACATTTCGTGTAAGGGGTGGAGTGCGAAATTTTCCGGGGTGGGCCTGGGGCCCTGCGATCGGCCGGCCCCGCGATCCCCGGTCGGTCGCGGATGGCCCCGGGATGCCGAATTTGAGCGGCGCGCGCGGCCGTGGAGCCATTTTCCGAGATGGGGTAAGAGAGCTGGCTTAGCCCATCCCCAGAAAGCGAGAAATGCCGGTGGGAAACAAAAACGCGCAGGATTTCGCAGGCGCAAGCGAGAAAACGAAACTGGTTCGGCAGATCACGCGCCTGGTCCGGCGAGCGTGCCTCGACGATGAGCAGTTCCGGTCGGTCTCGACCGCAGCCCGACGCCAGCTCGGGTTGCGCCGGCCACCGCGCTCGAGGGTGTTGCCCAGGATCTTGCCCAAAGCCAGCCTCAAGAAGTTCTTCGAGGCCGTGGACGGCTCAGGTAATCTCCAGCACCAGATCATGCTCCGGTTGCTGTTTTACACGGCGGTTCGGGTCCGGGAGCTCGTGAGCATCCGCGTGGAGGACGTTGATCTTGAGGCGCAGAAAATTTTCATCTGCCAAGGCAAGGGCTCGAAGGATCGCTACATTCTGTTTCCTGAATCCTTTGGCCTAACTCTGAAGGCGTGCCTGGCCGGCCATCCAAACAACCGCTACGTGTTCGAATCGCAGCGTTGCACACGCTATACCGCCAGGCGGATCGAGCAGACCGTGGCCCACTACCATGAGCTCGCCGGGATCTGCGAGCGGGTACACCCACACCTTTTTTCGGCACCAGATACTCACTTGGCTGACCGCACAGGGGCTTCCCGATTCCGAGATTCAGTTGATCTCGGGGCACGCCAGCAAAAAGAGTCTCGAGGTGTACCAGCATCTTTC
>DATFXF010000290.1:0-5965 GCA_035258565.1 Candidatus Acidiferrales bacterium
TGAGTGACCCCCGCGCGTTTCAATTCGCGCAAGGCTGCGTTCAGGTCTCCCCTGACTCTGGGGTCCACGTAATCGGATGGATGACAGGGAGGCGCGTGCCTCCGTCTAGTCCGCCTGCCGGTTCGGGCTGATGTTGGAGTCGCCGCGGCGGCAGCACAAGGCGCGCAATCACTCGGCGCAGCTCTTTTCGCAACGATGGACGCCGAAGTCGAGATCGGCCTGCGCCTTTGATGTTGGGCTGGAGCCAGCTCTAACGGCGCAGGGCTCACTCGGTTGGCTTGTGGTGCCCGTGAAGCTTGTCGCACGGCCTGTGAACCAGCTTGCGAAACCGTCGGGGCAGGGCTCACTCGGTTGGCTTGTGGTGGCCGTGAAGCTTGTCGCATGGCCTGTGAGCCAGCTTGCGAAACCGTCGGGGCAGGGCTCTCTCGGTTGGCTTGTTGTGCCCGCGAAGCTTGTCGCATGGCCTGTGAGCCAGCTTGCGAAGCCGTCGGGGCAGGGCTCTCTCGGTTGGCTTGTTGCGCCCGTGAAGCTTTTCGCATGCCCTGTGAAGCCGTTTGCGAAGCCATCGCGGCCAAAGGAAGACACATAACCACTACAAGGCGAAAAACACTGATCGCTTGCATGAGTATTGACCTTTGGGGCTTTCCGGCGCCCGCGGGGCGGCGGGCGACGGACCTGAAGTTATCCTTGAGACAATCCGACACGAATTATATACCTTCAGTCAAGTCCAGGGATAACTGTAGCCCTTTGTCCAAATTAGCCGCACGCATCCTGCGTGTGCGGACGGCGGGATTACCGCCGAAGAGGAGAGGGTCTCAAACCCTCGCTGTACGGAGCTCTACCGCACCAGGTCCGGCAGAGGCTGGTGGAAGTGTCCATCAAACTCGATTGGCGCGCGCTCGAGCCTTGCGCAAGCGCCCTGCGCCAACGGGATCCCGGAGGCCCGCCTCATGGCGCCTTCATTACGGTGGAGGCAAAACATCGCCCGCAAGCGACATATCCTGAAGACTTCGCCTCTGACAACATCATTGGCCGGCCCTTTTTCCCAAGGTATTGACAGCCATTTTTGTGGTACATCCGATCCGCAGCCGACACAAATACTGTCGGGTCAGACGCGAGGCCGCCCGGCATCCTGGCATCGAGCGTGGCTGGCGGAATCGACGGCGCCAAGGGGTCCGGCAGCCTTGTCGTAGGCGCTCGCTGGTTCGTCTTGTCGACGGTTGACGCCAGTAAGCCTCCCTTACTGGACTTATCGGCAGGTGACCAAACGCCCCTCATATTCTCCATTGCCTCGCGCTCCGCGGCGCGAAACCGCTCGAGAAATTTCGAGGGTTGGTCGACCTTTGCGAAAGCATCCCCCTGCTTGATTATCTCCTCATTGAACAGGGCGCCATCGCGAGTATACACGTATGCAAACGTATTACCGGATTCGTCCTTGCTGCCGCTAATCAGGGGCTCGAGCTCGATACGAATGTCTTTGCCGAGCAGTGTGTCCGTGGTCAATTTCATTGCAGCCAGGGCGGGAGCGGATTTTACGCCGGTGTTCCCCGCTCCTGGTGTCCCGACCCCAATTAGCCTGATTGCGCCGAGCCCTTCGGCTTCGATTGTGTCAGCGCTGACAATCCTGTTGACTCTGTGGAAGTCGGACGGCACGGCGGCATTCATAACCCTTGTGTCAGCCGTATTACCGGAATCGGCCGGGCTGGTGGCTGCGGCCCTGGCTTTTTCAGTAGCGGCCCTGCTCGACGCCAGGAAGCGCGCGGCCAGGTACCCGAATCCGAAGCCGGCCATTAACGCCACTCCGATGAATGCTGCAACTTTGTTGCGGTCTATTCCGATTTCCCACCGCTGCGACTCTACAGGAGGGGATTGTGGCTGCTGAGGTGCGCGCTGAGCCTGTTGTTTGAACTGTGATACACCCATAAGACTGTTCTGCTCTGGTTCCGTTTTCTGCTCGTTCGGATTTTCTGCTGCCGTAAGTTCGGGGGCACACTCACAAGGGAACAGGGGATCAGCAGGCCCGAGGACCGGATTCTAATCGCCTGTAGAATTCTCTCACCGGCATCCCGCTTCAGTCAAACTGAATTGGGATCATGGGTTTACGCCGGGTTGCTCCCGCATCGAAAGTCCTTCTCTGCATGGCTCGCCGCTCGCTCTCGCTTTCATTCAAGAAGTTGAGTCACCCGACGTTGATATGTTTTTCATTGGACCGCTCGGCTGAAAAAGTGCCAAAAACTTCGATTTTCCTGAGTTTTTTGCTTGCAT
The DNA here is from genome assembly GCA_035258565.1 of Candidatus Acidiferrales bacterium. Taxonomy (GTDB): domain Bacteria; phylum Acidobacteriota; class Terriglobia; order Acidiferrales; family UBA7541; genus DATFXF01. The sequence continues at coordinate 2,266 of DATFXF010000290.1, forward strand.
GGCAGCGTTCGAGTGTAGTAATCTGCTCCATCGCAGAACCCCTGTTTTAGCTGGCCTTTGAGTGGATCGGTCAAAGCAGGGGGTTTTTTCTTTAGCGGGGCCGGCTGAGAACGATGGACAGTTCAAGCAGGCGCTACAACTCGCCTTTTGAGATTTCCGAGCGCATTGGGCTTGGAACCAACAACCAAACTAAGGAGATATGTAGAATACATGGCAACAGGAAAAGCTGGAAAGAAAATGTCTAAGACGCAGCTCGCGGCCGAGCTGGCAGAAGCAACCGGGACCACTAAGAAGACCGCCGGCCAGTTTCTCGAATCGCTTTGCGGCATTGCTTATCGCGAAGCCAAAAAGAGCGGTGAGTTTACAGTCCCGGGGCTTGGGAAGCTCGTAAAACAAAACCGAAAGGCGCGCATGGGCCGGAACCCGGCCACGGGGGAGGCTATCAAGATACCGGCCAAGACCGTGGTCAAATTCCGTATTGCCAAGGCTGCCAAGGATAACGTTCTCACCAAAAAATAGCGCTTGGCGAATCGGTTAGCCGCAGAATGCATTGATATCCGCGTCGTGCGGCCGGGGTGTCTAACTCACCGCCGTCAGGGTTGCAAGAAGGTTAGAAATCCAGAAGGCTTCGAGAGGGTTAGAAGGTCATAAGGTTAGAAGGTTGAAAAGTTGCCGCTTAGATTGGGTTGTTCGCCGCGACATCCGGATCTGGAACCTTCCGACTTTTAACCTTCTAACCTTCGAAGCCGCCCCGAACGTTCAAACTTTTGGACCTTTAAACTCTCTAACCTTCAACCTTATCTCATGAGCAAGCAACCCCGATCCGTTCAGGTGGTGGTGTTTTCTCAGGACGCAGGCCGCCGCAGGTATCTTTTGCTGAAGAGGATTGCCAGGTATGGCGGACGCTGGCAAACGGTCACCGGGTCACTGGAACCGGGCGAAACACACTTGGCGGCGGCCCAGCGCGAACTGGCCGAAGAGACAGGAATAGCGGCCGCGCAGGGCGAATTCATCGACTTGCATCTCGTCAATACCTTTCAGATAGCGCCCGAGTGGCTCCACCGCTACGCGCCCGGCATCACGCACAACGAGGAAGTTTGCTTTGCTGTCGAGGCGCACGGTCGCGAGATATCGATGGAACCGGCCGAGCACGAGCAGTACTTGTGGTTGGAATATGAAGCCGCCCTGGAGCGCGCCTACTGGGAAAGCACCCGCCGGGCTCTTGCTGCTACTGAAGCATTGATGAAGGCCAGACCGTAGGCAGTGATCGGTGGTCAGGGGCCAGTGGTCAGGGGTCGGTGGCCAGGGATCAGTTCGCCAGCGCTCAGTCGGGGGTCAGGGGGGCAGTGGTTGGGGAGCACTAGAAATCAGGGGTCGGAAGACTGGACTTCAGGATTTCCCGAACCCTCCGAACTCGCCGGACTCTCTAAACTCTCCGGACTCTCTGGACTCTCTAAACTTTCCAGACTCTCCACTCATAATCGGGGCGGGCAACGCCCGAAGAGCATCACCCGCCCGAAACCTCACCTGTAATGCCGGTCCGCTCGCGGGAGCGGCGGCCGGTTAATAGGTCTCGAATTCGCGCCTTCAAACCGGCCGCCAGGCGTGATCCCTCCCCGGTCACGCCTGATCAGCGCGGATTAGCGGTCTATGCCTGCGCAAACAGATTGCCGACCGGTTGCTTGGAATAGTCGGATTCGCCAATGAGCCTGAGCGTAGCTTCCCAGCGTTTGCGGCCGGCCTCGCACGCTGAGCAAAACCGGCCCATCTCCCTGGGCGACTCGACGTCCTTGGCATTGACTATCCCGCTGCCGTGACAAACCTGGCAGGTTGATTCGGACCCTGATTCTTCCTTATTAGTGGGCATCCTATGCTTGCTCCTTTCCCCACGTGCTGGAGCCCCGGTAGCCGATGCGGTCCAGTCACGCCGGCGGCCTTAACCCCAATGACGCTCGCCCTCGAGACTCGGCCTTTGCCCGGCCGCCTGACCCGTTCTCGAGGTGTCCGTGCAAGCACACATCAAAAATAGGGCAGGGCGGTGGTTTTGATCGAGATCCTCGGGAGCGCGAAGCCGCGTCCCCAAAAGGTCGCCGGAATATGATCGTTTGCCGTTACAGGTAAGAAGCAGCGGACAGCTAGCCGATCGGCTCGGTCCTTGGGTTGCCCCCTGGATGGGGACGCGTGACACAAGTGGCACAAGATGGAATCTTGTGGCCCCCTTTTGTGTCCCCTCCAGAACCCGTGCACAGACGGGGGTCTTTCTCAGATTTGCGCCGACCTTGGCTGGCTGGCAGGGCTTGACAAAATACACCCCTACTTTGCCGCCAAAGGCTTGCACTTCGGCTGGCTACACGTATAATGTCTAGCCAGGGCTAGGTGAGAGCCCGGAAACGTGATCTAAAACCCCGTGATCGGTCTGAGTTGTACCGTTGCCCTTCGAGGTAACGGATTAGTCTTGGAAGAGGACGCTGGTGGGTGGAGCGCGAGCGGGTTTGCTTCTTATATAGCGCCAGAAAGCGTGCGCCGCGCGCGGCTGGCCACGGAAAATGGAACATTTCTCGGATGTTCCGGCCACGAGCGCAGGGGCGCACCGGAAAGTGATTACAAGTGGGATCGCAGCAAGTGGGATCGCCTCTCGTTTGTTTGAAATCGCAATCGCCCGATTGTGGGCAGGATTTGGTTGCGCGAGCGGCTCAGCCTCTTGCGCCCGCACAGTCTCTGGAGCCGGCTCAGGTCTTGTTCCAATAGAGACTTCGGCTCTGGACTCCCCTTCCAGTTGGCTCGCGGGTTCGAAAACGCTCCCGATGGCAAAGACTAGCGGAGGAGACTTGGCACCTTTAGCCTCGATTTCATCGAGTTCCCGCTTAGTCTCGAACCATCCCGGATAACGAGGGGCGACTGAGGACGATAGCGGAATCTGAAGAACGCCTTTTGCCTCACTGATTTGACCGAGCGCCCCGAGTTCTACGGCGACCGAGTTTAGGTATTGAAGGTATTCTACCGGGTACGCGCGCTTAATGCTTTGCATACCGGCCCAAAGCCGATTCAGATCGCTGAGCGCTCCGACATGGTCGCCCTGAATGCTGCGACAAACAGCAAGGAGCCGACAGGCCTGGACATGACTAAGGAAGTCTACACCACGAGAAGTTCGTGCTGCTTCCAGATAGAGGTACGCTGCGGATTTGGGGTCGCCAGCTCTCAGGTAGGTTCCAGCGTATTGGAGAATCACGCGCTCACGGAGGCCTGGAGCAGCGACGGGAAAGACCTGCTCAAGCGTCGTTCTCAACGCTTCTGGAGCAGGGTTCTGCGAGACTACTGCATAATAAGTACCGATGCAATGAATGTCAGGGGGCAGGGGCAGCTCTCTTATTGCGCGCCCAGCTGCTTCGGCAACGTCCGGCTCGTGAAACAGAAGCGACTGGCGGGCAAAGTCGGCAAGTCCGAGACCCAGTCTGACTACGTCGCGCTCCGCGGCAGTCGCGATGGCGCCCGTGGTGAAGAGATGGCGAAGGCGGGCAAGATTGCTCACGCGTTCGACAACTAGATCGAAGGAGGAATTCCCAGTGAGACCCAAATTGTTGTTAGCCGCGGCGTTCATATTATGTGCGCCCGTCATTTCAGCGCGCATCGCTTCGACACTACGCACTCAATCCAGTTATGCAATGGCCCAGTGCGGCGGTCATACAGACACTACCGGCGG
>DATFXF010000291.1:0-8365 GCA_035258565.1 Candidatus Acidiferrales bacterium
CACCCTGACTGTGGATGAAGTCATCAACGAACTGCGTCCGAAATTTGCCGCCGTGCCAGGGATCCTAGTTTTCATGCAGAACCCCCCGCCGATTGAAATTGGGGGCCACCTGACCAAGGCGCAATATCAATTCACTCTGCAAAGCCCGAACACCCAAGAGCTTTATCCAGCCTCTAACCTCTTCCTGCAAAAAATGCAAACGGAGATACGCGGGTTGCAGGACGTCAACTCGGACCTGCAAATTTCCAACCCGCAGGTGAACGTGGAAGTGGACCGCGACCGCGCCGCCACGCTCGGCCTTTCGGCACAGCAGGTGGAAGACGCCCTGTTCACCGCCTACGGCCAACGCCAGATTTCCACGATTTACATGCCGAACAACGAATACCGCGTCATCCTCGAGCTGGAAGACCGCTTCCAGCGGGACCCCGCCGCTCTCAGCTTGCTCTATGTCCGCAACTCGAGCGGCAGACTGGTCCCTCTCAACTCAGCGGCGAGCATGACGACAGGCCTCGGCCCTCTCGTGGTAAACCATCTGGGCCAGCTCCCTGCCGTGACCATCTCTTTCAATCTGAAGCCCGGAACTTCACTGGGCCATGCGCTCGACTCCGTGCAGAAGCTGGCCCGCGAAACCTTGCCTAGCGCCGTGAGCACGAGCTTCCAGGGAACCGCCCAGGCCTTTTCCCAGTCCGTCGGCGGATTGGCCGTGCTGCTCATCGTCTCCATTCTTGTGATCTACATCGTTCTCGGTATTCTCTATGAAAGCTTTCTCCACCCGCTGACCATTCTTTCCGGCTTGCCGTCCGCCGCATTCGGCGCCTTGCTTACGCTATGGCTATTCCGTTACGAACTGAACCTCTACGGCTTCGTCGGCATCATCATGCTCATTGGCATTGTGAAGAAAAACGCGATCATGGTGGTGGACTTCGCGCTGGAGGCGCAACGCTCGGGTGGGAAGGGTGCGGCGGAGGCAGCTCATCAAGGGTCGCTCGTGAGGTTCCGCCCGATTATGATGACCACCATGGCCGCTCTCATGGGGACGCTGCCCATTGCGCTGGGCGTTGGCGCCGGTGCAGGTTCGCGCCGGCCACTGGGATTGGCCGTGGTCGGAGGCCTCCTGTTCTCACAGTTGGTAACGCTCTATCTGACGCCTATCTTTTACACTTACGTGGATGCCTTCCAATCGTGGGTGTCCGGCCGATCCCAGAAGGCGGTTGTGAGCCCCGCATCTGTTTCCGGCACTTCGGTCACCGCAGATTAGCCCGCATTGCATTTCCTATGCAGTGCGCTCGCATGGATGCGGAGCGTTGTCGTTCGCCAAAATCCCCTCCCCCGTTGAAATGAACAGCTTGGAGCGTTGTTATCCCCGGCCAGTCTGCGGTAGCACCCGGCCATGCTCCAGGTGATTGGGTCGCCTCGATAGGGCCGGGGTCCGCCGCAACCACACTCTCTCGCGAAAATGCGCGTCCGATAAAGCACTAATGTGACGCAGGCGCAACCGCTGAGGATCGAATGGCGTTTGTAATTTCCATTCTCAGACACTGAGAGTATGATTTTGGCTTTCCTGCCAGGAAGCAAAGGGGAGATCTGAAATAACCGATTGGGTCCATGCCGGGAATTCAAGTTTCCAGGGGACTTGATCGGATTTCGGAGCTGCGTCGATGAAGCCTGGGCTTTTGATCCTAGTCCTCGGGATTCCATGTTGGGTACCGGTGGCGACGGCTCAAGAAAAAACCGGAGATACTGAGAAGCTGGGAAAGGTTCACTTCGCTGTGTCCTGTCTTCCCACCACTCAGCCGCAATTCGATCGCGCCGCAGCCATGCTGCACAGTTTCTGGTATCCCCAGGGCCTCAATGCATTCACAGAAATTACAAAGAGCGACCCCGGCTGCGCCATGGCTTACTGGGGAATGGCTATAAGCCGGCGAGGCAATCCACTGGTTGGTGCCCCCAGTCCGCAGGTTCTCAAGGATGGATTGGAGGCTGCTAGGAAAGCCAAGCTGGCCGAGGCCAAGACACAGCGAGAGCGGGACTACATCGCGGCCATCGAGACCTATTATAAGGACGGGGAAAAACTCGATTACCGCGCGCGCGTTCTGGCCTATGAAAAGGCCATGGAGCAAGTGTACCTCCGCTATCCTGAGGATTCTGAAGCCGCAGTCTTCTATGCTCTGGCGATGAATGAAGCGGTCACCGTCCTTCCCGCGGATCCCAATTTCACGCGGCAATTGAAGGCCGGGGCGATTCTCGAGAAAGTGCTTGCGGCAAATCCGGAGCACCCTGGCGCGCTTCATTATCTGATTCACAGTTACGACTTTCCTGCGCTGGCGGATCGCGGCCTAGCTGCGGCGCGCCAGTACGGCGACGTTGCTCCGTCGGCTCCTCACGCACTGCATATGCCTTCGCACGTTTACTCCATGCTGGGGATGTGGCAGGACTCCATTAAGTCCAACCAGGCGGCCTTATCCGTTGCCAAGGGTTACGCTCATGCCCTGGATTTCATGGTCTATGCCTATCTCCAGATGGCGCAAGATATCGAGGCGAAACACGGAGTCGAGCGGAATATGGAGTTGCAAAAAGGCCAGGGGGCATCGGGTGTTGCCAATCCGACCGGGGCCGTCTTGGCAAGCTATACGGCGCTCGCGGCGATTCCCGCGCGTTATGCGATTGAAAGAGGAGCGTGGGCCGAGGCTGCCAGGCTCGAGCCACAAAACTCTACTCTGGTGGCCGACTCCCTCACCTATTTCGCTCGCGCCATGGGCTCGGCCCGGAGCGGCGATCTCGAGGCGGCGCGAAAGAATATTGAGCAACTGAGGCAAATCGAGGAGCGTTTGCGGCAATCCAAAGACGACTATTGGGCGCGGCAGGTGGAGATTCAACGAAACGCGGCAACTGCCTGGACGGAATACGCGGAAGGCAAGAAGGACACAGCTACGAAGCTGATGCGCACGGCGGCAGACCTTGAGGACGGAAGTGAAAAGCATGTGGCCATGGAGAATCGCCTGTGGCCCATGCGCGAACTACTCGGCGACTTGCTGCTCGAGGCCAATGAGCCGGGCCTGGCCCTGAAGGAGTACGAAAGCTCTTTGCAATCGGCGCGCAATCGGTACCGCGGATTCTACGGCGCCGCGAAAGCCGCGCAACGTTCCGGGGAGCTGGAAAAGGCGGGCAGCTACTACGGGAAGCTCGTGGCCCTGTGCAGCAACGCCGACACGCAGCGGCGGGAACTGGCCGAAGCAAAGAGATATCTGGCGCAGAAGTGATCCGGAAGTTCTCCTGTTGTAGCACAGGAGACATACACGGAACGGGGGATACTGCCAGGGGCGGTGTGGAGGGGGGGCGTTTCCTGGCTTTTTTTGCGACCGCCTAACCCTGGCCCGGCTTTCCGGCTGAGCCACTTGGAGGCGGGCCTCCCTTCGGCCCAGAAGGCTTGCTGCCGGAAACTCCAGGAGCGCTGTTTCCAGCGAGGTAACGCATCGCGGTGGCCGCAAGACCTTCAAGCGCGCCGCCATTTGACCCGCTCGTGACGAGGATGTCCGGTACGAACTTCGACGTACCTTCTGAGAGCGCCGTGATGACATTCACCAGCGCCGTCGCATTCGAGCCGAGCGCATGCACCTGCGCCTCGTACCCGCGGGCGCGCGCCAACCCCACCGCTTCAACTTCGGCGCCGCGCGCCGTGCCCGTCTGACGAATGAATTCCGCTTCACCCCGAGCTTCCTCTGTGCGGGCATTTGCGTTATTCGTTTTTATGTCGACTCCAACCTTCGATTTAGCGAGGTCGGCCTGCATTTCGGCCGTCCCCTTTGCATTCTCCATTGCGATCCGCTCTTCTTGGGCGGAGCGCTGCTTACGATACGTTTCGATCTCCTGGTTCGCGATTTCGCGTTGCGTCAGGACCTTGACCAGATCCTCCGGCAAGATGACGTCCTGGATGTACACCCCTCGCGTTTCGACGCGGTACTGGTCGAGCTGTTCCTTGATGTGCTTGAACGCTTCTTCCTGTACCTGCTGCCGCGTCTCGATGAATCGAATCGCCGGCATACTCTGCAACTTGTCGCGGAAATGATTTCCTACGGCCGCCTGCAGGACTTCGTTCACTAGGTTCATCATCGTTCCGACCATGGAAATCACGCGCGGAGCATTCGTATCTGGGACGTGGATCTGCACCTGCAGGTCTATGTGGAAAATGAATCCTTCATTGCTCTTGGCGACAATCTGTTGGAGCTGCGCGTCGAGATTGTGAGCCTGCGACACAGCGTCAGCCCAATTCAGCGTGAGGATAGATGTGGGCACGATCTCAGCCTGATAGCAGCGTGGATTGAGCGGGTATTTTCCTGTCCGTAGTGCTTCCTCCCATATGCCGCGGTGACCAGGGCGCACAAGTGAGCCGAATTTGAAATCCGAGCCGGAGGTGTCCTGCGTGGGCAGCCCAACGTACGCCTTGACGACCGCGACCTGCCCCTGTTGCACCACCAGCATCGGGACCATCTCCACGCTCACAAGGAATGGATTGAGGGCGTACGCTCCGTAGAGCAACGGGTCATGCTGCAATCCGATGCGCCCGCCGTTGTCCAGGAACGCCTGAAAGTCCTGATAGTTATTGTGCAGGCTATTCTTGTTTCCGAGAAGCACCTCAATAATTTCGCCGTCGGTCGCGTTCGCCTTCTCCATCTTGTCGATATCCGCAAAGCCCCCGAGACGGCTCGCAATGTCACCGGACGGCAGTGGATCGCCTTCGAAGGTCGTCACAATGCCGACCAAGTCCATAAGCGCACCATCTCTACCACAGGGCTTTGGCTCGATTCGTACGAGCTCCAGCTGCTCGGGACGCAGGCCGAATGCCTCGGGTGTGAGTTTTCCCACCTTCCCGGCTCGAGAGCGGAGCTCGGGCGAAATCGGCAGACCGTACACCTGACTCTTCGTGACGACAAGGAGACCAACCGGATGAATCGGCGCGAGCGTGCCCGGGGGGAACACGGGGCGCTGGACACCCTTCTGTCCGCCGCCCATAACGAACGAACGCAGTTCCGCGAAGTTCCCGAAGGACTTCTTGTAAACCGCCGACTTTGCGCCAATGGGCAACGGCGCCCCCACCTGGGAGATCACGACTCCGACTTCTCCCGCAGGAACCTGCACCCAGGGGTACTTTTCGACTTCATAGAACAGCCACGGCTTCCAGCGGAGCCCAGGCATCAAGAGATCGGCCTGGTAACCAGCTTCTCCACGGAATGCAATAGCGTTGTCCTCTGTCAGTTTTCGGGACGAAACGCGCTTCAGAACCAGGCCGACTTCTGCCGATCCGATGCGGCGGATGGACATCAAAACGTAGAAGAGGGCAAGCAAAATGCCGATAAGGATCCAGTTAAAAATCGAAACGCCGAGCAACATAGTAGTTACTCCTGTCAATCTTAGTGGCAATCCTGAACTTGCGTTGCCTCTATTGCCAAGGCGCTGAACCACAGCGGATCGACAACGGGACCCTGGCGGCAAAGGAAAGATTAGCACGGCGGGACTTTGCGCGCTCGGAGGGATTCGAAGCTCGACCCTGGTTCGTAACCTCTCCGCGGCGACTACTCCCGGAAACCGGTTTTTCTCGGAGATGGCTCATTCGGAAGCCTACTATTTCCTCCTGTACCAAAGGCTCTTACTTGCATTAAGCAGACGGAGCGCGAGATAGGTCGAGCACGGTCAGGGCCGGCTCACAATTCCTGTAGTCTACGGAGTGCCCACCTACGACCGTATCCTGCCCACGGCAGGAAATCCTTTCTAGGCCGTCATAAAAGAGCCCCCTCAAGTGTCATTCGGTTATAGAAAGTGGCAATCGTATGGATCGTCCCACCCTCATTCGCGTTGACATCCTTGGCGACCGTTTGATACTCCTTCTGTTCGCAGACGCGATTCATTTCAAGAGTCCTGAATCCCGGAGGAAACATGAGGAAGATCGCCATCATCGGCGCGGGGCAATCGGGGTTGCAGCTCGCCCTCGGCCTCGAGCAGCACGGCTACGCGGTCACCGTCGTCTCGAACCGCACGCCCGAGCAGGTTTTCAGCGGCAATGTAACGTCAAGTCAGGCCATGTTCGACAATGCTCTCCAGCCAGAGCGTGATTTGGGGATCAACTTCTGGGAGAAGGATTGTCCGGGAGTGGAAGGCATCGCCTTCACCGTGCCGGCACCGGACGGCTCGGGCAAGAAGGCCATCTTCTGGGAGGCGCGGCTTGATAAGTATTTCCAGGGCGTCGACCAGCGGGTGAAGTTCTCGGGGTGGATGAAAGAATTTGCCAAACGCGGCGGCGATCTGGTGATTAAAGAAGCGGGCGTGCAGGATCTCGAGGCATACGCGAAGAGCCAGGACCTGGTCCTGGTGGCCTCAGGAAAGGGAGAAATCGGACGTCTGTTCGAAACCAACAAGGAGCACTCTCCTTATCCGAAGCCCATGCGCGCCCTCGCGCTGACCTACGTGAAAGGCATGGTGCCCCGAAAGCCATTTACGGCGGTCAATTTCAATCTGATCCCCGGTGTCGGCGAGTACTTCGTCTATCCGGCGTGGACCATGAACGGATACTGCGAGATCATGGTGTTTGAAGGAGTTCCCGGCGGCCCGATGGATTGCTGGAGCGACGTCAAGACGCCCGAGGAACACTTGAAGCGCAGCAAGGAAATCTGTGAGAAATTCATGCCGTGGGAAGCGGAGCGCAACCACAAGCTCGAACTCACGGACGATCACGGAATCATGACCGGCCGATTTGCCCCGGTTGTGCGCAAGCCGGTCTGCCGGCTGCCTTCGGGCCGATTGGCTCTGGGAATGGGAGATACCGTGGTGACGAATGATCCGCTTACTGGCCAAGGCTCGAATACCGCCAGCAAGGCCGCAAAGCACTACATGGAGCGGATTCTCGAGCGCGGGAACCGGCCGTTTGATGCGCATTGGATGCAGGAAACCTTTGACCAATTCTGGGACAATTACGCTCAGTGGGTGACCAAGTGGACCAATTCACTGCTGGTCCCGCCAGCGCCGCACGTGCTGGAGCTGATGGGAGCGGCGCAGCAGATCCCCTCACTCGCGAGCAGGATCGCCAACGCTTTCAACCACCCCCCGGATGTGAATCCCTGGTGGTTCGATGCCAATGAGGCGCGCAAGCTGATCGGGGCGATGCAGGCGCACGCCTGAACGCCCCTGATTCCGCGGATCTTCTTCGCAGGAGGCTTTCGATGATCGAACAATATATGGCTCTGGCGCTGCAGCCCACCATGCGTGGCTGCATGAGACGTTCCGAAGTGATGACGAATATCCGCCACATCGGCGAACTGATCGATGCCGCCGTTTGGCTGAGCGCCATCGATCTGCCGGTGCGGCTGATCTGCGTACCGGAGGGCTGTCTGCAAGGTTTCACCGATGAGGTCTTCGATTGGGACCACGAGAAATACGTGGACGAGATGGCTTTGGAGGTTCCTGGCCCGGAGACCGAGGCCCTGGGAAGAAAGGCCAAACAGCACAATATCTACATCGTCGCTCAGGCAAAGGTGAAGCACCCGAAGTTTGCGAGGAAGTTCTTCAACGCGGCGTTCATCATCGATCCGAACGCGGAGGTCATTCACAAGCACTACAAGCTGCAGGTGTTTGCGCGGGAGCACTCGACCGTGCCGCACGATGTGTGGGACAGATGGGTGGAGCTATACGGCGACGGACTGGATGCGTTTTTCCCTGTGGCGGACACCAAGATCGGGCGGATCGGGTGTGTGATCTGCATGGAGGGGTCGTTCCCAGAAACGGCGCGGGGCCTCGCAGTAAACGGGGCCGAGATTCTGTATCGTCCCGCGTATCCGGAGCCCTACGTGGCCAACGGGCTGTGGGAAGTCCAGAACCGAGCGCGAGCGCTGGACAACACCTGCTACGTGGTTGCGCCCAATCCCGCCCTCTATTTTCTGACACAGACTTCGCAAGACGCGATTGACACCTTCGGAGGCCAATCGATGATTGTGGACTACCAGGGCCGGATCGTCTCCGACCACAGGTATGGAGCTGGGCCTTCTTACGCCGGGGGCATCATTGACGTCGAAGCGCTGCGGCAATACCGCGCACGGTCGTTGTGGGGCAACTGGCTGCGCGACCTGCGCACCGAGCAGTTCCGCTGCATCTACGAGAGGCCCATCTATCCGAAGAACCTGGGCCTCGAGAAACACCCCGGGCGCCACGCGGACCACGACGAGATTCGTCGCCGCGTCCTCGAGGATCTGGTGGAACGGGGAATCTATCGGCGGCCAGCCCATCAGAAGACGGAAAAGACCGAGCGGGAGAAGGTCACGGCGGATTGATCGCCGCTCGTCCCTCGGCCGGCTAACTCCGGGGGGTGTTGTCGCACTCC
>DATFXF010000292.1:0-3205 GCA_035258565.1 Candidatus Acidiferrales bacterium
TAGAGTGAGGGCAGGCCCTCCGGTCGCGGCTTGGGCGCGCGTTGCAAGTTCGGGAATCGGCTTTCCTGCGTTGATGATGACACCGCCGTCGGCGGTGAACGTATTCAAGCGGGCCTTTTGCTCCGCGCTGAGCTTGGGCAAGTCAGCCGGTATGATCAGCACCTTGAACCGGTCCAGGGGAACTCCCTTGTCTAGGTGCGCGAGCACTTTGGTCTCGAACAAGACGCTCTGCTTGAGGAACTCATCGGCCAGCGAGTTCTGCGGCCCCGCGGAGATCAAGGCGATCCGCGCCACCGGCGCCGCTCGGTGATACAACTCCCGATGCTCGACCAGGAAATGGTTGTATTGAGCGATGGCCCTCCAGGCCTCCTGGGCTTCTGGCTCGCCCTTGATCAGCGCGGAGAGGAATCGCCCCTCGATGTTGCGCGAGGTGGCCGCGCCGAACGCATAGGCCTCGGCGATGGAAAGCTTCTGCTCGACCGGGCTGGGGATGCAGCGCTCGCGCGGGCCGCAGTGGTAAAGGTCGTTCTCATACTTCAGGGGCTGCCAAGGCTGCTTCTCGCCGCTTAAGAATTTGATCTTGCGCGCGTTGTCCACCTGCCATTTACCGTTCCACACCCCCGGAGTGTCCTTGCCGTCCTCCTCCCAGATCACGTCGTTAATGTCGTTCATCCCAAACCGGTCCGGCGGAATATGAATATTGGCATAAACCACGACCTTGGGCCGGCCGGTCTGCTGCGCCTTCCGCTCCGCCATCCGCTGGGTGTCATCGAGCAACTGGGCCAGGCCTTCGTTATAACCGATCATGTTGTCCCACATGATCGCGTCCACTCCCGCGTCCACCGCCAGCTCCGCCTTCTTCAAGAGGTAGGCCCGCCAGCCGGGCTTGCGAGCGTCGGCCAGCCGGCGCTCCCAAGAGATATGCAGCTCGGTCTTGGCCGGGCCAGCGTAGAAGATGGGGATGCCGTGCATCCAGAGGCCGTATTTCTTCGTTTCCGGGTCGTCGCGGAAGGCGCTTTTGCGGAACATGTTGGAAGCCGACAGGTAAGCCGAGACATGGATGCCGTTCTCATGGCAGCGGGCGATTACCTTTTTCAGGTTCTCCCGGTTCTCGTCCTCGTCCTTCAGCGACCAGCCGCTGCTCCAGGTGACCCAGATCCAGTTGAACTCCGCCTGCTTGAGCAAGCCGAGCATTTGCTCGAAATCGCGGTCATAGATGTGGGTTAGCACTTCCTTCTCTTCAGCGCTGAACTTTTTGCCCCACCAGGTCCGCTCGGCCTTCCAGCTCTCGATTCGTCCGCCGTCCAGCCGGATGAAACGAAAATTTCCCTGCTCCGCCCACGGCGGCACGTCCTCCGGCTTGGCCCGATACAGTCTCGGCGCCGGCTCAAATGACAGGGCGGAGCAGAGCAGCAGGGAGGCGGCGACCAAACCAATCAGTCCAATATTTTTTGCAATTCGGACACGCTGCGTGGTTTCCTGCCTACCGGACTTCAAGCCTTCTTTTCCTCGTCATCATTATTATTATTATTAAGCTCTTTTTCCCTCTTGGCAGGAAGAGTAGGCATCCAAAGACTTGTCTGAACCGCGCAGGATTGAGCCGACGGGAAACCTTGGTGGACTATCGCCGCTGCTGTCCTGAGTCCGCTGCAAAGGACGCATTGGGGGCGACTAAGACAGATTGACGAGATCGAGCGATCTACGAAACTCCCCCAGCGCATCGAACTTAGTGCTTACCTCTGCTCGTGAATTTGTCCAACAAAAACTCTTGGGCCAGACCGAGGGCAACATGGAGGCCCATGCTGGTCCCGAAGTTTCTGAATATAAGCCCAGCACCGCGATTCGAATCTGGGTAGTAGGTATTGGCAAGCGAAGCTGAAATCAAACTGCCACCCCACTGAGAATAATTCGGCTGCGATTTCCCATTGTCTCCCTGACAAACAAATGGAGCTATGATGGCGTGCCAAGCCCGAGACCCCTTTGTCCCGGAACCCCGATAGAAATAGCGAGGGTCCTGATGCAGGAGCGAAGGCAGAATAGCGTTGCCAAACAAGGCTTCGCTGGTGCCGCTGGCCAGGTTAGCCCCGAACCGCTCGCCGTATCCTTTTGCACCTAGGCGATAATCGGGGGTATCAGCGGCCTGCTCGACGCCGGCCCATAAAGCCTCGAAGGCGAAGAAAGTTGGGTGGGTGAGACCTTTGTAAGCCAGGTGGAATTTCATCTTCGTGGTAAGAGGCTCAGGGTGAGGTTCGTAAGTTACATAAATATTTGGTATAAAACCGAGAACACGCTGGTGCTCCTCAGCTTTGAGCTGTTGGGCAGCAACCTCCGTTGAGGAGTAGGTCACCGTAACCGCCCGCTGCACAGCCAAAATGTGGAGTGTCACGTCGGTCAGAGTTTTTTCCTGCCCAGGTTCGACTGTAACGGACGAGCTCCACTCTGCAAATCCTTCAGCAGTGACGGTGATCTGGTAGGCAATTCCTGGCGTGACGTCGTGGAATGCAAACGATCCATCGTCCTTTGTTACAACTGTGAGAGGATAGCCGCCCGGTTTTTGCAAGACTACCGTCGCATTGGGAATCGTATCGTTGTTACTGTCGACCACTGTACCGAGGATGCTTCCTGTTTTGATATTCGGCGCTTCAATAGACTGCGCGGACGCGGGTACAACAAGAACCAATCCGCCCGCCAGGGCGATGAGCAACATGTGGGTTAGATTCAGAAGCGTTCCCAAGAGCCACTGAGACGAGGCATGTCTGTTATTGCGCGTTGTTGACACTTCTAATTTAGCCTTTCGACAGAGTGAAGTTAATGGTGATCTGGGAGTCGACTTCAACCGGTTCTCCATTCAAGAGATAAGGCCGGTAGCGCCATTGCTTTACGGCTTCGATCGCGGCCTGCGCGAGCACCGGCAAACCGCTCTTGACGCGAACATCCTCCACGGTGCCATCTTTGCCGATCACGGCCAACAGCACTACCGTGCCTTCAATCCGGGCGCGGCCGGCCTCCGGCGGATATTTCGGCGCAACGTCGTGGACTAGGTTGGCCTCGGCCATCCGGGCGGGGACACGGATTCTCTTTGGCGCGGGCGTTGTCGCGAGGACCGGCGCACTGCCCGTGCTATGCAGCACTTCGCTAAGCACTCCACCGGGAATTCCGCCGACTACTCCGCCAGGAACTCCCCCAACTAGTCCGCCCGCGGTAA
>DATFXF010000293.1:0-8308 GCA_035258565.1 Candidatus Acidiferrales bacterium
CGAAATGGCCCACATCTGCCTGGAACCGTAGGAAACAAGAGAAAAGAAATCCGCTGGACGGGGGGTGAAATCATGGCCATGGAGAGGCCAAGGGCCCACGTTTGCCCGGCAAGGGTGGAGCGCAGAAGAAGCAAGCGTTTCCGGGTGGTTGTTCCCGCCGAGGTGAAGTGGCATGGGCCGGACGGAGCGAGTCTCAAAGAGAAAGCCAAAGCTGATGAAGTTAACTCGCAGGGCGGACTGTTGCGCATGGAAGCTTATCCTCAAGTCGGAGATATCATCGAATTGACCAACCTTCTTTCCGCGGAAACGGCGCAGGCTCGCGTGTTAGCGATGCGCCGATCGAACGAGGACGTGGTGCGAGGGGTTGCTGTCGAGCTTCTTGTTCCCAGTGAGACTTTTTGGGGAGTGAATTTCCAATTGAAGAAGAACACGGCGGAACTCCTTAAACTCGAGCAGGCCCTTCAGTCGGGCGGAATAGAGCTTGGCCACTTGAGAGAGTTTCGCGGGGCCGTAGATCAGCTGCGTAGGACTGCGTGGGCGCTAGAGGAGTGGGAGGAGCGTCATCAGGAGCGGCGGAGCTCGGAAACGGTGCTCTCGCTGTTGACCGCCGAACGCATCCGCCGTGCCACCCACCTTTGCAAGGAACTGGCCACCGAATTGGAGGCCTGTGAGGTGAACTTCGGAACTAAAGGAATTCCCGAATTCTATCGGGCCATTGACCGCGTGTACCAGCTCTTGGAGCGTTCCTGTACATATCTCGAACCACAGTAGAGGCTGGCGTCGAGGATAGAAGCGTTCCCTGACCTCTCAAGCGACAAGGTAGAGGCAGGGCGAGGGTTCATTCGCTCGATTTCACCGCTTGAGGAACTCGAAGGCAACCCTCCACCTACCGTTGCTTTCCGGCCCTACATAAGTGACCCGACACTCTCGGTCTTCCTGGGTCCGGCTATTCACAAGCAGGATTGTCTCACCGTTCTTGACCCCGGCCGCAAGCGCGAGCACACCACCATGAGGGTCTAGCGACAAGATAGGCGCCAAATCGTGAAAAGGAGTTTCGTCCGCGGCCCTTCCGTAAACCAGTACCGGCGAGGTAAACAGGAGTCGTTCGCCGTGCTGGTGAATCTCCCTCGCCCTCCCCGCGGCTGGTGAACTCATAGGCTTTGACCATAATCTTGCCCCGCGGGCCGGGGCAATGATATTCGCAGGCCCTCTTATAGTACTTGCCAACTCCGCTAGCAAGGGGTGGCGGGCGGACTCCAAGTTGTCAGAAGGAGCACGGCACCGGGATTCTGCCCTTGTCTCCCTTCACCGCATCGGCCTAGAGTGGGTAGAAAACAACTCTAAGCATCGTCCCCGCTCTCCACCGACCCAAGGAGGAGTCATGTGGAACCCCAATCAACAAACAGCGCCAACGGCAAGCGCCGTGGAAACTCCCCTGACGCACACGCCCGCGTCTGAAACTGCGCGCCCAGGCAGCCCAGTCGCGCGCACGACAGCGTGGCTCGGCCCCAGCATCGAGGTGAAGGGTAAAATCTCAGGGAACGAAGATCTGCACATTGACGGCAAGGTTGAAGGGCCGATCTCGCTCGGGAATCACCGGCTGACCGTGGGGCGCAGCGGACAAGTGTCCGCCGAAGCCGTTGCGCGCGAAATCATCGTCCATGGCAAGGTGAACGGCAATCTCCAAGCCCAGGACCGCATCGAGATCAAGAAGGACGGTTCCGTGATCGGCGATCTAGCCACTGCCAGGATCATGATCGAAGACGGTGCCTACTTCAAAGGCAAGATCGAGATTGACCGCGCCAAAAAGGCGATGGGCACCGATCGAGGGCCTGTCCCCCTCCGCGCCGTCCCCTCCTTGGAATAGCAGCCCTCGGCTGTCGCTCGGGCCGAACCTGGTAAGCCCGAAGCCGAGCCCAGCCCTCATTGCTCAGAAGACCGGGTCCCGAATCGCGAAGACCACGGGGGATCCCGGCCCGCATCCCCGAAGAATTGTGCTGATGAAGATCAGCATGGATGAAGTCTCACTAATGGACCTGGTGGCTACCTCACCCTACCGTACTACAGTACAGAGTGACGAGAACTGCAAATTCTGCCTAAGTACTATTGCCCCGCCAAGAAAGCAAGACTTACTGTGGGAAACCGGAGAGTCGA
The DNA here is from genome assembly GCA_035258565.1 of Candidatus Acidiferrales bacterium. Classification (GTDB taxonomy): domain Bacteria; phylum Acidobacteriota; class Terriglobia; order Acidiferrales; family UBA7541; genus DATFXF01. The sequence continues at coordinate 2,155 of DATFXF010000293.1, forward strand.
CCGGCGCGAGACGGGGGGCGATGAGGTTTTTTTCGCACGGTCGAGCGAGTCAGTGCTTGCTCGGTTGAGCTTCCGAAGTTGTCTCTCCATTGGGGAGCTGGGCAGATGAATGTGGAAACCAAAGAACTTCTCCTTCCGACTCCTGCGGAACCTGCGCGCGGACGAATCACCCGGCGAGAATTGGCGATCGTTCTCGAGCAACACAAGAAATGGGTTGAATCGGATGGCCAGGAAGGAGAGAAGGCCGATCTATCTCGTGCCGACCTCGAGGGAGCCGACCTGACCGGAGCCAATCTCGCAAGGGCTGTTCTCCACAAGGCAAACCTAAGAGAGGCTGATCTCCTGCTGGCCGACCTGCGGGGCGCATCGCTGATGCAGGCGAACCTCGAAGGGGCAAACTTGCTGGGGGCCGAATTCCACGAGGCCAATCTGCAGGGCGCGACCTTTGAGCGAGCAACGGGGCTTTTGGTCAACAAACTCGCCGGCACCAACCTCTTCGGGGCCACGCTGCCCGAGGTCATCTCCGAATTCGGAGGATTGGCGTTTGTGGTTCGAACGTCCAGGAACGCGCGCAGGCTTTTCGCCGCGATGTTGTTGTTGAGCGCATCCACGGTGTTGATGATTGCCACCACAACAGACGCTCAACTTCTCAAGAATTCCGCCTCTTTGCCGCTCCCTTACATCGGAGACGCCATACCGACCTTGGGCTTCTATTTGTTCTTGCCAGTGCTATTGTTCGGATTCAGCCTTTACTTCCACTTTTACCTGCAGCGTCTCTGGGATGCGCTTGCACACATGCCCGCGATCCTTCCCGACGGGCGCACACTGGATAGGACCGGACCCTGGCTGCCGATGGCACTGGCACGCGATCATCTCAAGTGGTTGAGAAAGGATCGCTCGGCCTTTGCTTTCCTGGAGACTCGGGTTGCCATGCTGCTGGCCTATTGGACCGTCCCGGCCACGCTGGTCCTCTTCTGGGCCAGGTACTTAACCCGCCAGGACTTGCACGGCACAATGTTACATGTCTTGGTCATCATTGCCGCGATAACCTCGGCCATGTTCTTGCCCGATCTCGTCCGGAGAGCGCTGACTGCCGACTGCCTGCTAACCCAGTGGTCAAAGGAAGCGTCGAGGCGCGGGGCGATCGCACTTGGAATCGGCGTTGGGCTAACTCTCCTTTCCCTGGGCGCCACGCAAGGTGCTCCGCATGATCGAGTTCGCGAATCAAGAGTCGTAGACATCAGGAATTGGGCCGCCAAGGTTATTTGGATCCTAGGCTACAACCCTTACGCCGATCTCAGGGAAGCGGAGATTTCGACGAAGCCGAAGGACTGGACGGGAGGGGAGGAGGAGTTAGCTCGGGTCAGGGGGGCTCGGCTCGACAAGTCGAACCTGCGCTACGCCGAGGCCCGCCGCGCCTTTCTGGTGAATGCTCATCTCTGGAAGGCAGACCTCGAGGGAGCCGATCTGTCCGAAGCCGACATGCGGGGAGCCGAGCTTCGTCAAGCGAACCTCACCGCGGCGGTGCTCGATCGTGCCCGGCTGACTCACGCAAACCTTCAAGAGGCTCGCCTGCGGAAGGCGAATCTCGCCCGGGTCGACTTGCGCGGAACTGACCTCTCCTTTACTTCGCTCGCGGATGCCATCCTCGTGGACGCCAGACTCGATAACGCCAACCTGTATAAGGCCAACCTGCAGGGTGCCCGGTTGGTGCGACCCGTTCTGGAAAAGGCCGACCTGCGCGAAAGCAATCTTCAAGACACCAGGCTGACGTCTGCCGACCTGAATGAGGCCGACCTGTCGTCCGCGAAACTCAGGGGGGCCGGACTCCGAGATGCTCAACTCGAACATGCCATCCTTATTGAAGCGGATCTCGAAGGAGCCGACTTGCGGGGAGCAAACCTCCAAGGGGCCCTGTTCCGCGGCGCTGAATTCAAGGGTGCCAACCTGGAGGGCGCCGACTTACGAGGAGCGAGGGCACTCAATCCTGCTCAGATCTGTCCGGCACAGAGGCGCGGGGTTCTGCTGGATGAAGTGTTGCAACCTCAAGTAGAGAGTCAGTGCGGAGCCTCGCGATAGCCAGCAGCGCACTGGGGTCAACCTTCGAACTTACACTTTCCCCGATACTTCCCTCTCGAGCCTTACTCCCCTTTTCCAGAATCAGCGCCAAGCGCGGCCGCCGGACTCATGCGTGCAGGTGCCACGGCACGTTGATGACGATGATTCGCTGGTTACCTTTCAGCAGCAACAATGCCCTTAACCACTCGGCGTGTTGGTTATGCAGAAAATAATGGTACCAATGCCGTTCCACAAGCTCCGGAATCAGTACGGCAATCTGGCGATCCGGACTTCTGCGCTCGAGATCCAGAACATAGTCCAGGATGGGGTTGATGACGTAGCGATACGGAGACTCCAGCACGACCAGCTGCGGAGTCGCCAGCCCGGCTTGCCTGCTCGGTTCCTCTACAAGACGCTTCCAGTTCTTGGAAAGATCGTCCGTTTCTTCTTCGGTGCGCACATGCAACACACACACGTCAGGAGATAAGGTCACGGCAAATCGCAATCCTTTCTCGGCGATCTTGCTCCAGGCAAGGATGGGCAACACTACCACCGGTGAACGCAAACCACTCAAATCGAAGGGCTCCGGGTGCGCGAGTTCTACGGCGACGCGGTCGTAGTGCCGCCGGATAGAAATCATCAAGATGATGAGCCCGGGGATAAGCATCATCGTTACCCACGCCCCTTCGACGAACTTTGCGATGATCACGACCACAACCGTGGTCGCCGTCGCCGTGGCGCCGAGCCCGTTCACGAACATGCTGTACCGTGATCGCCGGCCCCCCGTTCGCTTCCAATGCGCAACCATGCCGGCTTGAGAGAGCGTGAACGCCAAGAAGGCGCCGACGGCGTACAAGGGGATCAGGCGGTCCGTCACGCCACCAAACAAGAGGAGAAGGCTGGCCGAAAGGACGGCCAGCACATAGATGCCTTGCGAGTATACGAGTCGCCTTCCGCGCGAGCCGAACGAGGTGGGAAGATAGCCATCCTGGGCCACCGCCCGGCAGAGGCGCGGAAAATCGGCGAAGGCAGTGTTGGCCGAGAGCGCCAGGACGAGCAAGATGGAGCCCATGGCCACGTAATAGAACGCACCCTTCCCAGCCACGGCGGCAATGAGCTGAGAGAGCACACTTTCGTATCCCGGTTTGCCTGGGTCGGACGCGCCGATGTGGTAGACGCGCACCAGATAGGCGATCCCCGCGAGAAGCACAGCCAGAATCCCAATGATGGCCGTCAGCGTGCGCTGCGCACATTTCACCACCGGATCGCGGAACGCCTTGACACCATTGCTGACCGCCTCTACGCCCGTCATCGCCGTGCAGCCGCTCGAAAACGCCTTGAGCGACACCCAGGCACTGACTGCCATCGTCTGCGGGTGCAGGGGCGGCGGAGCAACCAACGGCGGCGGATGGCCGCCGGCAGCCGCGGACCTGAACAACCCCACCGCCAGGGTGCCGAGCAGGGATGCGACGAACAGATAAGTCGGCATCATGAACACGGCACCTGTCTCGCGAACACCGCGCAGATTCACAAACGTGATGAGTAGCAAGATCACCAGACAGAGCAACAAGGTGTGCGGCTGGAGGGAGGGAACTGCGGAGACCAGTGCGCCTACGCCAGCCGAAATGCCCACCGCCGCTGTCAGAATGTAGTCGATCATCAGGGCCGCAGCCGCGAGCAAGCTGGGAAGAGGCCCCAGGTTCTCACGGGCCACCGTGTAGGACCCGCCACCAGTCGGATAAGCCTCAATCGTCTGGCGATAGGAGAAATAAACGATGAAGAGCAGAATGATAATGCTGACGCTGATGGGGAAAATGTAGGTGATCCCGGCCGCGCCAAGCGGAATCAATAAGGTAAGCGCCGCCTCCGGCCCGTACGCCGCGGAACTCAGCGCGTCCAATCCAAAGACGGCAATTCCAGTGACTGGCCCGAGCCTCTCTCCTCTTTCCTCGGCCGAGCTCAGCGGCCTGCCAAACAATAGATCCGCCAGTGACATCGCGCGTGCCTCTTGGGCTTGAGCTCGAAATTGGAGTTCGCTGCCCGGCGAGAGAGTGTGGCACAGAAAGGGACAATGTGTCTGAACAAACCAGCCAAGAGCCCGCGGTCAGGAGGATCTCAGCCAAGAGAACAGAGTGGGCCTGAGGAGGGCAGGCTAGGGTGGTAGCAACCCTGTGCGGCCAGGCGAGAGTGCCTGTCCCGGCGGCCACGCCCGAGCAAGCCTCCACGCCCTGAGCTTGTTCTTGCTTATCTCGGTCGCGACTTCCGATTCAGCTTCCGGATACCCAACGCATTACTTCTCGGACGGCGGCTTAGTCCCCTCCGGCTTTACCGGTTCTGGGGGCCCGATCTTGATGAACGATTTGAATTGCTTGTACTCTGAGTAGCGGATCGTCATGCGGATGCGCACCGCATGGTCTCGAAACCTGAGCATGTCATCAGCGTGGGTGTAAGTGGGGAACCAGTATTTGCCGTCAATGTTTTCGCGGTACGTTTCGAATCTAGGAAACAAGTTTTCCTGCTTGCCATGGCGGATATCGGGCACCGCCTTGCCATCGGTCTTCACGATTTGCAGGTCGACGTCATCCACCCAAATCAACCCCTCAAAGTAACGCTGGCCTCGCTCGATGCGCCGGGGGGCAGCGTGGAAGACGTAGGTATCGATCTCGTCCACATGCTCCCGGCCGCGATATTCCAAGGTGTACTTTGGAAGATCCCGCGTGGTGAGCACAAATGGCTGAATGTTTTCCAGATCTTCGAGATCCTCCCGGCTGAGTGAAACCATCTTGAGCGTTGAGGGCGGCTCGTAGGTAATGCGCTCGTATCTTTTGCCCTCGGGGCTGAAGATGATCTCGCTGTTGCGCCGGAATTCACCTCCCGGATAACCCGAAGGTTCGAACTCCTGGACACGTACGGACTGTTTATAGGTGTAGTTATCGCGCGCATTCTTGAATTCGCCTTCCTTGGCTGCAAATCGGCGGATGATCTCATCCACGGGAAGAGAAGGGGGCGCGGTCCGCTGCGCCCTTAACGCCAGCCCGCCCAGGGCCACGACCCCACAGAGCCCCATGATCGCGATCATTTTCTTCATGCCAACCTCATACCTTTTCTTAGATGCGAGTCCGTTCCATCTCGGCGGGCATCTTCGCTCGATCCGAGCATGGCACGCGTTGACTTGCCTGCCCGCGAGCCCTAAGATGCCCGCACCAGGAGAGCTTGCTTTCCTGAGATGGAGATCGAAGAACAGTCAGGCCACGCGGTCCAGCTGTCACGGTGAGAGGTGCGGAGATGACAAAAGAGCAGCCGTTCTCGGGGACATTCAAGTTCGACAAAGAGACGAAGAACACCGTGCGTTATGCCGAAGAAGCGGAGAACCGGCGGCCCGTAGTGGGCATGGTGTACGTCGACAAGTACGAGCTGCCCAAGCCTTTTCCGAAGAGGATTCGCGTCCAAGTTGAACTCTTGGAATAGGCTGAGCGCACGCGGGCAGGAACCGCGCATTCAGCACGCCAGATCGCTCGGGCAGCTCACAAATCATCGTCCACCAGGAACCGGCCATAGTCGTTGGTTTCCAGCCAGTGATAGAGAAAAACCTGGTAGAGATACGAGGCCACAATCTCCTCGCCCAGTTCGTGGGTCTCGGCACAGAGAAATGGTACTTGCATGCCCGCCAGGAGGGCGACGAGCGACTGGGTGATCTTGTTGGGACTGACCCCGCTATACGAATAGGGAGACTTGATCTGGCTCAAGGCAGCGGTGATGACTAGGAAGCGCTGCGGATATTGGCTCATTTGTCGGAGCCGGTCAATGAAGACCGGCCGCTCGACCGTAAAGGAGCGAACCAGATCAGAGAGGTCTTTGCGCTCTACGACGCAAGTCTCTTCTAGGCCAGCGACCGAGTAGTCTCCAAGCTTCAAGGGCTTTTTCTCGATTCCTCGAAACCAGCCGCGAAAGCGAGCGAAAGAGAAGGGGTTCTGCTCGCGCGTGTCTACCAGGACGACCGGGAGAGGGGTACGGAGCTGCGTGCCACCGCGCTCGGCAACCACCGGCTGTGCGGAATGTGGCACAGGCGCCGCGGTCATCTGCCAAGCAAGGGGAG
>DATFXF010000294.1:0-18817 GCA_035258565.1 Candidatus Acidiferrales bacterium
GACCAACTCCTTCACCACCGATGCGGGCCGCTCCACCACCTCACCCGCGGCAATCTTGTTGGCGACGCTTTCCGGAAGAATTCTTATGGGCGACATTGGTCAGCGCTCAAGACCATGAAACCACAGATCAACAAGGATGCAAACGGAGAAGAGTCAAGAAGGGGATTCCGCGAGGTATTTCACCCCGACGACTCATCGCCGGCTCCAATCTTGCCAGGAACAATCTTGCCGATGAAATAAGCCGCAACAAGCCCCACACCGAAAGACTCCAAGGGTCCCAGCCGCGACAAAAACCGGTCTCCAGCGGTGGCGGGCAATCATGTTTTCCTAGAGGGCCCGATGGAAATGCCGAGCTCATCGAGTTGCGCAGGGTCGACCGGTGAGGGAGCGTCGGCCATCAGGTCTTGCGCAGCGGTGGTCTTGGGGAAGGCGATCACTTCGCGAATGGATTTCTCGCCCGCGAGCAGAGCGACGACCCGGTCGAGCCCCAAGGCAATGCCGCCGTGCGGCGGCGTTCCATAGGTGAGCGCATCGAGGAAAAAGCCGAAGCGCTGTCGGGCCTGCTCATCGCTCAGACCGAGCGCGCGAAACACGCGTGCCTGCACATCCTTCCGATGAATGCGGATGCTGCCGGAGCCGAGCTCGACGCCGTTAAGGACCAGATCGTAACCCCGCGAGCGGATCGTGGCGCGCACCTCAGCGGAAGGGTCCTCCAGTTTATCGAGATCCTCCTCGACAATTCCAGTAAATGGATGCTGCGCACTGACGAGCCGCTTTTCTGTTTTGCTCCACTCAAACAGGGGAAAGCCGGTGACCCACACGAACTCCCAGCGGCCCTGGGGGACGAGTGCGAACTGTTCGGCAAGGTGCAGACGCAATTGCCCGGCGATCAGCCGAGCGGCATCGGTGCCTTTGATCTGCTCTTTCGCTGCGACAGCGACGACCAGATCACCCACCTTTGCACCCACTTGCTGCGCCAACCTCTCCAGGGCATCTCGGTCAAGCGTCTTCTCGAGCGGCGAGGTGACACCCTCAACCGCAATCTTGACGCTATAGAGCCCGCGCGCGCCAAGGGATTTAGCGTGCTCTGCCAGCTCGTCGAGCTGCTTGCGGGAAATTGCCGCGGCACCGGGGACAGCGAGCGCATGCACCGGACCTTCAAGGTGAAGTGTCTCGCGTGCGGGCGCGAACAGGGACGAAACATCATGCAATTCCATTCCAAAGCGCAGGTCGGGCTTGTCCGAGCCGTAGCGGCGGAGAGCCTCGAGGTATTCCATGCGCCTAAACGGCGGCTTCACCTCGACGCCCGCAGTGGCCCAGGCGCGCGCGATTGCGCGCTCGATGACGTCGAAGATGTCGTCGGGCCGCGGGAACGACATCTCAAGGTCGAGTTGCGTGAATTCGGCCTGGCGGTCAGCGCGGAAGTCCTCATCGCGGAAGCAGCGGACGATCTGGAAATAGCGGTCCATGCCGGCAATCATCAGGATCTGCTTGAAGATCTGCGGCGACTGCGGCAGGGCATAGAACTGGCCACGGTGGATGCGGCTGGGCACCAGGTAGTCGCGGGCGCCTTCGGGCGTAGAGCGCGTGAGCATGGGCGTTTCGATCTCGTAGAAGCCCATCTCGTCGAGCGCCTTGCGAATTTCGAGAATCACGCGGTGCCGCAGGGCGATGTTGCGGTGGGGTCGCGGCCGCCGCAGGTCCAGGTACCGGTAGCGCAGGCGCGTCTCTTCGCTCGCTGCGACCTCGTCCTCAATCACAAACGGCGGCGTTTTCGCCGTATTGAGAATCTCGAGCGCGGTGGCCAGAACCTCGACTTCACCGGTAGCCAGCTCGGGGTTGGGCTTCTGCCGGCGCACGACGCGCCCTTCCACGCGAACGACGTACTCGGTGCGCAGCTCCTCAGCGTTTTGGTGCGCTGCCGGATGCTGCTCCTTGTTGAAAACTACTTGCGCGATGCCGGCGCGGTCACGTAGGTCAACGAAGATCAATTGCCCGAGGTCGCGCCGCCGGTGGATCCAGCCCATCAACACGACCTCGCGGTCGGCATCGCCCGCACGCAGGTCGCCGCAGTAGTGCGTCCGCTTCCCATGTCCGAGAGGATCGAGCACGTTTTCCCGCCTAGGATTTGCTGCCACTCTTACTTTGCTCAGATTTCAAATATTCGACCAGCTCCGATTCGGTGAGCTTCTTCTGCCCGCCGTCGGCCATGCGCCGCAGAACGAACTGGCCGGAGGCCAGCTCGCTTTCCCCGAGCAACAAGGCATAGCGCGCGCCGAGCTTGTCGGCCAAGCCGAGTGACTTTTTGAGCTTCATCTCTTCGGCCGGCACTTCGACAACCAGAGCTGTGTCCCGCAGGCTCCGCGCGAGTTTCACCGCCGCCGGATACGCCGCGGCACCAATCCAGGCGATCAGCACATCCACGGGATGAGCCGCTTCCACCTGGCCCGCAGCCTTGATGGCATCAAGGAAGCGGTCTTCGCCCAGTGCGAATCCAATGCCCGTGGCTGGCGGGCCGCCGAGCAGCTGGGAAAGGCCGTCGTAGCGCCCACCGCCGACGAGCGCGTTCTGCGCGCCGAGCGCGGGGCTGGTGATCTCAAACGTCGTGCGCATGTAGTAGTCGAGCCCGCGCACCAGGCGCCAGTTGACCTCATAAGCGATGCCCCGCAGTTTCAGCTCTTCTTGCACCCCGGTGAAATGCTCCCGGCAATCCTCGCAAAGATAGTCGGAAATCCTGGGCAGAGTCTCGATGACCGGCTGTTCTTCGGGCAGCTTCGAATCCAGCACGCGCAATGGATTCGTCTCCATGCGTCGCTGGCTGTCCGGGCCCAGCTTTTCCCGCACTTTGAAGAGCGCCTCGCGCAGGCGCGCCACGTACTTCGGACGGCAGTTCGCGCAACCGATCGAGTTCAAGAGCAAGGTCCAGCGCTCGATCCGGCAACGCCCAAGCAGCACGGTGAGCATCTCAATCAGCTCGGCGTCAATCGCCGGGTGGTCGGAGCGGCCCAGCACCTCCGCACCAATCTGATAGAACTGGCGGTAGCGGCCCTTCTGCGGCCGCTCCCGGCGGAACATCGGCCCCACGTAGTACAGCCTCACGTTGCCCGGCCAAGTGTGCATGCCGTGCTCGATGTAGGCGCGCACAACCGATGCCGTCGCTTCCGGGCGCAGAGTTAGCCACTGGAATTCGGAAAAGTCATCCCAGATGGGGGCCGGGGAACCTTCACCAGACGGGCGAACCTTGGTTCGATCAACGCCCTTTCTCATTCGGACTTTGATGAGTTCATCCAGATCGAACGGGTCCGGAAATGTATACATCTCTTTGGAGACGATATCGGTGTCGGTCCCCACCGAGCGGGCAAATAATTGCGTCTCTTCAAACACTGGCAAGCGGATCTCGCGGTAGCCATAGGACTCCAGCACTTGCCGCGCGGTCCGTTCGAACCAGTTCCACAGCGACGTGTCCGGCGGCAGGATGTCACGGACGCCTCGAATGGCGCGGAATTTCTTCTGCTCGGCCACTACTTGGACTCCGCACGATAGGCTTCCATGTACTCGACGTAGCGAGCGGCGTAGCCGTCGATGGCTTGCTGATCCGCAGGGGTGAGCGCGCGGCAGAACTTCCCTGGATGGCCCATGAAAAGGCTGCCCGGCGGGACCGCCGTGCCCTCCAAGACCAGCGTGCCGGCGGCAATGATGCTTCCGGCGCCAATTTTCGCGTTGTTCAGCACCACCGAGCCCATCCCCACCAGCACGCGCGACTCAATCGTGCAGCCGTGCAAGATAACGCCGTGGCCGATAGTGACTCCGTCGCCGATCACAACCGGATAATCATCTTTCATCCCATGCAGCACGGAGCCGTCCTGAATATTCGTGCGCGCGCCAATGCGGATCCAGTTCGCGTCGCCCCGGATCACCACGCCGGGCCAGATGCTCGAGTGCTGGCCTATGGTTACGTCGCCGATCACCACAGCGGCCGGGTCGATGTAGGCCGACGCGGCAATCCGTGGCGCATGCCCGAGATAGCTGCGGATCAATTCGACCCACCTCGAAGACTTGCGGGGCTGGAGCTTGGAAAAGACATGAGCTCGATTCCCCTGGGAGCTCCGATCCTCCTGAAAATTCGAGCCAGCGGATAAACACGCAAAGCTAACACACGCGCCAGAGGCTTACAAGAAAGGGCGCACAAATGCCAATTTATAGGGGAAGGAAATACCGACAGCAGCGAGCATCCTGACGACACAAGAACAGAGATTCTAGTTCCAGTGCCTCAGTTGAGGCCACACCTTGTCGAGCGGCCAGTGCAGGCCCCGGCAGAGATACACATCAAAGTGCTGGTACGGCATTGAGTAGGGGTGATAGACGGTCGTGACCTTCTCAAAATGATCGAACAGTTCGGCTAGCCGTTCCGGCCGATCGTCCATCACGATCATGCACTCGCCCGTATAGCCGCGCGGCCCCCAGAGAAAATAGTTCTGGTGCCCGCTAATGGCCTTGGGCAACCCCATTCTCTTGCCAAAGAAGTCAATCGCGCCAGCCTGCCCGTAATTCTGGCCGAAGATCGCGCACCGGCGCTGGTCTTCGGGAGAAAGCTTATCGTAGGCGCCAGCGACCGCCGCGGCCATCTCCTGCCAGCCAAACATGTCTGCATAAATCTGCGGCAGCGGGCCTAGCCGGTGGGTTTCGATCGGTGGAGGTCCGAAGCGGAGTGCCCGCGAGTAGCGGATGTACGTCTCCACCGGCAGGACGGGAAAGAATGCAAATGGGGCCAGGAGCGCTCCGGTGAGAACAAGCGCGAGGAGATAGGTCGGCTTCAACCACTCCCAGCTCCGGCGCTCGGCAAAGTTCTGGAATACCACGGCACCAGCGGCAAAGAGCATCGGATAGGCGGGCGCCAGATAATAGATGCGGCCACGCAGTAGCAAGAAGCAGGCAAGGATTACCAAATACGTCCAACCCAGTACGCGATAGGGCCTGCCCTCCCGCACAAAGAGGTAATAGCCAAGGCCTGCGAGCCACACTGGAAACGCCAGGGGATGCATGAACAGAACCTGCTGGAGGATGAATCCCAGCCAGCCGAGCGACACATTGCGGCCGCTGCGCTGGACGTTCTGCAAGAGCTCGATGGTTGGAAAGTGGCGATGAATCTCCCAGATCAGATTGGGCAGAAAGATCAACAGCGCCAGCAGACCCCCGAGCCAGATCCAGACGCTTCCGAAGAAGCGCCGTTCGGGCGTCAGAAGCAGCCCGAGAAAGAACCCAAACCCAAAGAAGAGCATCGAGTGTTTGTTCTCGAGGCCCAGCCCGGCCAACAAACCAAACAGAAGCCAAAGCCTTTGGTTGCCACCCTTGAATATGAGGATAGCCACGTAGGCGCAGCCCATCCAGAACACAGGCTCAAGAGCGTTCATCGTGAGCAGATTGTCGATGCCTAGGTAGAGGGGAGCGACCATGACGGCAACGCACGCCAGCACCTGCGCGTAGCGCTGGCCGCCCAACTCGCGGACGATGAGCCCGGTGAGCAAGACCTTCAGGCCGGCAGCCACAGCAGGGAAAAAGCGCAACGCATGCAGCGAATCGCCCAGCAGCAGGCGAGTCAGGTGTGTAACCAAGGCAATCAACGGCGGCTGATCTACATATCCCCAATCCAGGTGTTCGCTGCAAGCCAGGTAATAGAGCTCATCCACAAAATAGCCGTAGCGCCCGTTGAACAGCGTGTGCAACACAAGTGTCGCCAGCGCCAGGCAGGAGAGGACGGCCTTGTCACCCAGAAGGCCGCGGCTCCGAGCGGTTCTGTCAGGCAAGGCGAATCTCCTGCGCGTTGCGCGAAGCGCTTGCGTCGATCTGCTCGAGACAGGCGACGATTTTCGAAAGAACAGAAAGTCTCAACAGGAAGGTCACAGTGGTAGAAACAGGAGGCCGGCCATCAGAGGATTTCGACCAGCGGGGCCGGCGCGGAAAGGTTCACTACTGAGAGTCGCGCGGCCACGGCACGCGCCATGGCGTACACGCTCTTCGCGCCGGGGGCCTCTTCGCCAAACGCGGCGACGGGCTTGCCCGTATCGCCACCGATGCGGATCTGCGGATCGATTTCGACTTCCCCCAAGAACGGGACGCCGAAGGCCTCCGCCATGCGCTGGCCTTCGCCATGTCCGAAGACGTCGATGCGCTGGTGGCAGTGCGGGCAGGTGAGGTAGCTCATGTTCTCGACCACTCCGAGCACCTCGACGTTCACTTGGCGGAACATTTCGATGGCCTTGCGCACATCGGCCAGGGCCACCACCGAGGGCGTGGTGACGATCACGGCCCCCGAGACGGGCACGGACTGAATCAACGTCAATTGCACGTCGCCCGTGCCCGGCGGCAGGTCCACGATCAGGTAATCGAGCTCGCCCCAGTCCACGCTGCGCAGGAATTGCTGGATCACACTGTGGAGCATCGGTCCGCGCCAGATCATCGGCCGGTCGCCGGGGTTGAGCAGGCCCATGGAGATCATCCTCAAGTCGTAGGCGGCAACCGGCAGGATGCGTCGGTCGCTGACGGCCTGCGGCTGCTCGGTTGTGCCCAGCATCAGCGGCACATTGGGCCCGTACACGTCGGCATCGAGCAAACCGACCGTGGCGCCCATGCGTTTGAGGGCAATCGCGAGGTTCACGGCAACCGTCGTCTTGCCAACGCCGCCCTTGCCGCTGGCAACCGCGACCAGGTTCTTCACGCCGGGGATGGGAACCTTGTCCGCGACGGCGCGACCGCGCGGCACTTGCGCGTCGAAGTTCACCTCCACTGCGCGCGCGCCCAGCCGACCGAGCGCCGCGCGCACATCCTCGCCGATCTTGTCCTTGAGCGGGCAGGCAGGAGTGGTTAGCGTGACGGTCAGCGCCACCGTGCCATCGTTGATGCGGATGTTTTTCACCATGTTGAGCGTGACGATGTCCTTGTGCAGCTCCGGCTCCATCACGCTGCGCAGCGCTTCGACAATCGCGGCTTCCGTCAACGGGGCACCTGCCATGCGAATCGTTTCTCCTTGCCGAAAGAGCCCATTAGCGATGATAGACCTCGATGGCGCCGCGAGCAAGCTGCCTTGGTCGCGGCGGTCGCGGCCCCGGTCTGCCTGTAGAGAACCCTGGCGTTCTTATCTCACCACACTCGGGCGTCATCCCCATTGTTTCCTTCCTTCACCCAGCTACCTTGCCAGAAGGGCCTGTGGGCGCTTCTCATCAAGCACGTAGGATGAGTCGAACCTCAAGTCGAAATCAGATCCCAAGATTGTCGCGGCACGGCCCTTCGTCCGCAGCTTGAACATCTTGCTGAAATACGCGCGGCTTTATGGATTTGAGCATGCCCGCACGACTTCGCAACTGGAAACGACCTGGTTCGAATTGCGCGCCGCGGTGCCGCCCGATGACCATTCCGGCCTACTCCTGGGGCGGCGGGTTCGCAGCTCCACGTCGACGGCGTGCCCCTCGAAACCGGCGCGGAGCGGAGTTTTTGGCCATTTGCTCTCCGCTGCCGGCATTGCCAGCATTCATTTCCTGCCGCGTGTGACGCCGTCCGAGTTGACTCGTCTGGTGCGCGGCTTCCCCACCGGACGCGCCACAGCCGCGGCACTCCCCGAGCAGTTGAAAACTGCGCTCGCGAGCGTCGGCGGCATCCGCATCTACGAGTTGCGCTTTATCGCCGAAAACGCGAGCACCGCCGACGCCAAGCTCTCCGCACAGCTCGTTACCCGCACGATGGGGCCGACGCCCGCGCTCAAACCGAACTGGGGCCTGCGGCCCCCTGCTCGCGCGGGTCATCGTGCGCAACGCGCGCACACAGGCCATCGCCTTCGAGGTGGTCGAGATCGACCTCGAAGACCGCTCGAAGCTCCACCGCTTGTTGCTCGAACTCAAGGGGTCAACCGTGGAGGAGGCTTCAGCCGGCGCCTCGGCCAACCCTGCCGCAGCGGCAGGCTAGCTTCTCGCTCCCTCCGCCAGCCGCATCGCACCGTCCTAGGCGGTTCTTTCTGCGCCGCAAGAAGCATTTTCCGCACCCGCAGATTTGCGTCGGCTTGGCGTCGCTTTGCACGGAACACTCCGGACGGGATACAATGAAAGCGCGCCTGCGTCTCAATGGGAAGCAGTCCTTTTGCTGTGGGACTGCTTCATTGCTCTAGGGTGTACGTAACCCGCCAGCAGCGGCGACGAGAGGAGCATCCAGGAAGGACATCATGCGGGTAGAAGAACTCTTCGACCGAGTGATGGCTCGATTCATCGGCACCAAGCACGAACGCGACATCCGGCGCATCATGCCCCTAGTCGAGCAGATCAACGCGCTCGAGCCGGAAATGCAGGGGCTCAGCGATGAGCAGATGCGCGCTCGTACGGCCGAGCTCAAGCTCGGGGTCACGCAGGCGCTCGAGGGTGTCGAGCCGGACGATCCCCAATACAAGCAGCGGCTGGTCGAGGCACTCGAGCCGGCGCTGGTGCCAGCTTTTGCGCTCGTGCGCGAAGCCGGCCGGCGCAAGCTGAACATGCGCCACTTCGACGTGCAGCTGATCGGCGGCGTCGTTCTGCACGAGGGAAAAATCGCCGAGATGAAGACGGGCGAAGGCAAAACGCTCGTGGCCACGCTGCCCGCGTATCTGAACGCGCTGGCTGGCCGCGGCGTGCACATCGTGACGGTGAACGACTACCTCGCCCGGCGTGACGCCGAGTGGATGTCGCCCATCTACCGCGCGCTGGGCCTTGCCGTCGGCGTGATCGTGCATGACCTGGATGACACCCAGCGCCGCGCTGCCTATGCCGCTGACATCACCTATGGCACGAACAACGAATTCGGCTTCGACTACCTCCGCGACAACATGAAGTACGACCTGGCCGACTGCGTCCAGCGCGGCCACCAGTTCGCCATCGTGGACGAGGTGGACTCCATCCTCATTGACGAGGCGCGCACCCCGCTAATCATCTCGGGGCCTGCCGAGGAATCCACCGATAAGTACTACCGCATTGACAAGATTGTTCCGAAGTTGATCCAGGATATCGACTACACGATTGACGAGAAGCACCGCACCGCCACGCTGACTGAAGAGGGTGTCAGCAAATGCGAGCGGCTCCTGGGCCTGGGCAATCTCTACGACCCCGCGCACATGGAGACGATTCACCACGTCTATCAGGCGCTCCGCGCGCACACCCTCTACAAGCGCGACGTCGATTACGTCGTCAAGGACGGCGAAGTCGTCATCGTGGATGAGTTTACCGGCCGCCAGATGCCCGGGCGGCGCTGGTCCGACGGCCTGCACCAAGCCGTGGAGGCCAAGGAAGGCGTCAAAATCGAGCGCGAGAATCAAACGCTCGCTACCGTCACCTTCCAAAATTACTTCCGGATGTACAAGAAGCTCGCCGGGATGACCGGCACGGCGGAAACCGAAGCGGCGGAGTTCGCCAAGATCTACAACCTCGACGTCGTGGTCATCCCCACAAACAAAGAGCTGATCCGCCATGAATATGCGGACGTGGTCTATCGTACGGAGGGAGAGAAATCCGACGCCGTAGTCAACGGCATCTTGCAGGAAGACAACTCCCGCGATTTTGGCATCCGCCAGTACGTCCGACGCGGCCAGCCGGTGCTGGTGGGCACGATCTCGATTGAGAAGTCCGAGCACTTGAGCGAACTGCTCAAGAAAGCCGGAATTCCCCACCAGGTCTTGAACGCCAAGCAGCACGAGCGCGAAGCCAAGATCGTGGCCCAGGCGGGCCGCAAGGGCGCCGTCACCGTCTCGACCAACATGGCCGGCCGCGGCACGGACATCCTGCTCGGCGGCAACCCGGACTTCATGGCGCGCGAGCTCTGCCTGAAAAACAAGATTGCCATGCCCTACGCGGCAGCCTCCGCGGTGATCAGCCCGGATGGCTCCGGCACCTCCGGCAATGGCCAGGCCCCAAGCATGGTGCTCTTCCAGCACGAAGGCCGGATCTTTCAGGTGCCGCTCGAGCAGTGGAAACCCATCTATGACCAGTTCGCTGAGCAGTGCCGCGCCGAGCACGACGAGGTAGTCGAGCTGGGCGGCCTGCACATCCTCGGCACTGAGCGGCACGAGGCCCGCCGCATCGACAATCAGCTTCGCGGGCGCGCCGGCCGCCAGGGTGACCCGGGTTCTTCGCGCTTCTTCCTCTCGCTTGAAGACGACCTGCTGCGCATCTTCGGCGGGGAGCGCGTCAAGGCGCTGATGTTCCGCCTCGGGATGACCGAAGGCGTGCCCATCGAATCGAAGTTGATCTCGCGTCGCATCGAGAACGCGCAAAAGGCGGTCGAAGCGCAAAACTTCGAGGCCCGCAAGCACCTGCTCGAATACGACGACGTGATGAACAAGCAGCGCGAGACGATCTATTCGATCCGCCGCTCCGTGCTCGAGGGCAAGGACCAGAAGGAATACGTGCTCGGCATCGCCGAAGACATCGCCATCGAGCTGGCGGAAACCTTCTGCCCGCGCGAGCAGCACCCCGGCCAGTGGAATGCAAAGCAGTTCGCCGGCGAAGTCCTCAACCAGTTCGGTGTGGACATCCGCTCGGCTGGCGCGGATCCCGCGCAAATGAACCACGCAGAACTCGTGAATGCCTTGGTCGAAGGCGTCAAGGAACGCTACGAAGAGAAGGAGCAGCTCTTCGGCAGCGAGATGATGCGCTGGCTCGAGCGCCGCATCATCCTGGACGTTGTGGACACGCAGTGGAAGGACCACCTGCTTTCGCTTGACCACCTCAAGGAAGGCATCGGCCTGCGCGGCTACGGCCAGAAGGATCCACTCGTCGAATTCAAGAAGGAAGCCTTCACGCTGTTTGAAGACATGATGGCGCGCATTGACACAGAGACGGCGCGCTACCTCTTCTTGATGCAGCCCGCACGGCCCGAGGAGGAGGCGCGCGCGATCGAACGCCGCCAGCGCCGCCAGCAACAGGAACTGCAGTATCAGGCAGGCCCGGCCCAGGCCGAGGCACCACGCCCGGTGCGCGCGGGCGCAAAAATCGGCCGCAACGATCCCTGTCCGTGTGGCTCCGGAAAGAAATACAAGAAGTGTTGCGGCAAAGCGGCCTAGTGCCCGTTCCTACTATTTGGGGCCATTCCCCATCAACACGGCTCAAGCCAGCCTGCACCACCACGGGCGTTCGCCCTTCCTGCTCTCCCAATAGGCGCATCAAGTCGGAACGGAACTGGCTGCTCCGCTGACCCTCTGCACCTCGCAGGGTAAACCACCTTCTCGCTCGGCGGTCCCTCGGCACAGCAGCTCCCGGCAACATTCGGTTTTGTCGCGGGGGAGGGGGGTAGACCTCAGGGCGCGCCCCAGAGTCCCCTGGCGCGTCCAGGGCCGGTTCGCGCGTCCTGCAAGGCGGGAGCCGACCTTGTTTCTTTCGGGCGCCTCGGCCAAGTCGCGCCCAGGGTATTTACTTCTCGGTAGCAAAGAAGTGAATAAGGGTCCCTGCTAACAGCAAGATATAGTACCTAGAGGGGATGGGGGTAGGGGTTTAAAAAAAACTGAGGAGGACTGTTCATGCGGAAGATCGTGTTGCTGTGCGGATTGGTCCTGGCGCTGTCGCTTTCGGCGATGGCTCAGGAGCAGCCCAGGATCGACGTCTTTGCAGGCTATTCCTATATCCGCTTTAACGCAGTGGATGACACCCACGCCAACCTGAACGGAGGAAGCGGGTCGGTGGCTTTCTACCCGAGCAGGCGGTGGGGGGTCGTTGGCGACTTTGGGGGCTACAAAATCTCGACCATCACAAGCGGAGGCGTGAGTGCCAGCGTGGACGAACATATAATCTCGTACCTGTTTGGGCCGCGCATCCGCTTCGGAGGGGATAAGGTTACTCCCTTTGGGCAAGTGCTATTCGGCGGGGCACACCTCAGCACAGCACCTGCGATCGGCACATCGGAGAATGTGTTTGCCATGACCGCCGGAGGTGGGGTCGACCTCAAAGTGGCCCGCCATTTCTCCGTCCGCGGTCAGGCTGAGTACCTTATGACCAAATTCACCGACGGAGCGAACAACCGTCAGAACAACGCTCGAATCTCGGCCGGGATTGTCATCCACTAGTCTAAGAGCCACTGTACGCGGCATCAGAAAGAGGTCGATCCCCGCGTCGGCCTCTTTCTTTTGCTGGGGCTCTCTGCCACCAATTGCCTCTATTTGCCTCTATGGCGGTTTGCGTGAGCCTCGCCGTACGAAATGTAGACGACGCCATGGCTGGAGGGCTGAGGGAAAAGCGGAAGAGCCAGAACGAGGGAGAGAAAGCGAAACGGGAAATTTCTGCGGCTCCCTGCCACAAAATCAGTATAGCAGAATCCCCGGCTTGAGCCCTCGGGGCTGGCCGTTGGCCTTCGTGCCGGCGTCTGAGGGACCCAGCTCCCAATTCGCTGATTCCTTGCCCGCTGTTACTAAAAAGGCAAAGCCATACACCTTTTGGACGCCCTCGCGGCATCGTAGTAGACTGGCAAGGGAATCTGTGCGGATAATTTAAGGTTCGCGCAAAGCGGCGCGTGTCCCTAGGAACTTCGAGGCCGCGCGAGGGTTAGTCCGTGAGGAGGAGTTATGCGCAGATCTGCGATTCCACTGGTGATCCTGTTGATGGTGCTGGGGCTGGGGGCGGCCTGCTCGAAGGCACGCAGCGACCAGGCCATTACCACCGAAATTCAGTCCAAGATGTTCTCTGACCCGCAACTAAAGGCCGCAAACATTTCTGTACAGACCAACAAGGGCGAAGTCACACTCAGCGGCGATATCCCGAGCGATGCTGCACGCTATGAGGCCTTCAAACTAGCCAGCGAGACCCCCGGCGTAACCAAGGTCGTCGATCAGATGACGATCAAGGCGGCGGAGGCTGCACCGCCACCACCGCCGCCGGAACCAACCCCGGCGCCGGTCCGCAGGTCGGCCAGGCGATTGACAACTCCGGCTCCCCTGTCTCCCGCTCCCGTTGCGGCTCAACCTGCCGCCCCAGCTGAGCCGGCACCACCTCCGCCACCCCAGCCGAGGACGGTCGAAATTCCTTCGGGCACGACCGTCACCGTGCGCATGATTGACTCGGTCGACTCCTCGATCAACCACCCGGGCGAAGTCTTCCGCGCCTCGCTCGATGCGCCGATTGTTGTAGACAACGAGGTCGTAGTCCCGGCCGGCACGGATGTCTTCGTGAAGCTGGTCCAGGCGAAGTCTGCGGGCCGCCTGGCCGGCCGCAGCGAACTGGGACTCGAGCTCGTTCGGATGCAGTTCCAGGGCAAGTCCTACACTCTGATGAGCAACGAGTATGAGCAGACGGGGAAGTCGCGCGGCAAACGCACTGCGGAGACGATCGGCGCCGGCGCGGCCATCGGTGCTGCCATCGGTGCGATTGCCGGAGGTGGCAAGGGAGCTGCTATCGGAGCAGGCGTCGGTGGCGCCACCGGCACAGGTATCCAGGTCGCCACGAAGGGCCAGCAGGTCAAAATTCCGTCCGAGACGAAGCTGGACTTCCGGCTAGAACAACCCGTCGAGGTCTCCTACTTCCCGGAGAAGAACCGGTCACGCCGCTGAGACCGAAGCACAGTGGTAGGGTCGTTCATGGGCGCAGGCCAGAGCTTCTGGCCTGCGCCCTTTCCCTTTTTACGCGGTTCCGTTCGCGTCGTAGCACCCTGTCTCTCGCTTGACTTCGTGCGGCCGCGTAAGTGAAACCGCGGGTTCACGCCTCGCCTCCTGGATGCAAAGGAGACAATTCATGCCTTTTTCGCGGCGCAGTCTGTTGAAGACGGGGGCCCTGCTTGGCACTGCCTCTGTGTTGCCGGATCTGGCCGCGGAGCCGCAGCGCCGGACGGTGCAGGCCCCCGAGGCGTTCGCGAAGCTCCAGCCCCTCCGCGAGCGTATTCGCCCAATCACGACGCCGGAATTTCAGGCCCGCGTGCAGCATGCGCAGCGTCTGATGACGGAGGCCAGACCGGCTTTCGCCGCCCTCTACATCACACCTGGGACTTCGCTCTACTATTACACAGGCGTCAGCTGGGCGCTGAGCGAGCGGCTGCTGGCGCTGATCATTCCACGCACAGGCGAGCCGGCAATCGCCTGCCCGGCATTTGAGGAGGGCCGCCTGCGTGAACTGCTCCGCCTAGCCGTTGACGTGCTCGCCTGGCAAGAAGACGAAAATCCTTTTGGGCTGGTAGCGAAGTGGCTCGCCGGGCAAGGTGTCCGAACCGGGCGCGTGGGCATCGAAGAGACAACGCGCTACACGTTCTTCGACGCCCTGCGCCGTGCGGCCCCGTCACTCGAATATGCGAGCGACAACGCCGTCACGATCGGCTGCCGGGCGCGGAAGAGCGCCCACGAACTCGAGCTGATGGAACTAGCCTGCTGGGCGACCTTGGAAGTTTACAAGGCCGTCTTTCGGTCTCTGCGCGAGGGCTTGACCCAGCGTGAGATCGCCTCCCTGGTCACGCAGGGCTTCGAGCGCATGGGGCTGAGCGGCGGCGCGCTGGTGCTTCTGGGCCAGTGGGCGGCGCTTCCCCACGGCACGACGCAGCCCCAGCAGCTCCGCGAAGGTCAGGTGGTGTTGATCGATGGTGGCACGTCAGTCGAAGGCTACGCGTCGGACGTGACTCGCTGCGCGCTGCTAGGGAAGCCCTCCGACAAGCTCCGGCGCGCATTCGACATCGTCCGTGCGGCGCAAGATACGGCGCTGGCCACGGCTGTGGCGGGCAAGCTGAGCGGCAGCGTGGACGACGCTGCGCGGGGCGTCATTATCCAGGCCGGCTACGGCCCGGACTATCGCTTCTTCACGCACCGGCTAGGCCACGGCATCGGGCTTGACGGCCACGAGCATCCCTACCTGGTCCGCGGGAGTAAAACCATCCTGGCGCCCGGCATGACGTTCTCGAACGAGCCGGGCATTTACGTTCCGGGCGACTTTGGCATCCGCCTCGAAGACGATATGGTCATTGAGCCGAAAGGCCCGGCGCGGCTGCTAACCTCCGGATTCAGCGAATCACTCGAGAAACCGGTGGGCTGAGAGCTTAAAAGCTGAAAGCCGAAAATCCACCGGGGGTCAACCGGCCGCCAATTCCGAGTGCTGCTCGCAGAATTCGACGACCCGCGCTTCAGCCCAGAAGCGTTCCTCTCCCGCATGGCGCGAAATGAAGCCGCAGTGGCCGCCACGGGGCGGCGCCATAAGGGAGATGCGCCGATTCGCGATGACGCCCGGGGCGCCAAACGACGCAAAGGGGACGAAGGGATCGTCCTGTGCCGTGAGGATGAGTGTCGGGACGTGGATCTGGGCGGCGGCGCGAATCGCACTCGCCCGGAAGTAATAATCCACGGCATCGCGGTAGCCCGAGCAGGGCGCCGTGATGGCGTCGTCAAATTCGCGAAGCGTGCGGATGCGGCGGAGGCCATCGAGTGCGTAGTGCCCAGGGAAGAGTCGCGCCTTGCGACGCAGCCGCGCTTTGAGCCCGCGAAGGAAGTACCACTGGTAAAGAAAATTGGGCGGCAAAGCGATGGCGTCCGCGCAGGCAGCCAGGTCCAGCGCCGGCGCGACAGCTGAGACCGCGCGGAGCTCCAGAGGTGCATGCGTGCCTAGCTCTCCAGCCATCTTCAACACCAGATTGCCGCCCATGGAATAACCCGCGAAGAAAATCTCAGGTAACGCGTCGCGCTCGATCAGTTCCGAGAGGACGGCGCGGCAGTCGCCCGAAAGGCCCGAGTTGTAGAGCGTAGGCGTGAGGTCTTCCGTGCCACCGCAGTTGCGCTGGTTGAGCCGCAGGACATTGAAGCCTCGCGCCAGAGCCAGCCTGGCGGTACCCAGCATGTAGGCGGAATCCGAGGAGCCTTCGAGCCCGTGCACCAACGCGAGCGTGGGGTGGCGCTCGGGCGGCGATTGCCAGTGACACTGCCCCAGGATGCGCGACCCGGGCTCGACTTGGAACAACCGCGGAACCGCGCGAGGCAACCCTTCGAGCCGCCGCGGCCAGAAGTGCGCCGCGAGAGTCATCAGATGCGGGTTGCGCAGCAGCGGATGGGGTTCGAACCCTCTCATGATCGAAGGTCTTCCCATACGTTAACATCCGGACGGAAAGAGCCCAAGGGCTCCTCGTGGGCAGCGCACCCCGGCCGGACGGAGTGGCGCTGGGCGATGAACGAGGCTGTCCTTTTCTTCGCCTGTGCATTTCCAGTGCGACGATGATCTGGAGCGGTCTGGGGGCGGTGAGCGTCGCGGTCGCGCAGCCACCGCAGTCGCCTGGCGCGCTTGACCCACCCCTCGGGCACACATAGAATGGAACTCGATGAATGTCATGGGGGACGAGGAAACCGGTGCTGGCCGCGGGCCGACAATGCGTCGGCCCTGCGACGTTTTAAGGGATACTCTGGCGTTGTGGATGAGGAGAATATGCTGGACGGAGACATCCCAGAGGGCCTGACGTTTGACGACGTGCTTCTCCTGCCGGGGAAGTCGTCGGTGCTTCCCACCGACGTAGACACGCGCACGTGCCTGACGCGAAAGATCCCGCTGAACATCCCGCTCGTTTCGGCGGCAATGGACACCGTCACGGAGTCGCGCCTGGCCATCGCCATCGCCCGGCAAGGGGGCATCGGATTCATCCACCGGAGCATGCCCATCGAGCGGCAGGCCGAGGAAGTAGACCGTGTGAAGCGCTCGGAAAGCGGCATGATTGTGGATCCGGTGACCATTACGCCGGAGATTTCCGTTCGACAAGCGCTCGAAATCATGAACAAGTATCGCGTCTCTGGTCTGCCCGTTACCCGCGGCACGCGCCTGCTGGGCATCCTGACCAACCGCGACCTGCGTTTCGAGAAGAACCTCAGCCAGCCGGTTAACAAGGTCATGACCAAAGACAATCTGATCACCGTGGCTGCGGGCACGACGCTCGAGGAGGCAGAGCGCATCCTACAGAAACACCGCATTGAAAAGCTTCTGGTGGTGGATCAGGACTTCAACCTGAAGGGTCTGATCACGGTCAAAGACATCCAGAAAAAGCTCGAGTATCCCCGCGCGGCGAAGGATGAGCATGGCCGACTGCGTGTCGGCGCAGCCATCGGCGCCACCGGCGACTTCCTCGAGCGTGCCCAGGAGCTGGCCCGCGCGAAGGCCGACGTGCTGGCCATCGATACCGCGCACGGCCATTCGAGCCGCGTCATGGATGCCATCCGCGCCGTGAAGCAGCGCATGCCCGAGTTGCAGCTGATCGCTGGAAACGTAGGCACCTTTGAAGGTGCGAAAGATCTAATCGCACTCGGCATCGACGGGTTGAAAGTGGGAATCGGCCCGGGCTCGATCTGTACCACACGCGTTGTCACCGGCGCTGGTGTGCCGCAAATCACCGCTATCGCCGAGGCCGCACGCGCGGCCCGGGGTGCGGGCGTGCCGGTCATAGCCGATGGCGGAGTGAAATACTCGGGAGACATCACGAAGGCCATCGCAGCCGGCGCATCGGTAGTCATGGTCGGAGGGCTGTTTGCAGGCACGGAAGAGTCGCCGGGAGAAACGATTCTCTACCAGGGGCGGACCTTCAAGTCCTACCGCGGGATGGGTTCGCTCGGCGCCATGGAGGCGGGCTCGGCGGACCGTTACGCGCAGGAAGAGGCCGAGGGCGGCAAGTCGGTGCCGGAGGGTGTCGAAGGCCGCGTGCCCTACAAAGGTTCCCTCGGCGCCTTGGTGGACCAACTGGTCGGCGGGCTGCGTAGCGGCATGGGCTACTGCGGCGTCTCGAATCTCCGGGAGCTACAGGAGGGTGGTCACTTCGTCCGCATCACCTCCGCGGGCCTGCGCGAGAGCCACGTCCACGACGTGATCATCACGCGCGAGGCGCCCAACTACCGCGTCGAGTAAGCATGCACGGATTCCTACCAGCAGTTTCGGGAATCACCACTCGTTCCCCTTCGCGTCGCGGGATCCTACAGCAGCTCCGCTGACATGCGCTGGCTGCGTCAATGGGGTCCCGCAGTCGCCTGGGCAGCCGTGATATGGACCTTTTCGACGCGATATTTCTCCGCTTCCGCCACCTCACGTTTCCTTCTGCCACTCTTCCACTGGTTGTTGCCGCACGCTTCGCATCAAACTCTCAAAACAATGCACTTCCTGACCCGCAAATCGGCGCACTTCCTCGAATACTTCATCTTCAGTCTGCTCGTGCTGCGCGGGCTCCGCGGCACCGGCCGGCCACGGGCCGTGGCGTGGCCTCTTGTGGCCATCGCCACTGCGGCGGGTTACGGCTCACTCGACGAGCTCCATCAGGCCTTTGTTCCCGGGCGCACCGCATCGGGCTGGGATGTGCTGCTCGATAGCTCTGGCGCGATAGCCGCGCAACTTCTGGCCTGGGTGTACGCCTGGCACCAGTCGCGAAGCCTCGAGACACCAGCCTAGCTAGCAGCTAAGATAAGCACTTTCAGCAGCTTACCAGCCGCGGGTGATAGCCAAGTCCATCGGAATCGAAGCCATTGCTCAGGAGAAATTCTAGAGAAACATTTTCTTTTCTCCATCGTCTGATAAGACCGGACGAATCGAGTCTGCGATGTCGATTCAATTCCACGTAAACGGCAAATCCGAGACCGTGGATGTGAGCCCTGACACGCCGCTGCTCTGGATTTTGCGTGACACGCTAGGGCTTACCGGCACAAAGTTCGGCTGCGGGATGGCCCTCTGCGGGGCGTGCACCGTGCACCTGGACGGCAACGCCATTCGTTCCTGCGTCACCCCGGTGTCCGAAGTTGCCGGCAAGCACGTCACGACGATTGAGGGACTTTCGCCCGACGGCACTCATCCCTTGCAGTTGGCCTGGATTGTGGAGCAGGTTCCGCAGTGCGGCT
>DATFXF010000295.1:0-2041 GCA_035258565.1 Candidatus Acidiferrales bacterium
GTTCAAGGAACCGCCGGTCGAATAGAAACGGATTCGAGAGCGGCCCGCCGCTTCATTCTGAACCGCTCCTGGCTTCGGCGGTTGCGCTCGCGCTGCTTGGCGTCGTGCTCCATTTGTACACGTTTCATGGACTCGAACACCTTCGCCATCCGCTCGTTGAATGCCGTTGGGGCCGCTGCTGCCTGGGCTTGAACGCGAGCCTCGCGAAGGCGGCCCTTCTGGCGCAGCGTCAGTCCTTTCGATGCGAGGCGGCGGCCATCCCGTTCCGCCTGAAGCGTCTGGATGACCGACAGCGCCACCCCCAGGTGCTTGTTTTCGACGATGGCGCCTTGGCCGACCAGGGGATTCTTGTCATAGACGGAATAGGGGAGGCGCGTGTTGCCGTGCCAGATTTCCACTTCTCCGTTTTCGCGCTCTCGAATTTGAACGCGCTTGCCGCCCAGCGGGAGGGTCTCGGCACTCGGGGTAACGAGGTAGCTCACCCGCTTGAAGTGGACGACGAGATTTCTTGTCAGCATGCGCTCTTCCTGCCAGGTGAAGATGCGAGAGAGGTCCTCTTCTGGTAGCAACGGTCGATGGGCATTGTGGGGATTCTTGGGTGTGCGGGCGAAGCGCCTGTTGTAATCGTCCATGAATGCGGGGGCGAACGCGTTGGCAACGTCCATCGTGGAAATGCCTCGGAGCCGGAGCTCCTTCACCAGTCGGTCCTGAAGAGTCGAATTCATCCGCTCGACGCGGCCTTTGGCCTGAGGTGAATTGGCGCAGATGATCTCGATGTTGAGCTCCGCCAACGCACGACCGAACTGGGTGACGCCCTTGAAGCGGCCTGTAGCGCCGTCATGGTAGGCGCGAAAGATGCTGTGCTTGTCGCTGTAGAAAGCCACCGGCTTGCCGTGGCAGACAAGGTAGCGGCGAGTGGCCTCGAACTAGTCGAAGGCAGACTCGGTCACGACGAAACGCAGCTCCATGAGTTTGCTGGTGGCGTCGTCGACGTAGACCAAGAGGGTACACTCGGGCCCGCGGTTCTCGAACCAGTTGTGTTTGCAGCCGTCGATCTGGATCAACTCGCCGAGGCATTCCCGACGATTCCGCGGCTGGTGCGGAGTGGCTCTGCGCTCTGCGCGGGACTTCCAAATGCCAGCCTCAGTGTACGCCACGAGCGCGGCTGCTTCAGCTCCGATGGAAACTTCCCAACCTCGCGGTACTTGGCAGCAGTCTTCGGATCCAGCCCGGCTCGGGCGGCCGCCAGGCCCAGCTTGCCGTGCTTGCTCAACTCCTCCATCAGCTTCCTCACTTGTGCGTCCGTCGCGGCCACCCAAACCCTCCTGGTCTGGGCAGCTTCTTGCTACGGCGTCACTCAAGATCGGGAAAAGTAATTGTCGTTACGTCGGGAGAAATAATTGTCGCCGAGCACCTGTCACAAATGGGCGGGCTTGGTGGAAAGGCGAGGTGGCGCTGATGATTGCGGCTGCGCAAGTTTTCGAGCAACACAGGTCCCGTTTATTCGGCCTGGCCTATCGCATGCTCGGCATGCGTTGCGAGGCCGAAGAAGTCGTGCAGGACGCCTACCTGCGCTGGCACCAGGCGGCCAGTTCCGAGACCCAGTGCCCCGTGGCGTTTCTGGTCACCATCACGACGCGCATCTGCCTTGACCGCCTGCGCGAGCTCAAGCAGAGCCGCGAACAGTATTTCGGGCCCTGGCTGCCAGAGCCCATCGTCGAGGATGAGGCTCCGTCACCGGAAGCTCAACATGAGCTTGCCGAAGACGTTTCCATAGCATTCCTGGCGGTTCTCGAGAGGCTGGCCCCGGAGGAGAGAGCGGTATTCCTGCTGCACGAGGTGTTCGACTACGACTATGACGAGGTCGCGGAGATGGTCGGCAAATCGGAAGCCGCCTGTCGCCAGATCGTGTGCCGGGCACGGCCGCGCGTGCGTGAATCGCGTGCACGCTACGTGGTCACCGTGGAATCACGCGAGCGCTTGCTGAAGAAGTTCTTTGCGGCCGTCACCTCCGGTGACCGCAAGGCAGTCTGCCCATGGA
>DATFXF010000296.1:0-2192 GCA_035258565.1 Candidatus Acidiferrales bacterium
GCGGAAGCGGACCGAATTCAGCATGGACTCGAAAACGCGGCTGTAGGTGCCATATTCGTTCTCGGGGGCAACGCAGACGAAATAGAGCAGTCCCTCCGGCCGCAGCACGGTTACCACCCAATCGGTCTCCCGGCCGCCGACCGGAGAGTCATTCGAGAGATAGCTTGCAAGGGCGCGCGTGCCACCGAGCCGAACTTGTTCGTGCCGGCGGACCAGACGCATCGCTGGGTTCGATTGGCGGAGGTCCTGGATTAATTGCTCGGTGGCATCCTCAAGCGTGATCTGGCCAGCACTGTCGCTGTGGGGGTCGTAGAGACTTACGATGACTCCGTAGGCCAGCGCGGGACGACCCCGACTGTCGTTCCTTACGCCACCTTCGGGCATAAACGTGACCGCATTGCCCTGGCCGTAAGGTCGCCAGTTGTCCGGATAGCCCATCTGCAGCATGTTGTTCTCGAAGCTCTGGAAGCGGTTGGACGGCTGGCTCGAGCCGCGACCGGCCCCGCCCTGCTGCAAGGGGCGGCTGGCCTTCGGCGGCGGCGGCAACGACTGCAAGTACCGCTTGATGTCGTGAAACTCTTGGGAATCGGTCCGGTAGTTGGCGGGCGGGCCCCCGAGCTTCTGCACCTCCTCAGCCACGCGCTCGATGCGGTGGTCCGGGCTCGGGTGGTCGCTGAAGAATTCCGCAGGGCGACGGCCCTTGGACTCCACCTGGATCTTTTCGAAGAACTGCGCCATCGCTCGCGGGTCGTAGCCGGAATCGTACAGGATCTGCGTTCCGAGGATGTCCGCCTGGCTCTCGTCGGTGCGCGAATACTTTAGAAAGACTGAGTTTACCGCGAAGCCGGCGCCCAGCTGCGCGAGCACCGCCCCCACGGAGTTGCTGCCGAGCGCTCCGCCCAGAACTCCGAGCGGCACTTGCCAGGCGTAAGCTTTGCTGGCCTGGTTCGTGCCATGGCGCAAGGCCACGTGCGAGGTCTCATGGGCCATCACGCCGGCAAGTTGAGCTTCGTTGTCCGCCGCTTCGATCACGCCCCGATTGATATAGATATAGCCGCCTGGCAGCGCGAAGGCGTTGATTTCGCCACTGTTCACAGCCTTGTATTGGAAAGGAAACCGGTAGCCGGGCGCATGCGCGGCCAACCTCCGGCCAAGGTTGTTCAGGTAGCTATCCACCCGCGCATCATTAAGCATGGGCAGCTTTTTCTCGGCGTCGCGGGACACCTGCTGGCCGATCTGCGCGTCCTGCTGTGGGGAGAAGAGGTTCCAACCCGGTTTGAGTGGCGTGCGGTCAGCCCAGGCCAGAGGTGCCATCAACAACGCTACCGCCATCGGCAGCGCACGGTCGAACAAGCGACCGACTCGCTCGCAAACAGTCCGGCTCAGCTTCCCAAGGCCTGCAGGAATTCTGCTCATTTTGCCCCTCCATGGTCCTCCCAGAGTCCCTTTTCGTTAGATGACTCTTGGTTCCGCCGGGTTCGATACCGGCATCGGGACAACGCACGCTGAAGCCTCACTGCCGCGCGCGGGAAATACTATAGCGCTTGTTGTACGGGAAAACATCTAGGAAGGGCCTGTGGCGGGGGGAAGAAGGCCTGCGGCTCTAAAGCCTGGCATCCGCTCGGGGATGGCCGCAAAAGCAACGAACCGGAAAGACTCGCGAGGAGGTGCTAGGACTCGTTCTTGCGCCGGCTGGCCTGCGCCGGCGAAGGCACACTCGGCGGCAGCGTCAAAGGAGCCTGCACCTCGCGAACCATTGCGGCCGAGGGCAGCTCTACGGGACGCCCGCCTGCAGCCCGGGCGGCCTGCACCGGCACTTGCGTCTCCGGCTGGGCCGCCGGCAGCACCGCACCCTCGCCTTCCTTCTCGAAGACAAGCCCTCCCTGTTCGCTATCCCAATCAATGCACAGCATGTCGCCGAGGTGCACCTGCTCGGTGGCCAGCAGGTTCGCCAGCGGATAAACGACGTACCGCTCGATGGCTCGCTTCAAGTGCCGCGCACCGTATTTCAAATCGGTGCCTTCGCGCAGCAGGAACGCGCGCGCCGCCGGCGTCACGCGGAACAGGAACTGGCCGCGGCCGGTATCGAGCACGCGCTTCTGCACCATGGAAAGCTCGATCTCCAAGATTTGCTCCAGCTGCTCCAGACGCAGCGGATGGAAGACGACGACCTTGTCGAGGCGGTTCATGAA
>DATFXF010000297.1:0-3937 GCA_035258565.1 Candidatus Acidiferrales bacterium
CCCGCCTCTCATCATCTCACGCCGCACGCGCAGGCCGGTGCGCCCATGTGTGGTCCTGAGGGAGCCGCTGACGATTCGCATCGGGCAAAGCGCAGGGTTCACCATCAGAATCCCTTGGGCCATCCATCCTTCGTGGAACCCGTCACAGGCTCGCATGCGTAGGGGGCCCATCCGCTCGAGAGGCTCGGTGCGGGATGCCCTCTCTCTCCTACCCGTCTGGGTTCTCGCTCCCTGGCGGCTGTGGCGGCAGCGGGACCGGAGGTCCTCCCGGTAGGGGTGGGGCAAGCGGCGGCGCGATCATCCTGTGATGCATCTGTTCCCGGCCGTGCTGAACGGTCTGAAGCTTTTTCCACTGCTCGGCGCTCAGTACGCGTCGGATCGCGAGCATCATCATCGCATTGGCCTTCTCCAGGCGACCGCGCGCTGCCAGTACCTGGTCAATTTGTGCACTCACCTTGTTTTCGTCGGGCTGGTCCGCCTCAATCAACGGTTGCAGCCGCGTTTCCTGCTTCTCCAATTCCGCGCGCAGGTCGATCAGCTTCAGCCGCTGTTCCAGGAATGTCTGTTCGATCTGGTTGATCTGGGCATCGCTGAGGCTCAACTCGCGCACGATCTCGGAGTTCTTCCACCATTTGCCGAGGCCCGGTCCTGGCGGAAAGGGCGCCCCGGGGGGCATCTGCGCCTCGGCCAGGCCGTGCAGCAATAGAACAAGCGACAGAAAGAGTCCATTTCGTAGGTTCATTCCCATTCTCCTGGCTCGGTTTTTCTCCGAGTCTCTCGGTAGCTTGCCTCCGCACCCCGGCTCATTTCTTGCGTCAGAAGCGCAGCGGGCTCGAGCGCCAGGGGCACCTCGCGCCGAACCGAGCGCTCAACGTCCACAAGCAGCGCGTGATCTGGGTCCGACTGGGCCAGCGACTTTGCGGGCGGCGTTTTTTCACTGAGCAGGATCGCGATGAACACCAGCACCGCCGTCACCGCGGCCCAAGCCAAACGGCGCGGCCCGCCCCACTCCATGTGCCGGCGAACAATCGCCGTTCGCTGCCATTGCCAGAATGGCTCGGAGCGGCTGGCGGCTGCGCGAATCGCTTCCCGACAACGCGCCAGGAGGTTGTCCGCGCGTTCCTGCTCGTCGCGACACGCCGGGCAAAGGGCCAGATGCTCGCGCACCTGCGCATCCGCATGCCCGGCCAGTTGCTCCGCGAGTTGCTCATCGGTCAGATGTTCTTGCATGGGGTTTGCTCTCCTTCAGTTGCCTGCGGATCGCGCCCAGTGCGCGTGAGAGATGACTCTTCACCGTTCCCACTTCCAAAGCCATCGCCTGGGCGACCTCTTCGAGCGTCATCTCTTCGGCAAAGCGCAGCACAAAGACGGCACGCTGCTGGGGCGAAAGCCGGTCCACCGTCGACCAGACGGCTTGGAGTTCCTGGCGCGCCGCGAGCGCGCGCTCGGGCGAGGCCCGCGGGTCCGCCAGGTCGTGCGCAAGCGGTGTGGCCGTGTGGGCAGTCCCGCGGTGCGGCGCTTGGAATAGGAGCCTCCAGAAGGAATTCCTACGGTTTCGTGCGTGGTCCATGGCGAGGTTCACCGCAATGCGAACCAGCCACGTCCCGACGCTTGATTCTCCACGAAAGCGCGTGCGGTTCCGGTAGGCGCGCAGAAAGCACTCTTGCGTGAGCGTGTCGGCGGCGTCCGGGTCGCGCACCAGCCCGAGCAGCACCCGGTAGATGCGCTTCTGGTGCCTCGGGATGAGCTCGTCAAACTCTTCCCGGGCGATGCCCGGAGTCGTCTCGGCCCGCGCGGCGAGGGCCTTCGGCCGTGTCAGTGTCGTTTCCAAGGTACCGTGCTTTCTCTTCCTATGTTAGAGACGGTTTTCCACCGGCCAGGTTTACATCGCGAGCCGAAATCTTTGGACAGGGCCGTCCCCATCCGCGCTATGTATCCCTTATCCCTACTGCTGAATCCAATAGCCATTCGAAGTTTTCTTGCAGGGCGAAAAGGAGGCCAGGCATGAGAGCTGCTGTTGTTCCGGCGCCGAATGGCAAATGGGAGATCCGGAACGTTCCGGAACCAAAGCCGGGTCCCAATCAGGTGCTGATCAAGCTTCGCGCGAGCGGCATCTGCTACACCGACGTCCATCAAACTCAGGGCGCGTTGCCGGGTAACTTCCCGCGCGTTCTGGGGCATGAGCCAGTGGGGGAGATCGTCGCCGTGGGCGTCGGAGTGACCTCGCGGAAGGTAGGCGACCGCGTGGGCGTCCCGTGGCTGCAGGGCAGCTGCGGGCGCTGCGAATGGTGCAGCCGCGGCAGGCCGATGTTCTGCGCGCAGCAGATCGGCACCAGCGGTGAGGCGGCGGGTGGCCACGCGGAGTACATGCTCGCCTTCGCTGACGCCACCGCCCTTTTGCCCGAAGGCGTGTCGTACGAGCAGGCGGCGCCGATCCTCTGCGCGGGCTACACGGTTTGGAGCGGACTGCGCTGGGCTGATCCGCAGCCGGGTGAGCGCATTGCGGTTGTCGGCATCGGCGGTCTGGGCCACCTGGCCGTGCAATACGCCAAAGCCGCCGGCTTTACGACCATCGCCATCTCCCGCTCGCCCGAGAAGGACATGCTCATCCGCCAGCTCGGCGCCGACGAAATTGTCCGTGACGGCCAGGGGCTGCTCGGTGTCGGCGGCGCGGACGTGGTGCTCGGCACGGGCAATTCCATGGCAGCCATGGCGGACACGATCCAGGGACTGCGCCCCGACGGGCGCCTGGTCGTGATGGGCTTCGAAGCGAAGCCCCTCCAGGTCTCGCCGGCAGATCTCATCACACGGCGCATCCGAATTCTCGGAAGTATGCAGAACGGCCGGGAATACCTCTACGAGGCGCTCGATTTTGTAGCCAAGGGCAAGGTGAAAGTCATGACCGAGACCTACCGGCTCGATGAAATCCACCGCGCCTACGAGCGCGTCGAAAAGGGCCAAGTGCGGTTCCGCGCCGTCATTGTGAACTGATCGCCGGGAATCACCCGACAGCGCGCGCCGCACTTTCCCTCCGAGGTCGGAAGTCCAAGTGAGGGTCACCTAGAAATGTCCCACTTATTCAGCGAACTTAGACTCCGTGACGTGACGCTGTCTAACCGCGTCGTCGTCTCGCCGATGTGCCAGTACTCGAGCGTCGATGGCTTGGCGAACGACTGGCATTTCGTGCATCTTGGCAGCCGCGCGGTGGGCGGCGCAGCTCTAGTGATGACCGAAGCGACGGCGGTGCGGCCCGAAGGTCGCATCAGTCCCCAGGACCTGGGGCTTTGGAGCGAGGCCCACACGGAGCCCTTGGCCCGCATTGTCCGCTTCATCCATGAGCAGGGCAGCCTGGCGGGGATTCAGTTGGCGCATGCAGGCCGCAAGGCCAGCACCTATCGTCCTTGGGAAGGTCGCGGCAGGATTTCGGAAGCCGAGGGTGGCTGGCGGCGGGTCGTGGCTCCAAGCGCTCTGCCCTTTGCGCCGGACTACCCTGTCCCCGAGGCGCTCACCGAAGAAGGCATTCGCGCCGTGGTGCTCGCTTTTGGCGAGGCGGCGCGCCGCGCTTGCCAGGCTGGATATGATGTGATCGAAATCCATGCCGCGCACGGCTACTTGTTGCACGAGTTCCTCTCGCCGTTCAGCAACAGGCGGGAGGATCGCTACGGCGGCTCCTTTCGGAACCGCACGAGCCTGCTCCTCGAAGTCGTGGCCGCGGTCCGCCGGGCCTGGCCGGAGGGGTTTCCGCTCTTTGTCCGCAGCTCCGCCACCGACTGGGAAGAGGGTGGCTGGGACATCGAGCAATCGGTGGAACTCGCTCGCCAGCTCGGGCCGCTCGGGGTGGATTTGATCGACTGCTCGTCGGGTGGCAATCTCCCACAGGTGGAGATTCCGGTGGGGCCCGGCTATCAAACGCACTTTGCCGAGCGTATCCGCCGCG
>DATFXF010000298.1:0-17206 GCA_035258565.1 Candidatus Acidiferrales bacterium
TCGGCCTGTTCGGCACCGTCTGGGGCGTGATGGACGCCTTCGCGGGCCTCGGCAGCACCGGGGCAGCCAGCCTGCGCGCCGTGGCTCCAGGCATCGCCGAAGCGCTCATCACGACTGCGGCCGGCTTGTTCACGGCCATTCCCGCCGTGATCGCCTACAACCACTACCTACACGACATCAAGGAACTCGGCACGCGCATGGACAACTTCGCCATGGAAGTGGTCGCGCAAGTCGAAAAGCTCTACGGCTAGGCGCGTGGGTTAGGTTAGCTCCCCGCGCAATGACTCGTTATGCCATCACTCCAACGCCAGACCGGCACAACGCTTTCCGAGATCAACATCGTGCCCTTCGTGGACGTGGTGCTGGTGTTGCTCGTGATCTTTATGATCACTGCGCCGATTCTGCAGTCCGGGATTGAAGTCGATGTGCCCAAGACCAAGACGGTAAAGGAGATCTCCGAAGACCGCCTGGTGATCACCATTGACCGCGCGCAGCGTGTCTATCTGGGCAACGAACCGGTGAACATCCACCAGATCGGCCAAATGGTGCGCTCTCGGATGCAGAGGCCGCAGTCCGACGCCGTCTTTCTGCGTTGCGACGAGACGGTTCCGTTCGGCAGCTTCGCCACCGTCGTGGACGAACTGCGGCAGTCGGGCATCCAGAATGTTAGCGTGGTCACCGAGCCGATCAGCTCGCGGCCGCGCACGCGTTAAATGTCCTACGACCTCGACCATTCCGCTTCACCCAGCCTGAAACTGCCCATGCTCTGGTCGCTAATGTTCCATACACTCCTGTTCGGGTCTCTCGCGCTTTCCACGCTGCGCTCGCATCGCGGGGAGATGTGGGGTGGCACGGGCGGAGGCGCGATGTCGGTCGGATTGGTCGGAAGTCTGCCGGGCGTTCCCCTTCCGCGTCCGGAGGTCGTGACGCCCAGCCGTGTGGTGGACGAAACGAAGGGACTCTACAAAGAGGAGCCCAAGCCGAAAGAGCCCGAAACCCAAGCCACGCCCATCCCCCAATTCGAACGGAACAAGCCGCCGAAGTACGTCACCCGGCCCTCGCGCGTCCTCGAAGACAAGACTCCGCCACCTCCCAATGCGATTCCCTACGGCCAGGGAGGCGCACCGGCAGTACCCTACTCGCAATTCATGATAGGGGGCTCGACGCAGGGTGGGCTCGGCATGTCCGGGCCGGGCGGCGATTTTGCGGGGCGCTTCCCCGCCTACGTGATGGGCGTCCGCAATCGCATCAGCAGCAATTGGCTGCAGTCCACCGTGGATCCGTCGGTAACCTGGGCACCTCGTGCGGTGGTGACGTTTCAGATTTTGCGCAACGGCAGCATTGCCAATATCCAGATCCTGCGCTCGAGCGGGAACACTTCGGTGGACCGCTCGGCCCTGCGCGCCATTGAGAGTTCGAGCCCACTGGCCGCGCTGCCATCGGAATACTCCGGGTCCTATGTGAGTGTGGAGTTCTGGTTCGATTTTCGCCGTTAGCGCCGTTCCAACTTGCTGCGGCTTTTCGGCTCCCGGAATGGGCCGAGCTGGCCCCGATGCTCAGCCATCCAGGCGAGAACTTTGGCGCCTGCGGTATCACTAGTGCGGCAAGCGGCAGGATTCGGAGACTTCAGGTGTGATGCATGAGTGAGGTGGAATCAACGGAATGAGAACAAGACAATTTCGGAATCGTGCCTCTGGCTATCTTCCCTTCCTTCATCGGCACCGCGGAAAATCAATTCCTTACTCGCTCCTCCTTGTGTCTATCTTTCTGTGGACTGCGTCTCCACCGCGCGCTGCGGCACAGGACTGGTTTCGCACTGGCACCGGGCTGGGCGTTGAGAAGGCGCGCGTGGCGGTGGCCGATTTTGTGCCGCGGGGTACTTCTGCGGACTCGTCAGCGAAAACCTTTAGCGACGTGGTGCGCGCCGATCTCGAGTACAGCGGCATCCTCGAACTCGTGAGCAAGAGCTTCCATCCCCTGCAAGTGCCAAGCCTACCCTCCGAGCTCAAGTATCAAGCGTGGAGCGACCCGCCGGCTTCGGCCCAATTGCTAGCCTTCGGCAACCTGAGCGCAACCGGCGACCTAGCCATCGAGGGCTGGCTCTACGACGTGCGCAACCCCACGGTGCCCCCGGTACTCGGCAAACGATATCGCGGGGCGGCAACCGACCCGCAGGTGCGGCGCTTCGCCCACGAGTTCGCCGATGAGATTATCATGCGCCTTTCGGGAGGCCTGCCCGGTATCGCGACGACCCAGATCGCGTTTGTCGGTTCGCGCGGCGGCAGCAAGGAGATCTGGGTGATGGACTATGACGGCGCAAGCCAGCACCAGGTGACTTCCCTGCGCTCCATCTCGCTGACGCCGCGCTGGTCGCCGGACGGCACGCGCATTGCGTTTACCTGCTACGCCAACGCCGGGGGCTTTACGAGCGCGCAAATCTGCATTCATTCGACGGAGACCGGCAAGCTGGTGGCCTTCCCGCGCTGGCGCGGCACAAACAGCTCGCCGGCGTGGTCACCCGACGGCACGCAACTCATGTTCATGTCTAGCATGCACGGCGACCCGGAACTGTTCGTCTCGGATCCGAGCGGCGGGCACCTGAAGCGGATCACCTATTCGGCAGGCGTGGATACCTCGCCCGCGTGGAATCCCAAGACGGGCCAGCGAGTGGCCTTTGTGAGCGATCGCAGCGGCGTGCCGCAGCTCTACCTGATGAATGCGGACGGATCAAACGTCGAGAAGCTAGAGCTACCGGATATGGGATACGTGATCGACCCGGCTTGGTCGCCGAACGGGCAACTCTTGGCCTTTAGCTGGCGCCGCCCGAACGGCAACTATGACATCTACGTGATGGATGTAGCCACGCGGCAGATCGTTGAGCTGACACGCGACGCCGGGCGCAACGAGCGGCCGAGCTGGGCGCCCGACGGCCGCCACATCGTATTTGAGTCCACGCGAAGCGGCTCGCGGCAGATCTGGTCGATGCTGGCCGATGGAGCGCAAGCCCGTCAACTGACCACGCAGGGGCACAACGAATCGCCCAACTGGTCGCCGCGCCAGCGGTAGCGCAGCAGGCTTCTGCTCAGGCGGCCTGGGACTCGAATTTTGTGCGGTCTTTTCTTGGTGATAGGATGACGGTTCACGCTTCTCACACGGGGAACCTCACAGGACATTGCTGAAGGAGGATTGGCTACGATGCCTAAAGGTCTGTACTCGAAAGCCCTACTGCTCTTGTTCGTGCTCGCCATCTTGGTCGTTGGCTGCGCCAAGAAAGTTGCCACCCCGCCGCCGGCGGCCCCACCGCCTCCGGCGCCCGCCGCCCCCACGGTCAGTCTGCAAGCCTCGCCCACCATGATCCAGAAGGGCGAGTCGGCGACGTTGAAATGGTCGTCCACCAATGCGACCGAGCTCAATCTTTCCTCCGGTGTCGGGCGCGTCGCGGCGGAAGGCTCGACGGAGGTGCGTCCAGAAACCTCCACGACCTACACGATCACGGCGACTGGTCCGGGCGGCAGCGCCGAGGACAGCGCGCGGATTACCGTGGCGGAAGCGCCACCGTCGGCTCCGCCGGTTCCCACGCCATCCCTTGAGGAGTTGTTCCGCACGAAAGTCTTCGACGCCTTCTTTGACTTCGACAAGGCGGACATCCGCCCGGATGCTCGGGATGCCCTGACCAAGACTGCCGAGTTCTTGCGCTCTTACCAGCAGGTCAGGGTGACCATCGAAGGGCACTGCGACGAGCGCGGGTCCACGGAGTACAATCTGGGTCTCGGCGAACGCCGCGCGCAGGCCGCTAGGCAGTTCCTGACCTCGCTCGGCATCGGGTCAGGGCGCATGCAAACGGTTAGCTATGGCAAAGAGAAGCCCTTCTGCCAAACCCACGAGGAGAACTGTTGGCAGCAGAACCGTCGGGCACACTTCGTCATGGCCAAATAGCTGAGCGCATCTAAACACTACAGAGGGAGGGCCGGCCAGGTCTGCCCCGGAAGCCCAGGCCGGCCCCAACGCCCAAGACAGCGGAAGGAGGAACCACCTTGCGTACGCGATGGGTTCTATTTTTGGCGGCTGCGATGCTGGCCGGAGCCATCGGTGGAACGCTCGTAGCTCCTGTGCCGGTTAGCGCCGTGGCCAGGGAGATTATCGAGTTGCAGCGCGACGTCACCTTGCTGCTGCAAGGCCAGCGCGATCTGCAAAGCTCGCTCGAACAGAAGCATGCCGTTGTAAAGACGCTGCTCGAGCAGTCGTCCGACTCCGTGAATAAGCTGAGCAGCACCATGGGCTCGATGCAGAAAGCGATGCAGGACGTGCAGGCCAATTCCGGCACGCGGCTCGACACGATGGCCACGCAAGTGCAAGGTCTGGCCGACAACCTCGAAGAGGTCAAGGCCCGCCTGGCGAAACTCAATCAGCAATTGGCCGATATGCAAGGCACCATGCAGAGTCTCGATTCGAAGATTTCCGGGGGAACTCCGGCGGCGAATCCGGCCCCCGGTGGCGGATCGGGGGGTCCGGGACCAGCGCCCTCGGCCGACGTGTTGTACTCGAACGGTTTGCGCGACTTCACTGGAGGAAAGTACGACCTTGCCCGCCAAGAGTTCCTGGATTACCTGAGGTACTACCCCAACACCGACCTGGCCTCGAACGCACAGTTCTACCTGGGCGAGATCTACTACGCGCAGAGGCAATACAAAGAAGCCATCGGAGAATACGACAAGGTCATCACCAACTTTCCGAAGAGCTTCAAGCTGGCCACCGCCCATTTCAAGAAAGGGATGGCCTTGCAGGAACTCGGCCAGAAGGCCAGTGCCATCCGCGAGTACCGCGAAGTCGTGCAGCGCTTCCCCGGCACCGACGAGGAACGCCGCGCCCGGGCCAAACTGCGCGAGCTGGGGGCAACCTCCAGCACGCGCTAGGCTTCGGCCAACCAGAGCGCTTCCGCGACCCAGGGAAGCGCCCCGCGCGGCCGCTCGGGAGGCTTCTGGTCTTCCCCTGAGCGCCAGCGCCGTGCTATCGTGCCGAGCAAGGGGGCATCTCAAGATGTCCGTCAATAAAGTGATCCTGGTCGGGCGCCTGGGGCGCGACCCGGAAACCCGCTACACGTCGGGCGGCCAAGCCGTTGCGAACTTCACGCTGGCCACCGACGAGAGTTACCGCGACCGCAGCGGTGAGCGTCAAAAGCGCACCGAATGGCACCGCATCGTGCTGTGGGGAAAGCTGGCGGAGATTGCTCAGCAGTATTTAAAGAAAGGCACGATGGTGTACATCGAAGGGCGCATCCAGACGCGCCAGTGGGACGACCGTGAGGGCAACAAGCGCACCACGGTGGAAATCGTTGGCAATGTAATGCGGATGCTCAGCACTCGCGCCGAAACGGCCGCTGCAGCAGCGGCCGGTGCCACCGCGGACGTAGAAGCTTCCCCGACCGCCGCGGACGAGCCCGCTGCCATTCCCGAAATCTCCGACGAGGACATCCCCTTCTGATCAGGAGGGCCCCTCAGGGCGTACGTTTCAGCAGCCGACGCTTTCCTCCCTCCGGGGCCCACTCTATTCTCCATGGGTTCGCTTGCGGCCGGAAGGACGATAGCTCATTCGTAGCGGAGGGATTCGATGGGGTCGAGCTGCGCGGCTTTCCGGGCCGGGTAATACCCGAAGAAGATTCCGACGCCGGCGGAGAAGATCGCCGCAGTGACGATGGCCTTGATGGAGATCAGCGTCGGCCAGGAGAGGAAATTGCTGATCAGCGCTGAGCCCACCAGGCCGACACCGATACCCACCAGCCCGCCGGCCATGCTCAGCGTAACGGCCTCAACCAGGAACTGCTGCTGGACGTCGTTCTCTGTGGCGCCCACGGCCATGCGCACGCCGATCTCGCGCGTGCGTTCGGTGACCGAGACCAGCATGATGTTCATGATCCCGATACCTCCGACGATCAGGGACACTGAGGCAATTGAGCCCAGCAGCAGCGTCATCACCCGCGAGGTCTGCTGCGCGATGTCGGCCACCTCGGACTGCGTGCGCACAAAGAAGTCATCGTCCTCGCCGGATCGGATGTGGTGCCGCTCGCGGAGCAAGGCGGTGATCTGCGGCACCGCCGCCACGGAAGCCTCCTGCGAGACCGCCGAGGCGTTGATGAATTGGATCCAGGTGATGCCGGAGATTTTTCGCTGCACCGTCGTATAGGGCGAAAAGATGCGATCGTCCTGGTCGTCGCCCATGACCGACTGGCCTTTTGATTCCAGCACTCCCACCACGCGAAACGGCAGGTTGCCGATGCGGATCTGCTTCCCCACCGGGTTCTCCTCGCCAAACAGGATGCGCGCCACGGTGGTGCCCAGCAGGCAAACGTCCGCGGCGGAGTCCACCTCTTCCTGTCCGAACACGGAGCCGGCCTCTACCGGCCAGTTCCGGATCGCGAAGTAGTTCGGCGTCGTGCCGGTGATCCCCGTGTTCCAGTTCTGGTTCTGGTAAACGACCTGGACGCGACCCACCACCGCGGGCGCAGCCTCGCGAATGAGCGGCACTTCGCGGAGCACGGCGTTCATGTCGTCGAGAGTCAGCGTCTTGACGGCCCAGGAGCCGAGCCGCGCGCCGCCCGGACGATTGCTACCCGCAGCAATGAACACGGCATTGGTGCCCATGCTCTGAATGCCCTGCTGGACCAGAAACTCGGCGCCCTGGCCGATGCTGACGGTGGCGATCACTGCGCCGACGCCGATGAT
The DNA here is from genome assembly GCA_035258565.1 of Candidatus Acidiferrales bacterium. Lineage (GTDB taxonomy): Bacteria > Acidobacteriota > Terriglobia > Acidiferrales > UBA7541 > DATFXF01. The sequence continues at coordinate 6,720 of DATFXF010000298.1, forward strand.
GATGCCCAGCATCGTGAGGGACGAACGCAGCTTATTCCGGGCCAGCGCCCGCAGCGCCAATCGCAACGTGTTCCAGAAATCCATTTCGCCGTTCCCTAGGTGGCCTCCTGGGGGTCTTCCTTCTCGTCTTCAAGCAACGGCAGCGTTGGCAGGACCTCACGAGCGACTTGACGGTGGGGCACGATCCTATCGCGCCGTAACTTGCCGTCGCGGAACTCGAGTGCTCGCTTGGCAAACTGGGCGATGTCGTGCTCGTGGGTGACGAGCACGACGGTCAGCCCCTGTTCCTCATTCAACCGCTGGAGAATATCCATAATCTCCACCGAGGTGCGGCTATCCAGGTTGCCGGTGGGTTCGTCGGCCAGCAGGATCGAAGGTCGGTTCACGAGCGCCCGTGCGATGGCCACGCGTTGTTGCTGTCCTCCGGAAAGCTGGCTCGGGTAGTGGTCCGCGCGGTCCGAGAGTCCCACGCGCTCGAGCGCCTCGCGCGCTCTCTGCTCTCTTTCCGGGGGAGAAAGACCTCGATAGATGGTCGGCAGTTCGACATTTTCGAGTGCGGAGGTGCGCGAGAGCAGGTTGAACTGCTGAAAGACAAATCCGAGCTTGCGATTGCGGATCCGCGCGAGCTCGACCTTACTCAGTGCGGAGACGTCCGTGCCGTCCAGGAAATAATGGCCGCGCGTCGGCCGGTCGAGGCAGCCCAGAATGTTCATCAACGTAGACTTACCCGAGCCCGAGGCCCCCATCACCGCAACGAACTCACCACTGTGGATTTCAAGCGAGACCCCGCGGAGCGCATGCACTTGAACTTCGCCCAGATTGTAGGCCTTGTGCACGTTTTCCAGCCGGATCAGGGCCGACCGGGTAGGCACCCCAACCGGGGGTTCCATCGTTGCCGCGACGGACTCAGCCACGCCTCGCCTCTTTCGAAAACCCGCATCCAGACATTCGCACTACATCCTGCGCGGCAGCCCGCCCGGGCCACCCATCGGGGCGCGCTGTTGGCCACTGTTCTGCGCCTGACTGTTCTTGCTGCTCTGCGCGATCACCAGATCATCGCCCGGTCTCAGCTTGCCCTCTTCCATGGCGGTAAAAGTGAAGTCGGTAACGCCCAATCTGACGCGAACCGGTTCGAGAGACTTGTCCGGCAGCAGCTTCCACACCAAACCCCAATCATCGCGGCGGCTCGAGGTGCGCTGCCCCTCGGCAGGGGAGCCCGCCTTGAAGGCGCGCGCGCCCGAAGCATTGCCTCCGGTGTTTCCGCTCGCGTTCCCTCCCGCGGCAGCCAAACGGCCACCGGCGCTGGCCCGCGACTCTTCGGGAATCCCGTATTTCGCGAAGAGTTTCTTGCGCTCGTCGTCGCTCATCTCCGGTTTAAAGCGCAACGCTCCGTTGGGCACCTTGACGACGTCGTTCTCCCACGCCACCGGGATGCTGACGTAGGCGGTCATCCCCGGAAACAGCTTCTGATCGGGATTGTCAAATTCGATGATCGTATCGTAGGTGACGACATTTTGGATTGTGGTGGCGTTCATGCGCACCTGCTTGACGACGCCGCGGAAGACCTCACGCGGGAAAGAGTCCACGCGGAACGTCGCCGTTGCGCCCACTTTGATGGCGCCCACGTCGGACTCGTCGGTCTTCGCGTACACGAGCATCTTGGTCAGGTCCTGCGCAATCACGAACAGTGTCGGTGCCTGAAGGCTCGCGGCGACGGTCTGCCCGACATCCACATTGCGGGCGATAACCGTGCCATCAATCGGAGCGACGATGGTCGTGTGTTCCAAGTTGACGCGGGCCATTTCGGCGGCGGCGCGGCGCTGCGAGACTTGTGCTTTGGCCTGCTCGAGCTGGGCCATGGTGGATTTCAGAGCTGCCTGGGCCTGCTCGGATTGCGCCTGGGCCTGGTGCAGGCTGGCAACGGCCGCGTCGTACGTCGCCTGCGCGGTATCGCGCTGCGCGGCCGCCACGATGCCCTGGGTGAACAGGTCTTGAGCGCGCGTGAACTGTAGCTTGGCGTCGTTCAGCTGCGCTTGCATCTTGTCCACGTTGGCCTTGGCGGCCAGAACGTTGGCCCGCTGCGTTTCGATCTGCGCCGCGAGGCCCACGACGTTTGCCTGGGCGTTCTCAAGGTCGGCTCGCGCCTGCTGCAACTGCGCGCGAAAAATCGCCGGATCGATCTGCGCGACGACCTGCCCCTTTTTGACGTGCGAGTTGAAGTCCGCAAGGATCTGCGCGATGTTGCCGGAAACCTGCGAGCCCACCTGCACCGTCGTCACCGCGTTGATGGTGCCGGTGGCCTGCACCACCTGGGCGATGTCGCCTTTCTCGACCTTGGCAGTGTAGTACTGGAGGGCTTGACGATTGCCAATCGTCCAGTAGCTGGCGAGCAATCCGACGGCCACCGGCGGCGCCACCAGCAGCGCGCGGTGGAGCATCGAACGCTCCCACAGTGATTTCGCCCAATGCGTAATCCCGCTCATTCTGCTGCCCTCCTCCATAAATGCCACCGCGGGGGAGTCGTCTCAAGGGCTATTGCGCTTTTTTCGTTCTTCATCGAGCCGGCGCAGGAACTCCTCGTATTTCGGCAACTGCTTTTGCGTCAGGATGGCGCGAATTCTTTGCCGCCCCTCCTGGCGCACCTGTTCGGTCTGCGGGGCGATCTGCTTGTGAAGCTCCGCATACTTGACCTGTATATCGGCCAGGATGGTGTCGAGTTGCTGCTGCTGCTCGGCGGTTAGGGAAAGCTCTTGGGTGAGCTGTCCGACCATCCGCGCGCGCCGGCCGCTCTGGGTGTGCACCTCGGGCCGCGCGCCCCATACCCGCGCCCCGAACACATACGCGCCCAGCGCGCCGAGCCCGACGCCCAGCACGAACACGAGCAGCACCAGTCCAATCGCTTTGCGACTCGTTGGTTTAGTATCCATTACCGCTCCCCCACTAACGGTTGCAGGATTTCATCGCTGGGTGCCTGGCCGCCCAGTTCGGGGAAGCCCTCGCTGACTTCCGTCCTCGAGATTCCCCGCGCGCCGAGGCGACTTGGGCCCATCTCGAATAGAAAGACAGACAAGACCAGCAGCGCCATCGCCGCGACCACCGCCAGACGCGAGGCGAGCGCCTCGAGCGGGCGCCAGAACTGCTGGCGCATGGCCTCCTGCTCCCGGATCCCCGCAAGCACGCGGGTCGCGAAAGCATCGCTGGGCTCGCGAGCGGGCTCGAGCCCCTCGCGCAGCAACTCCCGCGCCAGCCGCGCGTCCTCGAGCCCCCTGCGGCAAGCGTTGCAACGCGCGAGGTGCGCTCTCACTTCCTCCGCCGAGCCCTCCGCACCCTCGAGGTAGCTCTCTAGTTTCGCCTCGAACTCCTTGCAGGGTTCCCCATCCATCTTAAGCTTCCTTTCTGCTCCGGCTCCCTGCCGGGCGGCCGGTCCCTCTACCGCGGATTCCGCTCTCCTGACGCACGAACCTCGAGGCGCTTGCGGTAAAACTCCACCAGGCGTCCGCGCGCCCGGAACAACCTCACCTTCACCGTGTTCACGTTCAAATTCATCAGTTCGCCAATCTCCTCCACCGAGAAACCCTCCACCTCTTTCAGGATCAGCATCAGCCGATCTCGCCCGTCCAGCTCGCCAAGCAACTGCTCGAGCAACTCCCGTTGCTCGGCCCGTCGCCCAGCGTCCTGCCGCGTCTTCTTCATGACCCCGGCATGATCCGGAGTCGCGTCGAGCTGCCGGATTTGCTCGTCGCTCAGGTCCGCCTCATAGACCAGGCGGCGCACGCGTTTCTTCCGCAGGTAGTCCCAGCATTCGTTGACGGCGATCTTGTATAGCCAGGTCCCGAAGGCGGAGCGCAGGTCAAAGCGCCCCAGGGAAAAGTACGCCTTGATGAAAACCTGCTGGGCAACGTCCTCCACGTCCTCCCGCCGCCGCAGAATTCCGCTCACGACCGCAAATACGCGGTGCTGGTGCGTGCGCAGCAGCTCCTCGTAAGCTCCCACATCCCCAGCCTGCGCCCGGCGCACGAGCTGTTTCTCCTCACTTGGGCTCGCGCGCGCGCGCGCCGCAGGAACGCTCTTTTCGGAGCGGCCGTTTGCCTTCATCTTTGGGACGTGGGCCATGGAAATCCGGTTACACCTCTTCCCCAGGAATACCCTCAGTTTTCCCCTGCCGGAGCCAACCGTGCGCGGAATAATGCCGCCATGATTATTGGCGACCGTTTGCGAGCACTGCGAGAAGAAAAGAAATTCTCCCAGGGGGACATTGAAAAGCGCCAGGCCTTTTGCGCTGCTACATCCCCCGCGTCGAAAACGGGCATACCGTGCCGGCCTTCGAGACGCTCGAGAAAATGGTCCGCGCCCTCGAGGTCCCTCTCTACCAGCTCTTCTACGACGGGGAAGAGCCACCCGAACTGCCCAATCTCCCCAAGCGCAAGACCGCGGACGAGATTGTCTTTGGCAGCTCGGGGAAGGAAGCGCGTTTTCTGACCAAGTTCCGGCGGCTGCTGGGCCGGATTGACGAAGAGGATCGGCGGCTCCTGCCGTACATGGCTCAGAAAATGGCCAACCGGTAGCTCACCTCCGCGCACGCGGACTCTTTCCGAGCACCGCCAACCGCTCCCGAAGCCAACACTTGGGTCTTCGGCGTTTCATGCCAATATCGGCTCACTCCCACTCAATCGTGCTCGGCGGTTTCGAGCTAATGTCATAGACCACGCGGTTCACCGCGGGCACCTCGTTGACCACGCGGGTGGAAATGCGCTCGAGCACCTCAGCAGGCAGGCGAGCCCAGTCAGCCGTCATGGCCTCTTCCGACTCCACCACGCGGACCGCGGCCGTGAAGCCGTAGCTCCGCTCGTCCCCCATCACACCCACGCTGCGTACCGGCAGCAGCACAGCAAACGCCTGCCAGACTCTCTTGTACAGCCCCGCCCGGCGAATCTCCTCCACAACGATGGCGTCCGCTTCGCGCACGAGCGCCAGGCGTTCCGGCGTCACCTCGCCCACGATGCGCACCGCAAGGCCCGGTCCCGGGAAGGGATGCTTAACCAAGATCTCCTCTGGCATGTCGAGCTCTTGCCCGATGCGGCGTACTTCATCCTTAAACAAGTCACGCAGCGGTTCGATCAGCTCAAAGGGCAGATCGGGCGGCAGCCCACCGACGTTGTGATGCGTCTTGATCGTCGCCGAGGGGCCCTTCACGGAGACCGATTCAATCACGTCGGGGTAGAGAGTGCCCTGCACCAGGAAGCGCACCTCACCCAGCTTGCATGCTTCTTCCGCAAACACGGCGATAAACTCCGCCCCGATCCGCCTGCGCTTTTCCTCTGGGTCGGTCACTCCCCTTAGACGCGCGAGAAAGCGTTGCGCTCGATCCACGCCGACCACGTTTAGACCCAACCGGTTCCGCAACAGCTCGAGCGTCTCGAGGAATTCGTCCTTGCGCAGCAGGCCGGTGTCCACAAAGACGTTGGTGAGCCGGTCTCCCAAGGCGCGATGAACCAGCGTCGCGGCAACCGCCGAGTCCACTCCTCCGCTCAGGGCGCAGAGGACCCGGCCGTTGCCCACGCGCCGGCGCACAGCCTCGACGGTGTCTCGGATGAACGCTCGGCCGCTCCAGTTCGGCCGCGCGCCGCAGATGCGGAAGACGAAATTCCGCAGGATTTCCGTGCCGCGGTCGGTGTGACGTACCTCGGGATGGAACTGCACCGCATAGATCTTGCGGCCGGGGTCTTCGGTGGCGGAGATGGCGTTATTCGTCTCGCCGGTGACGTGAAACCCCTTCGGCAAGGCCACCACGTGGTCGCCATGGCTGTTCCAGATCTTCAGTTGCGGAGGGAAATCGCGGAAGAGCTCGGAACCGTTGCGGATTTCGAGCTGCGCGGGTCCGTACTCGCGCCGCTCGGCGCGCTCAACCTTGCCGCCCAGCGTGTGTGCGATCCATTGCAAGCCGTAGCAGATCCCCAGCACAGGCACGCCAAGGTTGAGCACCGCCGAATCACACACGGGCGCCTGGGGGTCATTGACGGAACTCGGCCCGCCCGAGAGCACAACGCCCGCGGGCTCGAGCTTACGGATCTCTTCCACGGAGGCAGTGCACGGGAGGATCGCCGAAAAGACCTGCTGCTCGCGGATGCGCCGGGCGATGAGCTGGGTGTACTGCCCGCCGAAATCCAGGACGACGATTCCGCCTCGTTCGCTCACCGCCGCCACCCGCGATGGCTGTTCATCTGCCCGCTCCACCACTCCTGGACTCTCGGTCTTTCCCTTGCTTACCCGACTACAATGTTCACCAACTTGTTCAGCACAACAATCGTCTTGACGACCCGGCGCCCCGCGGTGAGCTGGGCGATGCGCGGATCGGCCCGTGCCCGCTCGACGAGCTCTTCTTCGCTCAGCCCGGCCTCCACCAAAATCTTTCCTCGCAGCCGGCCGTTAATTTGAATCACAACCTCGACGTGCTCTTCCTCCGCGAGTTGTGGTTGATAGGCCGGCCACGCAGCCGTCTGCAGGCCACTTGGGTGGCCGAGCATCTCCCAGAGCTCCTCGGCCAAGTGTGGTGCCATCGGAGCCAGCATAAGGGTGAGAAGCTCGAAGACCTCCTTCACCACGGCCGGAGAGGCGTCGGGCTCGAGGGGCTCTTGCGCTTGAAGCTCGTTGACCAGCTCCATGACCAGCGCAACAGAGGTGTTGAAATGCCAGCGCGACTCGAAGTCCCGCGTCACCCGGCGAAGGGTCTGGTGCGCCTTGCGCATCAGCCGCTTCTCCTTTGGCGTGGCCGAGGCCAGATCGGCCGGGCCGGGGTTTCCAACGGTGACGCCGCGGAGCCTCTCCGCGTGGCGGTTCACGATGCGGAAGAAGCGGTGCAGGAATCGCGAGCAGCCCTCGATGCCCTGCTCGCTCCACTCCAGGTCTTTTTCCGGCGGCGCCGCAAAGAGGCTGTACAGCCGTGCGGTGTCGCAGCCATACCTGTCGGCCATCTCGATGGCGCCCACAACGTTGCCGCGGGATTTCGACATCGCGGCTCCACCCTTGAGCACCATCCCCTGCGAGAACAGCCGCAGCACCGGCTCGCTATGATCCACCAGTCCCAGGTCGCGCATCACCTTGCAGAAAAACCGCGAGTAGATCAGGTGCAGGATGGCATGCTCAATCCCGCCGATATACTGGTCAATCGGAAACCAGTAGCGGACCGGTTCGCGATCAAAGGGCGCACGGGAGTTGTGCGGATCAGTGTAGCGGTAGAAGTACCATGACGAATCGACGAATGTGTCCATGGTGTCTGTCTCGCGCCGCGCCATGCCGCCGCATTTCGCGCAGGTGGCGTTGACAAACTCCGGCACGCTGGCAAGCGGCGACTGCCCCATGCCCGTGAGCTTCACCTCGAGCGGCAGCAGCACCGGCAACTGCTCATCGGGCACAGGCACCAGCCCGCAGCGCTCGCAGTACAAAACAGGGATCGGTGTGCCCCAGTAGCGTTGCCGCGAGATGCCCCAGTCCTTCAAGCGATAAATCGTCCGCGCTTCGCCGAAGCCCTTGGCCTGTGCGTCAGCGGTCATGCGCTCGATGGCCTGCTCGGACGGCAGTCCAGAATAAGGCCCGGAGTCCACCACTCGGCCGAACTCGGTATAGGCTTCGTGGAGCGTCGCTGCGCTGAGCGGCGCCCCGGCCGCCGGCTGCACGACGATAGGCTTTTCCAGGTGGTACTTCTGGGCGAACTCGAAGTCGCGCTGGTCATGCGCGGGCACGGACATCACCGCGCCGGTGCCGTACTCCATCAGCACGAAGTTGCCGACCCAGATGGGCACCTGCTCACCGCTGAAGGGGTTCACGGCAAATCGCCCGATGAAGATGCCTTCCTTTTCTGCGGTGCCGAGTTCCGCCGGCCGGAGGATCTTCTGCCGCAGGCGCGTGAGCTGCGTTTCAATGGCCGCCTGGCCTTTCACGCCCGCAACCAGCTTTGCGACCAGCGGGTGCTCGGGAGCGAAAATGAGCGCCGTGACACCGTAGATCGTGTCGATGCGGGTGGTGAAGACCTCGACGGCCGCACCGTCCCCCGATCCCGCGACTGGAAAGCGGACCCTCGCTCCACCCGACTTTCCGATCCAGTTCCGTTGCATCACCAGCACGCGCTCAGGCCAGCCGCCCTCGAGCTGCGCAATGTCTTCCAGTAGCGCGTCGGCATAACGGGTAATGCGCAGGAACCACTGCTCGATTTCTTTGGCTTCTACCGGTGTGTCCTCGTGGCGCCAGCAGCAGCCATCGACCACCTGCTCGTTCGCCAGTACGGTCTGGCATTGTGGGCACCAGTTCAACCGGCTGCGCTTGCGGTAAGCCAGGTCGCGCTCAAGCATGCGCAGGAAGAACCACTGATTCCACCGATAGTATTCCGGCTCGCAGGTGGAGATTTCGCGGCGCCAATCGTAACTGAATCCGAAGCGCCGGCAGACGCGCTTCATCTCGGCGATGTTGTTATTCGTCCACACGCGCGGATGTGTGCCATGCTGGATCGCGGCATTTTCGGCCGGCAGCCCGAAGGCGTCCCAACCGATGGGGTGCAGGACATTCAAGCCGCGCATGCGCTTGTACCGGGCCACCGCGTCGCCGATCGTGTAGTTGCGCATGTGGCCCATGTGCAGCGTTCCCGAAGGGTAGGGCAGCATCTCCAGGACATAGTATTCCGGTCGCGCAGGATCCACGTCCGCATGGAATGCGCCCTGTGCCTCCCAGGACTTCTGCCACTTGGCTTCAATGGCTTGCGGATCGTATTCCGCCACGCTTCCGAATCCCCCTCGATTCGCTCTCCCTAGGCGCGCCGTCTGGTGCCCTTTGACTTCTGGGCCCTCGGATGGTTCGAGGCTGACGGGTTGCGTTTCCTTGGGTTCTGCTTGCGTACCTTCGCGCTGCGCAGCATCGTGAAGCCATCCTCTGCGTGCGGCGCTTGCCGCTTCGTTAAGCCCACCAGCTGCCACAGCGTGCGCACGTTGCGCCGGTCGTCGCCGGGCTTATCAATCGGCGTCTCGAGAATGAAGGCCCGGCCCGGAAGGCCCTGCATCGCATTCGGCGCCAGCCGCGGATGGTTCAGGATCCGACGGAAGGCCTGGAAGCCGATCCTGCCGCGGCCGATGTGCTCGTGGCGATCCACACGAGAGCCGAGCGGCGTCCTCGAATCGTTCACGTGAAGCACAAACACGCGGTCCAGGCCCACGGTGCGTTCAATCGTTTCCAGGGTGTGCTCGAGCCCCAGCTCCGAGCGTAGGTCGTAGCCGGCTTGAAAGGTATGCGCGGTGTCGATGCAAACCCCGATGGGCCAGTCCGTCAACGCGTCGAGAATGGCAGCCAGTTCTTCAAAGCGCGAGCCCGCCGCTCTTCCCATCCCCGCCGTGTTCTCCAGCAGGACGCGCAGCGCGTCGAATTTGATTCCGCGGGCGGCTTGCCGCAACGCCGTCGCGATCGCCGGAACCGCCTCCCGGGGCGTTCCCCCTCGGCTCGAGCCCGGATGCACCACCAGAAAATCGGCGCCCAGCGCCACGGCGCGTGCTAGCTCGTCGTGCAAGGCCTGGATCGAGCGGGCGCGGAGCACCGGCTCGGACGAAGCCAGATTGATCAGGTAATTGTCGTGGACCACGAGCGGGCCCAGAGCCAGCTCCGCGCGGCGTTCGCGAAAGCGTGCCGCTTCAACCTCCGGAATGCGGCTGATCGCGGGGCGAGGCCACATCCGCGGGCTCGAGGAAAAGATCTGGAGTGCGTTGCAGCCCAGTTTGCGCGCAGTCTCGAGCGAGTCCGTCAGATTGCCGGCAATCGAGGTGTGTATGCCAATGCGGAAGCTGCCGTCCTGCCAGGCAGGTAGCTCGGGTGGACGAAGAGGCTCAGGGCGGTATTCATCGGCAGCGTCGAAGGCGGGTTCGGCAGTGCGTTGGGGCTCGGTCATCCCTCAGATAGTGAATCTCTCCGGCTGCAGCCACCATTCTAGCGGATGTGCTGCGCATCCGCAAACGCCACCTGGCCGCGGCAATTTGCAGCATTGCCGGGGCTTCGGGTAAACTTGCACCTTCGCTCTCATCCGAGGAGTTCGTCCAGGCACACGCCACGGGGAGCCGTCCATGCTGGTCGTCATGCAATCCCACGCCACCTCGGAGCAGGTCCGCGCCGTTTGCGAACGCATCGAGTCTCTCGGGTTCAAGGCCCATCCTATCCCCGGCTCGACGCGCACCGCCATCGGCATCACCGGTAATACCGGCGCGGTGGATATCGGGTCGCTCGAGTCCATGCCCGGCGTGATCGAGTGCATCGCAGTCAGCAAGCCGTACAAGCTGGTCAGCCGCGACGTCAAGCAAGAAGACACCATCATCCGCATCGCGACACCGGCGGGCGAGGTCTCCATCGGCGGCGAAGCAGTTGTGCTGATTGCCGGGCCGTGCGCCATCGAGAGCCGCGAGCAAGCGATGGCGATTGCCGAAAAAGTGGCGCGCGTCGGAGTGCGGCTGTTCCGGGGC
>DATFXF010000299.1:0-22081 GCA_035258565.1 Candidatus Acidiferrales bacterium
CGGGAACGTGAAGCTGCCGACGGGGGTGGAGATGGTGATGCCGGGAGACAACGTGTCCATGGAGATCGAGCTGATCACGCCGGTGGCGCTCGAAAAGGGGCTGCGGTTTGCCATCCGCGAAGGCGGCCACACGGTCGGCGCTGGCGCCGCCACCGAGATCCTCGAGTAACACCGGGGAGAGCACCGACGAACGATGCGCGAAATCATTACGCTCGAATGCACCGATTGCAAGAACCGGAATTACACGACCACGAAGAATCGAAAGAAGCATTCCGACCGGATGGAGACGCGGAAGTTTTGCCGAGCGTGCCGCAAGCACACGGCGCACCGCGAAGTGAAGTAAGCCGAGCCGGGAGGGGAGTAGGTTCAAGGGTAGACCGCCGGTCTCCAAAACCGGATGTGGGGGTTCGAATCCCTCCTCCCCTGCCACTGCGGGAGACGTCGAGGGTCGGGCGGCGCGGTCGGGCGCGAACGGGCCCGAGGGAGCTGAGCGAAGGCCATGTCGGCACAGGTGGCCAAGGTGCATAGCGAAGGACCGCCGACGAGCGGGCCCTCATTTCCGGTTCCCGGCCCGGTCCACAAGTTGGTGGACTACCCGCGGCGCCTGCGACAGTTCCTGCACGAAGTGCGCGTGGAGATGAAGCAGGTGACCTGGCCCACGCGGAACGATGTCTATGCCACGACTGCCGTGGTGATCGTTACCGTGGCTTTCTTCGGCGTCTTTTTCCTTCTGGTGGATAGCGGTGTGAGTTACGTGGTGCAGCGAGTCTTTCAGCTTTTCAAGTTCTGAGGAACCAGAGAGAAGATGGCCAAGCAGTGGTACATCATCCACACCTATTCAGGCTTCGAGAAAAAGGTGAAGGAGAGTTTGGAGAGCCGGGTGGCGGCCTTCGGGCTTCAGGACAAGATCGGACGCATCATGATTCCGACCGAAGACGTCGTGGAGGTGCGCGGCGGCAAGAAAGTCATTTCGCCGCGGATGTTTTACCCCGGCTACGTGCTGGTGGAAATGGAGATGGACGACTACACCTGGCACGTGGTGCGGTCCACGCCGAAGGTCACCGGCTTCGTGGGCTCGGGACAAACGCCCACGCCATTGAGCGAAGAGGAAGTGGAGAACATTTTGCACCGGGTAACGACTTCGGCCGACAAGCCCAAACCGAAGCTGGTCTTCGAGCGCAACGAGCAGGTGCGCATTGTGGACGGCCCGTTTGCGAACTTCACTGGCGTGGTCGAGGAAGTGAACTCCGACCGCAGCACGCTGAAAATCTCGGTGACGATCTTCGGGCGCTCCACCCCAGTGGAGCTGGATTTCGCGCAGGTGGAAAAGATCGCATGAGGCTGTTCATCTTCCGGGGACGAGTGCATGGCTAAGAAGGTTCAGGCACAGGTGAAACTGCAGTTGCCGGCGGCTAAGGCCACACCGGCGCCGCCCGTGGGAACCGCGTTGGGCCCCCAGGGCGTGAACATCATGGATTTCTGCAAGCAGTTCAACGCCAAGACGGGGAAAGAGCCAGAGGGCATGATCATCCCTGTGCTGGTGACGATCTATAGCGACCGCACCTTCACCTTCATCACCAAGACGCCGCCTGCGGCCGAACTGCTGAAGCGCGCCGCGGGCATCCTCAAGGGCTCTCCCGAACCGAACCGCAACAAGGTGGGGAAGGTGACGCGCAAGCAGGTCGAAGAGATTGCGCGCACGAAATTGGTGGACCTGAACACGACGAATCTCGAAGCAGCGATCCGCACGGTCATGGGCACGGCGCGAAACATGGGCATCGAAGTGGAGGGCTAGGGGGAAGCCGATGAGTCGGAAGGTGGGGAAAAATATGGAGAAGGCCCGCAAGCTCGTGGAGGCCCGCCCCCACCGCTTGGCGGAGGCGGCCGAGGTCCTGAAGAGAGCCCACTTCGCCAAATTCGATGAGACGGTGGAACTGGTGTTGAACCTGGGCGTGGATCCCAAGCACTCCGACCAGATGGTCCGCGGCACGGTCGTGCTCCCGCACGGCCTGGGCAAATCGAAACGCGTGCTGGTGATTGCCAGCGGCGAAAAGATCCGCGAGGCCCAGGCAGCCGGCGCGGATTACGTCGGCGGCGAGGACATGGTCGAGAAGATTCAGCAAGGCTGGACCGACTTTGAGGCCGTGATTGCTACCCCGGACCTGATGAAGTCTGCCGGGCGGCTGGGCAAGGTGCTGGGCCCGCGGGGCCTGATGCCGAACCCGAAGACAGGCACGGTGACTTTCGACGTAGCCCGCGCGGTCAAGGAGATCAAGGCCGGCAAGGTGGAATTCCGCGTGGACAAGACGGGGATCATTCACTCGCCGATCGGGAAGATCAGCTTTGACGCGTCCAAGATCGCGGAAAACGCCCAGGCGCTGCTGGCGGCCATCCTCAAGGCCAAGCCCGCGGCCGCGAAAGGCAAGTACGTGAAGCGCATCACGCTCACCTCCACGATGGGGCCGGGAATCCCGATTGACCTGGCCGAAGCGGAGGCAGCGGTCGCGGCGGCAGCCTAGGGGGTGTTCGAAACAAAGTCGCGGGAGGCGGGAGTCGAACGATGAAGAAGCGCAGCGAAAAAGAGCGGGAACTCGAACGATTAAAGACGGAGCTCACCAGGGTCTCGACAGTGATCCTCACTACGTTTCAGGGGATCACCGTCGAAGAAGATACCCAGCTGCGGCGCGCAGTACAGGCTGCCGGAGGTCGCTATTCGGTGGTGAAGAACACGCTCGCCGAGCGCGCCGGTGCGGGCACGCCGGCCGAGCCGCTGCTGAAAAACCTGACCGGCACGAACTCCATCGCCTACACGGCCTCCGACCCCGTGGCTTTGGCCAAAGCGCTGACCAAGGTGGCCAAGGATGTTCCCGCATTCCGATTCCAGGCCGGCGTGGTCGAAGGGCGTGTGCTCTCCATGGAGGAGATCCGGAAACTGGCGCAACTGCCCTCCAAGGAAGAGTTGTTGAGCAAGCTCGTGTTTCTCGTCCAGGCGCCGGCGTACCGGCTCTCGACCGCGCTCGGGGCCATCTCGAGAAATCTGGCCGTGGTGCTCAACCAGGCGGTTCTCGAAAAGAAATTTTCTGCATAGCGAGGAGGAAAGGAAATAGCCATGGCGAATAAGGTGGAAGCAATCCTAGAGGAGATCAAGGGACTTACGCTGCTCGAGGCTGCCGATCTGGTCAAGCAATTGGAAACGACCTTCAACGTTTCCGCGGCAGCGGCCGCGCCCGCAGCGGTTCCCGGTGCCGCCGCCGGAGCTGGGGCCGGCGGCGCAGCCCCCGCCGAGGAGAAGACGGAATTCACGGTGGTGCTGACCGAGGTGGGCGCGAACAAGATCAACGTGATCAAGGCGGTCCGCGAAGTCACCAGTCTCGGGCTGAAGGAAGCCAAGGATCTGGTCGATGGCGCGCCAAAAACGATCAAAGAGGGGGTCAACAAGGACGAGGCCGCCACGATCAAGAAAAAGTTTGAAGACGCCGGTGCCAAGGTCGAAATCAAGTAGCGCGAAAAGAGGCGTTGGCCCGAGAGAGCTGTTGACGGGCGTCTTCGGTCGGAATCGAGAAACCCAAAGGGCGTCCTTCGGGATTGGCCCAACCGAAAAGGTATGAGGTAAAACAGCATGCAGAATGGCAATCATCCTATCCGCGAACGCGAACGGCTGGATTTCTCCAAGATCAAGAGCACGATTCAGATTCCCAACTTGATCGAGGTCCAGAAGAAGTCCTACCAGCGTTTTCTCCAGATGGATCTGTTGCCGAGCGAGCGCGAAGATTCGGGGCTTCAATCCGTGTTTACATCCGTCTTCCCCATCCAGGATTTCCGCGGGCTCTCGCAGCTCGATTTTGTGGACTACTCGATCGGCAACTGGGAATGCAAGTGCGGCAACCTGAAGGGCCTGCACCACCTGCGGGCGACCTGCCGGAACTGCGGAGCCTCGGTGGTGACCAATCCCTATCAGACCGGTGACGTGCTGTGCACGAAGTGCGGCACCTTCAACCGGAACACGCCCACCTTCTGCAACAAGTGCGGCGACCCGGTGGCCATGCAGCTCAAGTACGACGTCAACGAGTGCCAGGAGCGCGGCATGACTTACGCCGCGCCGCTCAAGGTCACCATTCGTCTGACCATCTACGACAAGGACCCCGACACCGGCGCCAAAAACATTCGCGACATCAAGGAGCAGGAGGTCTTCTACGGTGACATCCCGTTGATGACCGACAACGGCACCTTCATCATCAACGGCACCGAACGAGTCATCGTCAGCCAGCTGCACCGCTCCCCGGGCGTGTTTTATGAAACGGCCAACAGCCGCACCTATTTCCTCGGCAAGATCATTCCCTACCGCGGGTCGTGGGTGGAGTTCGAGTACGACACCAAGAACATTCTCTACGTGCGCATCGACCGCAAGCGCAAGTTCCTGGGGAGCATCTTCCTGCGCGCGCTGGGGATGAAGTCGAACGAGGAGATCCTGCGCACGTTCTATCAAGTGGAACGCATCTCCCTGCGCGAGCGGGAGCTCTATTGGAACGTCTCGGAAGGCCTCCTCGATCGGAAACTGTCTCACGAAATCAAGCACCCGCGCTCGGACGAGGTGCTGGTGGGCACGCACAAGCGCATCACCGAAGCCCTCTACAAGGAGTTAGCCAAGGCGCGAGTCACCCAGGCGAAAGTCTCGGTGGCCGACCTCGAAGGTGCGTACACCGTCGCCGACCTGGTCAATCGCCAGACCGGCGAGGTGATTCTCGAAGCCAACAAGCCGCTGAGCGCAGACTTGTGGGCTGCGCTCCATGAGGCCGGCATCACCGAGGTGGACGTCTTCTTCCTCGAGCAGGACGATGTCGGCCTCGTGCTCAGCCGGACCCTGGACAAGGATGCCATCCGCACGCCGCGCGAGGCGCTGATCGAAATCTACCGCAAGCTGCGCCCGGGCGACCCCCCCACGCTCGAGACGGCCACCGCCCTGTTCAAAGGGATGTTCTTCGACCCGCGCAAGTACGACTTCAGCAAGGTCGGCCGTCTGAAGTTCAACATCAAGCTGGGCCTGCAAACCCCGCTCGAGACGCGCACGCTCGACCAGGCCGACTTCGTCGCCGCCATCCGCTACCTGCTGAAGCTGCGCAAGAATATCGGTACCGTGGACGACATCGACCACCTAGGCAACCGGCGCGTCCGCGCCGTGGGCGAGTTGCTCGAGAACCAGTTCCGCATCGGTCTGGTGCGCATGGAACGCGCCATCAAGGAAAAAATGTCGGTGTACCAGGAGATGTCCACCGCCATGCCGCACGATCTGGTGAATGCGAAGCCGGTGATGGCGGCCATCCGGGAGTTCTTCGGAAGCTCCCAGCTCAGCCAGTTCATGGACCAGACCAACCCCTTGAGCGAAATCACGCACAAGCGCCGCCTTTCGGCCCTGGGGCCGGGCGGCCTTTCCCGCGAGCGCGCCGGGTTCGAGGTCCGCGACGTCCACCCCACGCACTACGGCCGCATCTGCCCGATCGAGACGCCGGAAGGCCCCAACATCGGCCTGATCAGCTCGCTCTCCTGCTACGCGCGGATCAACGAATTCGGCTTCATCGAATCGCCTTACCGCAAGGTCAGGAACGGCCGGGTGGTGGATTACACCTTGGTCGTCAACGCCGGGGATAGCGAGTTCAAAGCCGGCGACATTGTCGAGCGCGACAAAGTCGAAGCCGTCAACGAGGAGCTGAAGCGACGCCGGGTGACCGCCGAGCCTCACTGCTTCTACCTCTCCGCCTGGGAAGAGGACCGCTACGTCATCGCCCAGGCGAATGCCTCACTCGATGAGCGCGGCCGGATCACCACCGAGCTGGTGAACTGCCGCCAGGCCGGAAACTTCGTGCTCAAGCAGCGCGAGGAAGTGGACTACATCGACGTGTCGCCAAAGCAGCTGGTCTCGGTGGCCGCCAGTCTGATTCCCTTCCTCGAGAACGACGACGCCAACCGCGCGCTGATGGGCTCCAACATGCAGCGCCAGGCCGTGCCGCTGATTCGCGGTGAGGCCCCGCTGGTGGGGACGGGCATGGAGCGCGTCACCGCGCGCGATTCGGGCGCCGTGGTCATCTGCCGGCGCGACGGCGTCGTGGACCAGGTGGATTCCGAGCGCATCATCGTGCGCGTCGAATCCGACCACTCCGGCGTGCTCAGCCGCGAAGTGGGCGCCGATATCTACACGCTCACCAAATTCAAGCGCTCGAATCAGAACACCTGCATCAACCAGAAACCGCTGGTGCGCGTGGGGGACCGTGTCCGCCAGGGTCAGGTGCTGGCCGACGGCCCGTGTACCGATCGCGGTGAACTCGCGCTCGGCCGCAACGTGCTGGTCGCCTTTCTACCCTGGCGCGGCTACAACTTTGAGGACGCCATCCTGGTCAGCGAAAAACTCGTCAAGGACGACTACTACACCTCCATCCACATCGAGGAGTTCGAGATCGAGGCCCGCGACACCAAGCTCGGCCCCGAGGAGATCACCCGCGACATCCCCAACATCAGCGAAACGTTCCTGCGCAACCTGGACGAGAGTGGCGTGATTCGCATCGGCGCTACGGTCCGCCCCGGCGACATCCTCGTGGGCAAGGTCACACCCAAGGGCGAGACCACACTCACCCCGGAGGAGAAGCTGCTCCGCGCCATCTTCGGCGAGAAGGCCGGCGATGTCCGC
The DNA here is from genome assembly GCA_035258565.1 of Candidatus Acidiferrales bacterium. GTDB lineage: Bacteria > Acidobacteriota > Terriglobia > Acidiferrales > UBA7541 > DATFXF01. The sequence continues at coordinate 6,680 of DATFXF010000299.1, forward strand.
GACGCCTCGCTGTACTGCCCGCCGGGAATCGAGGGCACCGTCGTGGACGTGAAGATCTTCTGCCGCAAGGGTGCCGAGAAGGACGAGCGGCACAAGGCGATCGAAGCCACCCAGGTGTTCAAGCTCGAAAAGAACCTCGCCGATGAGATCCGCATTCTCACCGACGAGCGGCTGAAGCGCTTGAGCGACCTGCTGGGCGGGCAGAAGCTCGTCGCTGACCTGCACGACGAAAAAACGAACAAACGGCTGCTCACCAAGGGCACCACGCTGACTCGCGAGATCATCGAGAAGATCTCCACGCGAAACCTGAAGCGGCTCCGCCTAACCGACAAGGACCCTCTGCTCATCGAGAAGATCGACGAGATCGAGGAGATGACCTCGCGGCAGATTGACGTGCTGCGCAAAATCACCGACGACCGCAAGGAAAAGCTCAAGAAGGGTGATGAGTTGCCGCCCGGCGTGATTAAGCTGGTGAAGGTCTACATCGCCATGAAGCGCAAGCTCTCCGTCGGCGACAAGATGGCCGGCCGCCACGGAAACAAGGGCGTCATCGCGAAGATCGTGCCGGAAGAGGACATGCCTTACCTGCCTGACGGCACGCCGGTCGAAGTGGTTCTGAACCCACTCGGCGTCCCCTCGCGCATGAACGTGGGCCAGATTCTGGAAACCCATCTGGGTTGGGCGTCGAGAGAGCTCGGCCGGAGCCTGGCGCGCCTGCTCAGCAACGAGGTGCGTGCCGAGGCCCTGCGCAAGTGGTTCCGTGAAGTTTTCGGAGAAACGGCGGTTTGGAAGTCGCTCGCAGATCTGGACGACGACCGGTTGCTGGAACTGGGCCAAACCTTCCGCGAAGGGATCCCCATGGCCACGCCGGTCTTTGATGGCGCGCGGGAGAGCGAAATCCGCCACCTGCTCGAAGAGGCCGGCCTTCCCAACGCCGGCAAGGTTGCGCTCTACGACGGTATGACCGGCGAGCCGTTCGCTCAGGAAGTGACCGTCGGCTACATCTACATGATGAAGCTCTCGCACCTCGTGGACGACAAGATCCACGCGCGCTCGATCGGGCCCTATTCGTTGATCACCCAGCAGCCGCTGGGGGGCAAGGCGCAATTCGGCGGTCAGCGCTTCGGCGAAATGGAGGTATGGGCGCTCGAGGCCTACGGCGCAGCGCACATCCTCCAGGAGTTGCTGACGGCAAAATCCGACGACGTTTACGGCCGCGCCAAGATCTACGAAGCGATCGTGAAGGGCGAACCTGGCATCGAGCCGGGGGTGCCCGAATCGTTCAACGTTCTGGTGCGCGAACTGCAATCGCTCTGCTTGGACGTGGAGTTGATGAAGCGGCAGAAGCCGCCCGCAGAGAAGGCAGCCGACTAGGCCGCCGGAGGCGGGCCCCGAGGTTTAATAATTTTCCCCGCGCAAGGGGAGCATCCCAGGCGTCCCCACGATGCCCGGGAGGGGAGGAGAAGCCTTGTATCGCAGCAGCCCTTATGATCGCGCCAGCTTGATCGCGGACTTCGATTCCATCCGCATCAGCCTGGCGAGTCCTGAGAAAATCCGTTCCTGGTCGCACGGCGAGGTCACCAAGCCGGAGACGATCAACTACCGCACCTTCAAGCCCGAGCGCGACGGCCTGTTCTGCGCCAAGATTTTCGGGCCGGTGACGGACTGGGAATGTCTGTGCGGCAAATACAAGCGCATGAAGCATCGCGGCGTGATCTGTGACAAGTGCGGCGTGGAGGTCACGCTCAGCAAAGTGCGCCGCGAGCGCCTCGGACACATCGAGCTGGCCTCGCCCTGCTCGCACGTCTGGTTCTTCAAGGGCCTGCCTAGCCGCATCGGCTATCTGCTCGATATTAGCATGCGCGACCTCGAGCGCATTCTCTACTTCGAGGGCTACGTGGTGATCGACTCCGGCGACGCCCCGGGCCTGAAAGAGCGCGAGATGCTGCCGGAGGAAAAGTACCGCGAGTTGCAAAAGGAGTATGCGGGACAATTCCGCGCCAGCATGGGCGCCGAGGCCATCAAGGAGCTCTTGAAGCGCGTGGACGTGGACAAGCTGAGCGAAGAGCTCCGCGAGAAGATGAAGGCAGATCCTAGCCTGCAGAAGCGCATCAAGTACGCCAAGCGGCTGAAGGTGGTCGAGGCCTTCCGCAAGAGCGGCAACAAGCCCGAATGGATGATCCTGGACGTCATCCCGGTGTTGCCGCCCGAATTGCGGCCGCTCGTGCCGCTCGATGGCGGCCGGTTCGCCACCTCGGACCTGAACGACCTCTATCGGCGCGTGATCAACCGCAACAACCGCCTGAAGAAGTTGATGGAACTCCATGCTCCCGACGTGATCGTGCGCAACGAAAAGCGCATGCTGCAGGAGGCGGTCGACGCGCTCTTCGACAATGGCCGGCGCGGCCGTGTCTTGCGCGGCACGAATAATCGGCCGCTCAAATCGCTCTCCGATACGCTCAAGGGGAAGCAGGGACGCTTCCGGCAGAACCTGCTCGGCAAGCGCGTGGACTATTCGGGCCGTTCGGTGATCGTCGTGGGTCCGGAGCTCAAGCTGCACCAGTGCGGTCTGCCCAAGAAAATGGCGCTCGAGCTATTCAAGCCCTTCATCTATCACCGGCTGGAGGCCGCGGGCCACTGCACCACCATCAAGCAGGCAAAAGAGATGGTCGAACAGCAGGACCCCATCGTGTGGGACATCCTCGAGGAAGTCATCCGCGAGCACCCCGTGCTGCTGAACCGCGCCCCCACGCTCCACCGGCTCGGCATCCAGGCGTTCGAGCCCGTGCTGGTCGAGGGCAAGGCCATCCGCATCCACCCGCTCGTCTGCACCGCCTTCAACGCCGACTTCGACGGTGACCAGATGGCCGTGCACATTCCCCTTTCGCCAGAAGCGCAGGTCGAGGCCTCCGTGCTCATGCTGAGCGCGAACAATATTCTCTCCCCGGCGAACGGCATGCCCCTGGCCGTGCCGACGCAAGACATGGTCCTCGGCATCTACTACCTGAGCAAGTCCAAGCCCGGCGCCAAAGGCGAAGGGCGCGCCTTCGGCTCGACCGAAGAAGTCCTGCTGGCGCTGGAGGCCGGCGAAGTGGAACTCCTCACGCCGATCCGCCTGCAGTACACCGGAGACGTCATCGACCTGACCACCGCCTACGATGACCAGGACGTGCCGCACGCGGAACCCATCACGCTGAAGCGACAGTTCATCAACACCACCGTCGGCCGGGTGATCTTCAACGACCACCTGCCGCCAGAGATGCCCTTCGTCAATGGGTTGCTGAAGAAGAAGGGCGTCCAGCAGCTCGTGCAGTACTGCCACCTGCGGTTCGGCCAGGACCGCACGGTCAGAATGCTGGATGAGTTGAAGGAGTTGGGCTTCCTCTATGCCACCAAGGCCGGCATCTCCATCGGCATCGATGACATGCTCATCCCCAGTGACAAATTCCGGCTGGTGGAGAACGCCGAGAAAGAGGTAGTCAAGGTCCAGCAGCAGTATCTGGACGGCGCCATCACCAACGGCGAGCGCTACAACAAGGTCATCGCCATCTGGAGCGACGTCACCGAAAAGGTCGCCGACGAGATGTTCAAGGCCATGGAGCAGCAGGATAAGGAGGGCGTCATTAACCCCATCTACGTCATGGCCGACTCGGGGGCGCGCGGCTCCAAGCAGCAGATCCGCCAGCTGAGCGGCATGCGAGGCTTGATGGCCAAGCCGTCAGGCGAAGTCATTGAAACGCCGATCACCTCGAACTTCCGCGAGGGCCTGACGGTGCTGCAATACTTCATCTCCACGCACGGGGCGCGCAAGGGTCTGGCCGATACCGCGCTCAAGACCGCCGATTCGGGCTACCTGACCCGCCGACTCGTGGACGTGGCCCAGGACGTCATTATCGGCGAGCTCGATTGTGGGACCGCCGACGGCATCTACGTCGAGCCCATCATCGAAGCCGGTGTCGAAGTCGAGCCGCTGCGCGACCGCGTGGTGGGCCGCGTCTCGCTCGACAAGATCAGAGACTACGAAGGCAACGTCATCGTGGACGTCAATCAGGAGATCACCGAGGAGCTGGCGAACGCCATCCAGGCCGCGGGCATCGAGCGCGTCAAGATCCGCTCCGTGCTCACCTGCGAATCCCGCCGCGGCGCTTGCGCCCGCTGCTATGGGCGCAACCTGGCCACCGGCCGCATGGTCGAACTGGGCGAGGCCGTCGGCGTCATTGCCGCGCAGTCCATCGGCGAGCCTGGCACGCAGCTCACCATGCGCACCTTCCACATCGGCGGCACGGCCACGCGCGTCACCGAGCAGTCCAAGCTCGAGGCCCGCAACAATGGCTTCGTCAAGTTCATTGACCTGAAAGTCGTGCGCGGGCGTGGCGGCGCCCTGATCGCCATGAACCGCTCGGGGCTCATTGCCGTGGTGGACGAGAAGGGGCGCGAGAAAGAGCGCTATCACGTGGTCTATGGTGCCCGGCTGCGCGTGGAAGACGGCCAGCCGATCACTTTGGGCCAGACCATGGTCGAGTGGGATCCCTATACCTTCTCCATCCTCACCGAAGTCGGCGGCGCGGTGCAGTTTAAAGACCTGCAACCCGGCGTCACCATCGAAGAGCAGGTCGACGAAGTCACCGGTTTGGCACAGCTGGTGGTCACCCTGCCGCCGGGCGACGAGAAGCACCAGCCCACGATTCTGATCCGCGACTCCGCTGGCCGCGCTCGCAAGAAGTACCTGATGCCCTCCCGCGCCCACTTAATGGTGCAGGATGGCGACGAAGTGCAACCGGGCGATGTGCTGGCGAAGATCCCCCGCGAGACCACCAAGACCAAGGACATCACCGGCGGTCTGCCGCGCGTCGTCGAGCTGTTCGAGACGCGCAAGCCACGCGACCCCGCAGTCATCAGCGAAATCGACGGAATCGTCAAATACGGGGAGATCAGCAAAGGCCTCCGGAAGATCTATGTCGAGAGCGAGGACGGCAGGACGCAAAAGGAGTATTCCATCCCGCGCGGCGTGCACATCAACGTGCAGGAAGGGGAGCGAGTGCGCGCCGGCGAGCCGCTGATCGACGGCCCGCTCAACCCGCACGACCTGCTGGCGGTGCTCGGCGAGAAGTACACCCAGGCCTACCTGGTCAACTCCATCCAGGAGGTCTACCGCCTGCAAGGCGTGAACATCAACGACAAGCACATCGAGGTCATCGTGCGCCAGATGATGCGCTGGGTGAAGGTGGAAGACGTGGGCGATACCGGTTTTCTCCTCGACGAGCAGGTGGACAAGTTCCGCTTCCGCGAAGAGAACGACCGGGTGATCGCCGATGGCGGCCGCCCGGCCACCGGCCGCCCGTTGCTGCTGGGCATCACCAAGGCCTCGCTTTCGACCGACTCCTTCATCTCCGCCGCCAGCTTCCAGGAAACCACCCGAGTCCTCACCGAAGCAGCGGTGGCCGGGAAAGTCGATTACCTGAGGGGGCTCAAGGAGAACGTCATCATGGGACGTCTCATCCCGGCGGGAACCGGGCTCGAGCGCTACCGCAATATCGAGCTCCTGACCGAAGTACCTCAGCCGCCGCCCGGGGAAGCCTTGCCCGTCGCGCCGGAGCTTACGCCCGAGGAGGCGGCTGCGCTCGACTTCCTGCGCAAGGACGCGGGCGCCATCGCGGAGAGCTAACGAGTCCGTCCGCCTGCCCCCTCCCCAGGGGGCTATGCGGCTCCGACACCCCCGGGGGGAGGTCGGAGCCGCATTTTTATTATTAGCCGCTGCCGAGGAACCCGGGCATTCTGCAAGCGCGAATCGGGTCCCCAGAGGTGCTGGGCTGGAACGGCCAGGCGGCGTTCCCGTTGCCCGGCCATATTTCCTCCTCTTACACTAAGTTAGTGGAAATGAGGCCCCTCAGGGGGAGAGAGGCCCGAAGCCCTTCCAGCCTATGGCCAAGAGCAGCAACGAACAGGCATCGCTCCGTCCATCGCCGTCCCTTTCCAAGCTCGAACAACTCGAGCGCAAGGAACGAGCGCTGTGGCGAGTGGCCTTGTCGCTGCTCGTCGCACTGGTAGCTGGGTTTGCGGTGCTGTCCTGGGGCCTGCTGGGTGACCTCCCCAAACGCTTCGAGGCGCTGCCCATTGGCCTCGTGCTCCTGGTAGTTTTCTTCGGGATCTATGCCTGGTCAAAATCTCGCGAGATCGCGGAACTGCGCACGTTGGTTCGCGGCCTTGCCCACCGCGCATCCGTGCCACCCAATGCAAAGCAGCTCGATCAGCTTCTTGCCATGGTCGCGCAATCCGAACAGGGCTACCGCGACCTGATCGACACCTTCGACGATCTTCTGTTCGCCCTGTCCATCGATGGCGAAATCCGCGCCGCAAATCGCAGCGTCGCAAGGCTTCTAGGGCGCCCCTTCCATGAATTCATCCGCCACCAGCTGGATGAATTTGTGGACGATCCGCAGGGCTCGCTCCGTGCCACTGCCGAGAAGGCCTTGCCGGAATTCCTGGAGCGCCGACAGTGGTCGGGGATCATCCGCGTGCGCCTGAAGACCAAGGAGTCCTCGCCGGGCTCTAGCCTTCGCTTCTTTGATTGCGTCCTGCACGCCTTGACGAGAGAGGGGCCGGTCACCGGCCTGAGCGGCATCGCGCGCGACATCACCCAGCAGCGGGAAAGCGAGGCGCGCTTTACAGAACTCTTCGAGACCCTTCAGGAGGGGGTTTATATCACCTCGCCCGAAGGTAGACTCCTCGATGCCAACCCGGCTCTAGTGGGCATGCTGGGGTACAGCAACAAAGAGGAGTTGCTCCAGGTCAGGGTGGATGATCTCTATGTGGATTCCGCCCAGCGCTCGATCGCGCTCGCTGAACTCGAGCGTCAGGGCATGCTCCAGGGCCGCGAGATCGTCCTGCGGCGCAAGGACGGCTCGAGAGCCATCTGCCTCGATACCTCGACAGCCATCCGCGACTCCTTCGGGCGTGTTCTCCGCCACCAAGGGACGCTGCTCGACATCACCCACCGACGCGAAATGGAAAAACGCCTCCACCAAGAACAGGAATTCGCGCGTCGCTTGGTGGACAGCTTCCCGGATTTGATCGTCGTCCTCGACGTCCAGGGGAACTACACCTGGGTGAGCCCGCGGATCACGGAGACCTTGGGCTACCAGCCCGAGGAGTTGATCGGCCAGGCGCTCGGCGCCCGCGCCCACCCCGAGGACCGGCCCATGCTGCTCGAGCTTTACCGCGACTTGGTCGCTGGCAAGCGCACCTATGCCAACGTCGAATACCGCGCCCAGAACAGGCAGGAAGGGTGGCGCCTGCTCCGCGCCAGCGCCAGCCCGCTCTTCGACGAGGCAGGGAAGATCGTCGGCGTGATCGCCTCCGCTCGCGATGTCACCGAGCTGAAGCGCCTCGAGCAGCAAGTGACTCAATCAGAAAAGCTCGCCGCCATGGGCCAGATGATTGCTGGCGTGGCGCACGAATTGAACAATCCCCTTACGGCTATCCTGGGCGTAAGCGAATTACTGCGCGAGCGGGTGACCGATGAGGGCACGCGACGCCAGCTTGAGTTGGCCCATCGCCAAGCGCGCCGGGCGGCCAACATCGTGCAAAGCCTGCTCGCCTTCGCGCGACCGGCTGCACCGAAGAGGGCACCTCTCAATCTCAACGAAATCATCCAACGCGCCTTGCATCTTCACGATTACTCGCTGCGAAAGAACCAGATTGTGGTCGATTTTGTCCCTCGAGCGCACCTGCCGCCCGTGATGGGAGACTCGAGCCAAATGATCCAGGTCTTTCTGAACCTGATTACCAATGCCGAGCAGGCCATCCGCGAAGTGCGCGAGCGCGGCACCTTGCGCGTCCGACTGAGTAGCTCGGGGAACACGGTGGAAGCTACGTTTGAGGACGACGGCCCCGGCATCCCTCCCGATGCCCTGCCGCGGATTTTCGACCCCTTCTTTACCACCAAGCGTCCCGGCCGGGGAACCGGCCTGGGGCTGAGCATCTCCATGGCTATCCTGCGGGAACATGACGGTAATCTCGAGGCCCAGTCCATCCCGGGCCATGGCGCTGTCTTCACGGTATCGCTTCCCATACCAGGCACCGAGCATGTTGCTCCGACGCCTCCCTCAGGGGCATCCCATCGAAAAATGACCACGCGGGTGGCTCCGCTCCAGGGCCGTTCCATCCTCGTCGTGGATGATGAGGAGAGCATTCTTGAGTTGGTGCGGGACGGTCTTTCCGCTCATGGCCTAACCGTGGACTGCGCCTCCACAGGCGAGGAAGCCCTGGGCCTGGCCTCCCAGCGGGGATATGACGCGGTACTCTGCGACCTCAATCTGGCGGGCTCTCGTCGAGAGGGCCTCTCGGGGCGCAAGGTCTTCGAGCTACTGTCAGAGAGTTCCGGGAACCGCACGGAAGGCCGCAAGCCCTTTCTGATCGTGATGACAGGCGATCTCGTGGATGCAGCGACACTCGAAGCCCTGAGCCTGATGGGAAGCCGCGTCATCGAGAAGCCATTCCGCATCTCGGACCTCCTGGCTACCCTCGGCCAAGCGCTCGGCGACCCCCTATACGCAGGCAAGGAAACTGCTCCCCAGCAGCCGTGGAATTCAACCGCAAAGGGGCGTCCTTAGGATTTGGGTTGTTTCTCTAAGGGACCCTTGGCGCTCGGCTGGGCTTCGCGGCAGGGGTATCCACGCCGAAGTCCCAAACATAAAGGTTCATGCCTGCGGGAAGAATTTCGGCCAGAGCGTATTCGCCGGGCTCGAGCGCCTGGCTCAGGGTCAACCGGTAGAGCCCTTTGGCGATTTCCCAGCGCTGGACTGCGATGCTCTTCCGCTGGGCGGATTGCTGGCCGGTGATCTGGGTGCTCAACGTCTCGATTTGCCGCGTGCCGCCCTTCACTTGCGCGCGGACCAGTTCGAACTCCGGCTCCCGCGTGGCGGTCTGCTTCGAGCGAGATTTGCTGGAGGCCGAGGCCGAGGCTTGGTCCGAGTCCGGGGCCTCGCGCAGGTAGAACTCGGGTTGGGTCGTGGTGATGCGGGTCTGAGCCCGGCTGCCGGGGATCTGAATCTTGTGCCGTGTGGGGACCACCGGGATGGGCACCAGGACCTGTTTGACGAAATTCCCCTTGTCGAGCTTTATGTTTGCGCCGACCTGGACCAGGGGCAAAACCGTCTTCCCCTCGACCACATAGACCCCTTCCCCGGGCGGCAGAAAGATTCCCGGCGCCACTTGGACGCTCGCGTCCACGTCCGTCAACAGTTCGGCCTGCCGAGCGGCCTCGTCGGCGCGCACCTTCTCCACCAGCTCCTTGTTGCGCGTGGCCTCCTGGGCCTCAGCCTTCCGCGTGGCCTCCCAATTCACTAAGTCAGCGGGTATTTCTTCCCAGGCCGAACGCTCGACGCTGTAATAACGCACGCGCTCGCCCTTGAGTTCATATTGACGCACAAGCTGGAAGCTGCCGTCCTTGAGCACCAGCTTCCTACCTTTGGGCAGGACGGGAACGTCTGCGCTCCTGTCCTTTTTCTCCTGTGTCGGAGAAGGCCTGGGTGCCGAATCTTGTGCGGCGCTCGCGGCGCCCACAATCGACCAAGCGAGCACCACGATCCAGAGCTTGCTAGTCAAGTCGTTAACCTCGTCTTTGCCTACCCCTGGGCACCAAGTCTTGCTCTGCCGGCCCAGGAGCCAGACTCGAGTCTCCAGTCCCTACGATGCTGGCCAAAGGCCGCGGGTTTTGCTGCCCCCCGTCGATGCCGTTCGTGGCAGCATAGCGCGAGCCGACTCGAGAGAGCAACCGCAGCTGCTTCGGCGTGCCTGTTGTCGAATGGGGTCAGGAAAAGACCGAACTTGGGCCGCACTGACCGGGAGAGGGCTGCCCTCGCTCTTACCCGAAAACCTGAAGAGTAATCAGTGATTGCAGCGTGGGGAGAGGACCGTCAGGATCATCAAGTCTGAGTTCGTGAAGAGCCAGCTCTCGGCCTGCTCCGCGTATCTCTCCGAAGCCTCACGAGCCCGAGCGAGAAAGCCGAGATGCTTGGTGCGCGCAAGGCTATGCAAGTGTTCAAGGCAGATGCCCGTCAGCCGGGACACTTCATCCTCAGTGAAGAGCTTCTGACTGGATTTGATCTTGACCACCTTGGTGCCTCTCACTCTAGTGATTTGATGCTAGCCGCCATCCTAAGGTGGCCCAAAATTCCCAGCAATAGCACTTCCGTTCTGGTCGTCAGGAACTTCTGAACCCGCACCCGTTTCCCAACCCGAATTTCTGGAATGGGTTAGCCGAGAGAAACTGGGCTGCTGGCGCGGTAGGGTGGTGGCGAGCAGACCAAAAAAGGGAACAATCCTACCTATTCTTGTAACCTTTATGCTACTTCGCGTGATGGGCTATGTATAGGGTCTTCGGCGTCGCTGGCCGCTCGATGATTGGGGAATGATTCGCCTGGCCTGCCAGCCTAGACGGTGGCGCCGCCCGCTTTCTCAAAGGCCCGTGCGATTCCGAGGATGCGCGCCTCGCCGAGCGGCGGGCCGAGAATTTGCAGCCCAACGGGCAGGCCTTCAGGAGTCTTCCCACAAGGGACGGAAATCCCGGGGACGCCGGCGAGCGAGCCGGTCACCGTATAGATGTCGGCGAGGTACATTTGGAGTGGGTCAGCGGTGCGCTCGCCGAGACGGAAGGCCGGCACCGGGGAGGTAGGCACAACAATGACGTCCGCGCGCTCGAAGGCCTCACGAAAATCGCGGGCGATGAGCGTGCGGACCCGCTGCCCTTTCAGGTAGTAAGCTTCATAGTAACCAGTCGAGAGCGCATAAGTGCCCAGCATGATCCGGCGCTTCACCTCCGGGCCCAACCCGCGGCCGCGCGTTTTCTGGTACATGTCGAGCAGTGTTGCACCCTCCACACGTAGGCCGTAGCGCACGCCATCGTAGCGCGCCAGGTTCGAGCTGGCCTCAGCCGTGGCGATGATGTAGTAGGCGGCGATGGCGTAGTCCGTGTGCGGCATGCGCAGCTCGACCCTTTGGCACCCCAGGCTCTCGAGCAGCCGGATTCCTGCTTCCACTTTTTGCCGGACCGCCGGTTCCATCCCTTCGCCGAAGTACTCCTTGGGGATGCCGATGCGCAGGCCCTTAACCGGCGCCTCGATTTCGGCCAGGTAATCGGGCACGGACGCTTCGGCTGACGTGGAGTCGTTTGGGTCACGGCCGGCGATGACCGCCATCACCCGAGCGGCATCACGTACGCAGTTGGTCAATGGGCCAATGCGGTCGAGCGACGAGGCAAAGGCAATCAAGCCATAGCGCGAGACCCGTCCATAAGTCGGCATCATCGCCGGGACGCCGCAGAGCGCTCCGGGTTGGCGGATCGAGCCCCCCGTATCTGTCCCAAGGGCCGCCACGGCCAAGCCGGCGGCGACGGCGGCTGCAGAGCCGCCGCTAGAGCCGCCCGGCACGCGGTTGTGTGCCACGGGATTGCGCACGGGCCCGTAGGCGGAGTTCTCGTTCGAGCTGCCCATGGCAAACTCATCGCAGTTCGTCTTTCCTAGAAGGATGGCGCCGGCGCGCTCCAGGCGCTCGACCGCGGTCGCGTCGTAGGGGGGGATGTAGTTCTCCAAGATGCGCGAACCGCAGGTGGTGCGCACGCCCTGCGTGCTGATCACGTCTTTTATGGCCATCGGCAGGCCGGCGAGCGGGCCGAGCCGCTCGCCCCGGGCAATCTGCGCATCCACGCGGTCGGCCTGCCCGTAGGCGCGCTCCTGGCAAAGCGTCAGAAAGGCGTTCAGCACCGGGTTTTGCCGCTCGATGTGGGTGTAGAACTCCCCTGTCAACTCCCGGGCGGAGAGCTTCTTCGCCTCGAGAGCCGAGCGCACCGCCTCGCCTGTCCATGTAGCCGCGGAGGTCATCGCCGACTAGGCCTCAGCGTTCGATCACCTTCGGCACCCGGAAGTAGGGCGGGCTGGGCTCGGGCGCTTGGGCGAGTACTTCGGGGCCCACCGTGCAGGGCTGCGGAGTATCGTCCCGCAGAGCAGGGTTCTCCTCCGGGCTCCCTTCAGCGAGTACCTGGGACATGGGCTCTACCTGGGAGGTGTCCAGCTCATTGAGCTTCTCGACGTAGCTCAGGATGGAGTCGAGCTGGCGCCGGTAGGTTTCCACTTCGGCCTCGGTCAGCTCCAGGTGGGCCAGCTCCGCCACGTGCAACACATCCTTTTGGCTGATCTTCACGATGCGGAATTCTAGCAAAATGTTCCTGAAGGGGCCTACGAATTCAGGGGCAGTTTTTCTCAAGGCCCAGCCGGTCGGCGGCGCTGCGGAGGGCTTCGATACAGAAGGCGATGTGCTCCTCGAGCGGCACACCCAGCTCCTCAGCCCCCTTGAGCACGTCCTGGCGATGGACGCCGCGAGCAAAGGCCTTGTCCTTCAATTTGCGTTTGACGGAGTCGGTATCGACCTCAAAGATGCTCTTGCCGGGCTTGACCAGGGCGCACGCCACCAGGAAGCCAGCCAGCTCGTCGCAGGCGAACAGCGTGCGCTCCAGTGGCGTCGTGCGCATCACGCCGGTGTAGTCGGCGTGGGCGAGGATGGCGCGGATCACCTCCTCTGGGTAGCCGCGCTCGCGAAGAATCTTCGACCCCGCCGAAGGGTGCCCTTCTGAGGGGTGGTGGTCGCTGTTGGGCCAGCGCTCGTAATCGAAATCATGGAGCAACCCTGCCAAGCCCCACAGCTCTTCGTCGCTGCCCAACTTTCGCGCATAGGCGCGCACGCAGCTTTCGACGGCGAGCGCGTGCTTGCGCAGGTTTTCGTTCTGCGTGTATTCCGATAGCAGCGCCCAAGCGTCGTCTCGACTCGGCATCTGTCCTCCCTGGCGCCTCCCCAACCAGTATATGCCTGAGGATGTGGTCTGGTTGGCCTGAGTTTTCCGAAAGTAAAAAAGCTCTTGACACGGAGGTGGCTCTTCGCGAGAATACGCAAGCGCCAGTTCTTGTCCTTCCCCAGAGAGACGTTCCTCCCATCCGCATGCCGGATTCATCAACAAGGAGCTCCGGTGTCGGAAAACAACGGCAACATGGGTTCCGAGGATCTAGATCGTGAAGTAGTCCGCTGCAAAGTCTGCGGACTCGTGCAATATCGCACCCGCACGGGGAATTGCCGTCGGTGCCTGCGCCTGCTGCCGCCCAAGGTCGAATTTCTCATTCCACCACCGGCGTCGCAGGAGTTGCCAGGCGATGATCGGCAACTCTTCGAAAAGTGGCCGAACCGCGAAACGGTGGAGAACATCGGGCAGCGGATTCGCCAATTGCGGGAATCGCGCGGGATGACTCAGAGCCAGCTCCAGGCGCGCTCCCGGGTCTCGCGGTCCTATCTCTCGCGGATTGAAAGCGGGCAGATGACGCCGAGCCTCGGCACACTCGAAAAAATCTCTGAGGCGCTCGGTGTCGGCCTGAACCGCTTCTTCGTTCCCGAGTCGAACGGCGAGGCGCTGCTGGAAGATCCGTTCATTCAGGGTCTCCGGCCGTTTTTGCGGCAGCTGGACTGGGAGCAGTGGCAGTCGATTCTCAAGCGCCTGCAGGCCATCAGCGATCACATGGCCAGCAGCAATGGCCACGTGCGTCCAGGAACGCAGCCCGCGCGAATCTCGCCAGTGGGACGGCGTTCGGGCCACTCCACCCTCGCGGGACACCGCTAGCCGCAACGCACCTTGAGTGAAATGAGCGGCGCGACAGCCCCTGGAGGGCTGAACGCGCCGCTTTATTATTTCCCGGGTAAGTGCGGGCAGCACATGCCTACTGCGTCTCTCGCCCGCCGATGCGAACCAGCGCGATCTCCACTCCTGCACCTCTCCTCTTAAGGGCCACGACACGCACCAGATCGTCACGGTCCGAGACAAAGGCGATGTCTTCGTCCCGAACCTTAGCCCCTCGGAGGTGGATGCTGCCGGGCTTTGTCCCCGGCCCCTCGTGCTGGAAGTCGGGCCCCAAACGTTCGCGGTACCAGGCATCCACCTTCTCGAGTGGGTCGCCGCTCACGAGGTGCACCTCCGTCAGGCCTACTCTTTCATTCTCCATGGACGTGAATTCTATTCCGCCGCCAGATTGAGTTGCAGTGGCCCCCGGATAGATCGGCAGACCCACGTCTCTCGCCCGTGTTTCGCCCATGGTGATTTGCCCGGCGGGGGTCTCAATCTCGACCTGACCGGTCTTGTTGCGGAAGCGGATCTCTTTGACAAAAAGATGCGCCACGAGAAGACCACTCACGCATATGACCAGCACGGCCAAGCCGGCCAGGCCGAGCACCCACCAGAGCAGATTGCTTTTCTTGCCGGGAGTCTGCCCGGACGGGGCTGCCGGCGTAGGTGGAGTGGACATCCCTTCCTCCTTCATCGCGCTACCTGAGGATACGCAACGAATCAACCGGATGTTTCCTGGACCGCGGCCAGCCCGCTCAGGCAAAGCGCACCTTTACGTCGGGGCGCCTCTCCAGGTGCACCGTATCAATGAAGCGCACCTGGCGATGCTCGAGCGTCATCACGAGCGACTGTGTGCGCACGCCGTCCCCGAAGAAGCGTACTCCGCGGAGCAGATTCCCGTCGGTCACACCGGTCGAAGCGAAAATGATCCTCTTCCCGGGAGCCAGATCCTCAGTGTCGTAGATGCGCTTGGGGTCTTTGATGCCCATCTTGGCTAGGCGCTCTTCGTGTTCCGGCTTCGTGACCACCAGCCGCGCCAGGATCTGCCCGTTCAGGCAGCGCAGGGCCGCAGCCGTTAGCACGCCTTCGGGTGCCCCGCCGGTCCCCATCACGGCGTGGACGCCGGTGCCCACCACCGCAGCCGAGATCCCCGCGGAAAGGTCGCCGTCCCCGATCAAGCGAATGCGCGCTCCTGCGGCCCGGATGTCGTGGATCAGTTTTTCGTGGCGCGGGCGATCAAGCACGATCACCACCAGGTCTTCGATGTCGCGGGCGAGCCGCCGGGCAATCGCCTGCAGGTTGTCTAGCACCGGCGCGTCCAATTCCACGGCGCCCTTCGAGGAAGGCCCCACGATGATCTTCTCCATGTAGAGGTCCGGCGCGTGGAGTAGGCCGCCTTTCTCGCTGGCTGCGAGCACGGCGATGGCGTTGGGCGCCCCGGTGGCGCAGAGGTTCGTGCCTTCGAGCGGGTCCACGGCGATATCCACCGCGGCGTATGGAGAGCCCTTGTTGTGTTGCGCCGCGCCCACTTTTTCGCCGATGAAGAGCATGGGAGCCTCGTCGCGCTCGCCTTCGCCGATGACGATGGTGCCGTCCATGGGAACCGTATCCATGACCCTCCGCATGGCTTCCACAGCGACATCGTCCGCCTTATGGCGGTCTCCCTGGCCCATCGTGCGAGCCGCCGCGATGGCGGCCTGTTCCACGACGCGCAAGAATTCCAGGCTCAGTTGGATTTCCAT
>DATFXF010000300.1:0-6410 GCA_035258565.1 Candidatus Acidiferrales bacterium
TGAGAAGTGCGGCCAAGGCGAACTCCTCGAGCGCATCAGCCGCCACGGCTTCTTCCTCGGCTGCTCGCGCTACCCGGAGTGTGATTACACTCGCGACCTTTCGCCCGAAGCCGGCGGCGAAGAAGTCGAAAGCGAGACAGCTACCGAATACTGCGAGAATTGTGGCCGCGAGATGACCATCAAGCGCGGCCGCTTCGGGCCCTTCCTGGCCTGCACCGGTTACCCGGAATGCAAGACCACACGAAAGCTGGTGCGCGGCACCCGGCGCGCGCGCCAGCCCGATGAGCCGCTCGATGAGAAGTGCCCTGAGTGCGGCAGCCAGCTCGTCCGCCGGCACGGTCGCTACGGCGAGTTCATCGGCTGCTCCGCTTACCCGAAGTGCAAGTACATTCGCGCAAAGACGCTTGGCATCCACTGCCCGAAGTGCGGCACGGGCGAGCTGGTCGAGCGCAGGGCCCGCAAGGGCCGGCGCGTCTTCTACGGTTGCAACCGCTACCCCGAATGCGACTTCACCTCGCCTCATATGCCTATCGCCGAGCCCTGCCCGAAGTGCGGCGCGGCCTTCATCGTTGAAAAGCGCGGCAAGCACGACGCCGTGCGAGCTTGCTTAAAAGAGGATTGTGATTGGGAAGCCGCGGTGCCTGAACTACAACCCGCCGAGGCCATCGTCTCCGCCAAACCTTAAACCGGCACGCTTCCTCAACGAACTGGCTATCCTCGCTCCCGCCATGAGGGTTCCCCGCGCGGGGGTGTTGGGGGGTTCCTGACACGCAACCTGGGACTACCGTCCCATTGTCTAGGGAGGGACGACCCGTTTACGTTGAGGAGGGTTTATCTGCGCCTCTCCGTGCAGGATGATCACTGACACGAAAGCGACCTCGGCGCGCGCCTTTGTGCGCAGCTTGAACATTCTACTGAAGTTCGCGCGCCTCTACCGGTTCGACCACGCCCGAACGGCAATGCAGTTCGAGACCGTGTGGAGTGAACTGGGAGCTGCCTTGACCGAAAACGAGGCCGGTCTGCTGTTGGCCTCCAGCGGCTCGCAACTTCTCCTCGATGGCGTGCCGCTGGGCAACTCATCGGCGGAGCGAAGCTTCGCCCAGTTGCTCTCTGGTGCGGGCCTGGCGAGCATCCATTTCGCCCCCGCCGTCACCCAAGAGGGTCTGAGCCGCTTGGTGCGCGCCTTCCCCGCTGGCTCTGGATCCCCGAACACGCTCGCCCAACAAATGAAGCAGGCGCTTGACGGTGTGCCCGGCATCCGCCTCAATGAAGTCTGCTTTGTGCCCGCGGACTCGGCGGCAGCCAATCTCAATGTGGCCGTGCAGCTCACCGCACAGACGCTTGGTGCCAAGCCAGAGCAGCTCCAGGGGTGGTTCAATGATCCGCAGAAGTTGCTGCAATTGATTGCCGCTGCCGAGGGATCGAGAGTCAGCTTGGGCGATGCGAGCGCCAGCGGAGGTGGCGGCTCAGGAAATTCGAGCGGGGGTGGCGGCGGAGGGGCGGGGCCGGCGACTTCGACCGGAGGTACCTGGGCGGTCACGAAAGCGGCTCTGCTGGGGGGCACGAAGGCGGCGCCGCTCGGAATGCGCACATGGGGCACTGCGTTGGGGGGCGCCGAACAGTTCTGCCCGCAGGAGGAAGACGTTCACGCGATCATGCGGCTGTTGCGGCAGCTCGGAAAAGCTAGTCAGCAGCCAGACGCCACCTCCGAGCCCATCGCCTTTCAGCAGCGACTCACCAGCTTACCGCTGGGGGCCCAATTCATGTTCCGCCAGGCACTGGCCAGCTTGGCCGCTCAAGCGCCCACCGACCGGCCCGACCAGCCCATGCTTCTGAAGCTCGCTCAGCACCTGGCCATCCGCTTTGCCATGGACAGCTACGAACGGGGAGAAGTTCGGGTCAACACGGTGCGGCAGATGCTAGACCGTATGGCCCGGGAAATCGAAGGCCTGCGCGAGATCTTGAGCATGCAGGAGAAGAGAATGGCCGAGGCGGGCATGTCCGTTGAATCCTTCAGCGATATGCTCGACCGGCAGTTCTGGACGGAGGTTCCGGAGGCCACAAAACACGACGTGCTGTCCTCCTCGAGTGCCTGGTGCGTGCCACCACGCAACGTTCGACAATGCATTGAGGAGCGGCTCCAGGGCGGGGAGAACAAAGCCTCGCGGGATATCCTGAGCAATTACGCCTCCTGCATCAACCGCGAGGATGCCGACGCGCGACGCAAAACGGCCATAGGACTCTGTGAGCTCGCCGACCTCTACTCCGGTGCGGAGGGAGACCTGCTTCGGGAGACGATTGGCCTGGTGGGCGCGCAGTTGAGCGTAGAGCGCGATCCCGAGTTACAAAGCCTGGCCAGCGCCGCGTTTGTCCGCTTGAGCCAGGAGGCAGCCACGGGGCGCCGCTACGCGGCCATGGAACAGACCCTGGCGTCGCTCGAGAGCGTGGAAAACCAGCGACCTGCCTTTGCCCAGAGCCTGCGACCCCGCATCGGTTTCGAAAACCACCTACCAGAGTTCATTGAAGACGCCTTACGCGCCGAACGCATCCCCGAACGCTTGACTGACCTCATGCGCTTGATGCCAGGCCCGGCCACAGAGCACTTGACAGCGCGGTTCAGCCGCAGCGGGTTCCGCGAAGATTGTGCCGTCTTAATCGAACTCGCCCGGGAGGTTGGATCTGATTCGATCTCTCGCCTGCGCGAGAGGTTTCATTCCGAGCCGGCCACGGCAGCCGTGGAGACGATTGGCCTGCTCAGTCAGTTGGATGCCGCCACCTTGGAGCAAGGGCTGCCGACACGGGTTGGCGAATGGCAGCGCTCGCTTCAGGATCGGGCGGTGCGGCAACTCGCCGCCAGCGGCGCGTCTGACCGTGGCCGCTTGTTGCTCGCCGTCTTCGACGCGCTCGACCCGCTCATCCGGGCGCTGGCGCTCGATGAAATCGGTATGAGCGGTGACCCATCGGTTGCGCCGCATCTCATCCGGCTGGCTGAGGGAGGGGCTCCCCCTACCGACGGCGCGTACCTAAGGCTAAAAGCCATCGAAGCCCTAGGGCGGCTGCGGGCGTCGGAGGCTGCGCCGCTGCTGCGGCGGATCCTAGAAGCGAAGCAGCTGTGGCGCTGGGCGCATCCAAGTGAGTTGCGCATCGCGGCGGCACAGGCGCTCGAGAAGATTGATCCCGACTGGATGCGGGACTTTCTGCCCCGCAGCGGACTGGATCTGACAGAGACCTCGTTGGCGCCGCTCGATCCCGACCCGCAGTCGTCATGTGTCCGCCAGCGACGTTACCCACGCCTCCGGCTCGCCCGGCCCCTGCCCGCGGTGACCACAAACTTGCGGGAAAACTGCCGCCTGGAGATCCAGGTCATGAATCTGAACGGCGGCTTAGCCACCACGGAACGGTTTCTCACTCCCGGTACATCACTCACGCTCAAAATCAATCCCGGCCTGCGCCCCGTGTCTGTCGAAGCCTTTGTCCGAGACGCCCGTGGTCGGGCCACGGGCTTTGAAATAGCGGACATCCGCCTGGAGGACCGTAGAAGGCTTCGCCGCATGCTCGTAGAGCTGGGGGGCTCGCCGCTGGCCGCCTCGCTTGAAGACCGCAGCCGCCGTCCTCCCAGGCCGTTGACCAAGCTCGAAGAAGGGCCACTCCGCAAGGCGGGCCGCTAGCGGGCGAGGGTGTTTACTTCTCTTTACTCTTTCACCAGGCGCTTATTGGCATAGAGAGCGTCGTCGGCGTGTCTCAGCAGCTCCTCACGCGATTCACCAGGTATGTAGTTGGTCCATCCCACAGAGAAAGTGAGGGGAATCGTCTTTCCGTCATAATCGATCTCAGTCCGCTCAGTCGGCCCAAGAACGTGCCGCACCTCTTCGAGTTTGCACTCCGACAAGAGCACGAGAAACTCGTCCCCGCCGAGGCGGACAGCCAGATCGGAGCCGCGAATCGCCCGGTTCAGGCGTTCCGCAAGATGCTTGATCAGCTCATCGCCGGGGGGTCCAGCACGGCCAGCCTGTACACCTCCTCGGTGCGCACTTCCATTTTGCCCAAGGGATCAATCTGCTGGCTCAGCTGGCGTTGGATTCTGTGAATCTGCAACTGCTGGTAAAGCACATAATGTCCGAACTGCTGCAAGGCAATAGGACTCCTTCCCTTTGTTTCCATTCTCGAACCGGACGGAAGGGCCCCAGCGAAGCCACAGTTGGGAAGGCAGGGGTTTCAATTCAACGCTTGGACGCGGGGGTTATCTCCCGGCCCCTAGCGCTGCGCAGTGATGTAAAAGGCGTTACGACCTGAGCGGAGGTCTTTGCCGTAGGAAAAGATAACCCTCAGGCCACCGAAGAGAATCACCTTCGATTGCACTCCCGGATCGCACAGCCAGCCCCGGGAAATGAAATCTCCTGAAGGATCGGTAATCCTGCCGATGTCCACAAACGGCCCCAACCTCACGGTCAGAAAGCCATTTTGGTGCACGATCTTATCCGCCTCCCAGTTCCACAGGACATACTCGCGGCCCATCGGCGAGCTGCCCTTCTTGCCGCCCTGAGTTCCAATGTGGCCGCGCAGCCAAAGATCGTTGTCCCGCTCTAGACCCAAAGCATAAAGCTCGTCCAGCGGCACCTGCCCAAACATCCGGCCAGTACGGAACCGGCTGTTCATTTCGTAGTCGTCGCCGCGGGAGAGTGGGAACCACTGCAGGACAAGGGAGCCCTGGATCGGCGCAAAAAAGCCGAGCGGGCGCGCAAGCATTCTCCCCACCCCCGCGGAGGCAAGGGCATGGACGGTGATTCGCCTCTCCGCATTTCGGAGAAGCCGATAATTCAGGCCCGCTTGGTATTGCAGAGAAAAACCATCGCTGAAGAGCGGCGCCGTTCGAGGGGAGAGGCCGCTCGTGTTGCGAAACTCGCGGTAGGCAAAGGAAACTCCCGTCCTCCAGCTCCAGCGGTCGCTGGCCACAGACCGAATCTCCGCTCCCGCCTCCGACTTCAGGAGCTTCAGTCCCGAGAGCAGCGAAGTCGAGCCCTGAAAATTCCTGCTGATATCCCAATTCTCGTTTCGGCCATCGAGATAGAACTTGAGACGCCATCCGGGATCTTGTCCGAGTGGGGCCGAGAAGGAGGCGTTAAGTCGGCGCTTTTGGGCATCCCATCGCCAGAGGGAAACAATGTTGTACGCCGAACGATGCAGGTTGTAAAACTCCGGATCGATGGTCTGGTAGGGCAGCCCTCGCAGCAGGGAAAAGATTCCCTCGAGCTTGCTGTCTCCCCAACCATTCCTTTCCGTGGCTCGGAACAGGACGGTAAATGACTCTTCCTCTTCGGGTAAGAGTTCAAACCGGTAGCGCGGGAAAATCCACAGGTTCTCCAGGCGTGCTTGGGTCGTGCGGAGATCAGCGAGGCGCAGAACACTCAGGGGAGAGAATGAAAACGCGCGATCGAGAAGGGCCGCGCGCGCGCGAGGCTCGGGGTCAGACCTGATCTCGGTGATTTCGGGCCGCCCGATGCGATTCCAATACTGAACGGCGGCCTCGACATTGCCCTCTAAGAGGTACAAGCTGGCCAAGAAATTGCTCGCGTACGCGTCCTCAGGGTCGAGCCGCAGGGCCTGTTTCAGGAACGCCTTGGCTCGGGAGAACTCCTTGCGTTGATAAGAAACTCCGGCGAGCTCGATCGGAAAACGCTTATCGCGTGACTCCTTCAGGCGGCCCGCTTCCAAAGCGGCCTGCGCCTCCGCCCAGCGCTGCAAGCGGGCCAGCGCCAGCCCACGATAGAAGTCGAGCTCGGCAGAGTCGTTGGAGGTAGCCGGCACCAGCCGGACGATCTCCTCCCAACGCTTTTCATCGTAGAGCCTCTTCACGATGAGGATACGATCGCTATCCGCTTGCTGCTGAGGAGGCTGTGCCGGAACCGCCGGGCAAAGGAACAACAGGAAAAAAGCAATCATTCGTGCTGCTGGGGGACAGCCAGGAGTGTCCAGTTCCCGGCCGCGCTCCAACCCTTCTCGAACGACGATCGATCCAGCCGGAGCAGCTTCCGCCTCGCCGGGTCATTCACCAATACGAAGTTCTGCTGGCCGTCCAACCCCGCCACAACAACGTAATGCAGTGCCCCTCTTGGCCCGCTCCCTCGGAGGCACACAATCAGAGGGCGCCCTTGGAGAAGATGATTCTTGAGGTCCGTCCAGGCACCTTGGAAGGCGAACGCGCGAAACCCAGCGGCCTCGAAGTATCGCTCCATGGCGGAAGCAAAGATGCCCTTTGCCTCCTTGGAAAAGAGCACCTGCTGGATGACGCGCGGATCCGCCCGAGCGGAGAGCCGCGCGTCCTTCTCCCGGTCCCAATACTGCATGACCATGGAGATGGAAGCGGCACCACAACCGTCCTTCTCTTGCTTGACGAAGGGAACGTCCAGCCA
>DATFXF010000301.1:0-25182 GCA_035258565.1 Candidatus Acidiferrales bacterium
TTCACCACGCCTTACACGCTCGGGCAGTATCTGCTGATGGACTACATGCAGCGCAAGACCCGCCACATCCACTAGCGCTTTCGCTTGACCCTCCTCTCCATTCGCTTAAGATGACCGCGCCGTTTCGAACAGGCACGGCGATGCCACGCGAGCGACTGGTCATCATCGGCGGAGTGGCAGCGGGCATGAGCGCGGCGAGCCGCGCGCGCAAGCTCGATCCCCGGCTCGAGATCGTGGTCCTAGAGAAGGGCCGCGACGTCTCCTACGGCACGTGCGGGCTGCCCTATTATGTCTCCGGCCAAGTGGCAAGTGCACAGGAACTCGTCGTTTACACCGCCGAGTTTTTTCGCCAAAGGCGCAACCTTGACGTTCGCCTGGAACAGGAGGCCATCGAGATCGAGCCCGGCAGAAAGCTCGTGCGCGCGCTTTGCCGCGGCGCCCATCCGGTCACGCTCGAGTACGACAAGCTGGTGATCGCCACCGGTGGCGCGCCAGGGTTGGAGATTCCAGGAACAGACTGCACGAACATTTTCACGTGCAACAATCTCGCCGAGGCAGTCCGCCTGCGCGCGTTTCTCGAAGAGGAGCGGCCCAAGCGGGCGGCCATCATCGGCTCGGGCTACATCGGCCTCGAACTGGCGGATGCCCTGGTGAGCCGCGGCGTCACCGTCACCATCCTAGAACGCTCCGACGCAGTGCTCGAAGAAATCGAGCCCGAGATCGGAGAGAGAGTGGAAGCCGTGCTGGAGGCACACGGAGTACGACTGCTCAAGCGCGCGGCGGCGACCGGGATTGCGGGGAACGCCGGGCGCCGGGCCGTGGCAGTGGACTACGGCGCGGGGGGAAGCGAACCGACTGACCTGGTGCTGCTCTCGACCGGGATCGCCCCGCGCGTTGAACTGGCTCTGGCGGCAGGCATCCAGCTCGGGGCCACGGGCGCGATCGCGGTGGATGAACGCATGCAGACAAGCGTCAGCGGAATCTACGCGGCGGGCGACTGTGCAGAAGTGCGTCATTTGGTGACCGGCAAGCCGGCATACCTTCCCCTGGGCACCACGGCGAACAAACAAGGGCGCGTCGCCGGTGAAAACGCCGCGGGCGGACATGCCCATTTCGAAGGCGTGGTGGGCACTCTGGTCACGCAGGTGTTCGAATTGGCCGTGGCACGGACCGGACTCAGCGAGCGACAAGCGCGAGCGAACGGGTTCCAGCCGGACTCGGTGACCATCACTTCGACGTCGCGGGCCAAGTACTTCCACGGCAAACCCATTCTGGTGAAATTGATCTGGGATCGTCCCACCGGCCTCCTGCTGGGCTGCCAGATGGCCGGCGAAGAAGGGATTGCCAAGAGAATCGACGTTGCGGCGATGGCGCTGCATGCGCGTCTGCGGGTGCCTGAAATGCTCCACCTCGACCTGAGCTACGCGCCGCCCTTTGCGCCGGTCTGGGATCCCATCCTGATCGCCGCAAACGAAGCGCAGAAGAAGCTCACCCGCTCCTGAATTGGCTTCCCGCCGGCGCCTGGAGTTTCCTGTCATGATCACTTGCGCTAACATGTAAGGAATGAGACTTCCGCGCTGGGTCGCGCGGATTGTGGGAGGAAGGCCCATGACCAAGGTCTTGGCGGGCCACCAAGCGCCGGCATTCGCTTTGAACGGCGCCAGTGGCCATCCATTCTCGCTGGCGGAGGCCCTGCGAAAAGGGCCGGTTGTGGCCGCCTTTTTTAAAATCACCTGCCCCGTCTGCCAGTTCACCCTTCCCTTTCTCGAGCGCCTGTACCAGAGCTATGGCGATCAGCGCGCGAGCTTCTGGGGCATTTCGCAGGACGACGCGCGCGACACGAAAGAATTCTGTCAGGAGTTTGGCATCACCTTCCCGACCCTGCTCGACGAGGACGGATACCCGGTCTCGAACCAGTACGGTCTCGCCCAGGTTCCCACCGTCTTGCTGATCGCACCGGACGGAAAAGTGCTGGTGAGCAGCGTGGGTTTCTCGAAGGCCGATCTCGAGAGTATCTCCTCGGAACTGGCCCGCCTCCTTGGCCGCTCGCCCGCTCCGGTGTTCAAACCGGACGAAATCGTGCCCGATTACAAGCCAGGTTGAGGGTCGAAGAACTAGGTTCCGGCGGAACCTGCTGCCGCGGCTTACAGCCACTCTTCTTCGAACAATCTTCTTTTGTGCTTCGGCGGCTTGCGGCGCTTGTCAGGAATGATCCGCTCGGTGGGAGGCAGGCCGGCCTGGTCGCGCGCGCGACGCCGCGCTTCTTTGCCGACGTTGAGCCTCTGGCGCGATTTTGATTTTGCCAAGCTGAATGCGAGGTTAACTCTCTCGACTGGAGTCGCGCAACTCTTTCTGCGCGACGCTGGCTCGGATCGCTCGGAAGAAAGGCTGACGTGCGATCGCACCTCCGCAGTTCGGTCAACCTCCAACCGCTCGGGCGAGAAAGGTCGGAAGCCCTTCCTTCAGGTGGAAGAGGGCCCCGCCTGGGATAGACCCCCGCCCACGCGGTGTGCGCGAACCACCGTCCGCGTTGCCAGAGCAGAAGGACCCAGACCAACAAAACAGGCGAAAAACAGAGATCGATTATTGGGCGGACAGGGGCCTCAGGATGAACGGGGTAGCTTCAAGAGCCGCGGCCGCACGTACGACCAGTAGGCGAGGATTCCCGCCGCAACCGTTAGGATGGCCGCAAGCGAAGGCCCGGGGCGATTGATGAATGCCACGATCAGAATGCCGCCCGTGGCCACTAGGTAAAAGAGCGGCACCCAGGGATAACACCACACCCGATAGGGACGTTCTCGCGTTGGTTGCCTTCTGCGAAGGAGCAGTACACCCGCCACCGCCATCCAAGGGAAAATCCCCAGGGCAAAGCCGATATACGTCAGCAATTGCTCGAACGTGCCGAACAGGACCATGAGGACGGCGCAGACACCCTGGGCGGCGATGGCGACTCCCGGCGTTCCGAATCGCGGATGGATCTGGGCCGCGAAGCGGAAGAACAAGCCGTCACGGGCCATTGCGTAGTAGATCCGGGGGCCCGTGACCACATAGGCGCTGAGGGAGGAGAGCAGCGCTAACCCCATGATGAGGGACAGCCACGAAGCAGCCTCAAGCCCAAACAGGTGTTTTGCGGCCGCTTCAC
This sequence comes from Candidatus Acidiferrales bacterium, assembly GCA_035258565.1. Taxonomy (GTDB): domain Bacteria; phylum Acidobacteriota; class Terriglobia; order Acidiferrales; family UBA7541; genus DATFXF01. The sequence goes on from DATFXF010000301.1 coordinate 3,143, forward strand.
CCACAGGGATGACGCCCGCCAGCCTCGCTGCCGGTGCCGCAAAGAAGAAGAGAAGGTTCATCAGCAAGTAAACAGCCGTGACCGTCACTGTTCCCAGCAACAGGGAACGCGGCAGCGTGCGGGCGGGTCGTTCGACTTCCTCGGCGATGTAGGAAGACGCATTCCAACCGCTATACGCGAAGCTCACCCACAGCAGAGCGATCCCCATTTGGCTCAAGCGGGCCGGGGCCCAAAAGTCGCTCGAACTCTCGAGGAACCTCCAGTTTCCCCGGCCGGCCGAAAAGCCCGCAAACACCAGTCCCCCAAGTAACAGCAGCTTCGTCGCCGTAAGCGCGTTCTGGACCCACGCGCCCACCCACAGACTGCGAGCATGGAGCGCCGTAAACATCAGCACAAGACAGATTGCGATCACATCTTGAGCCAGAGGGGTGTGCGGTAACCATCTCCCCGCAGCCAGGTACTTCGTGCAGGCCATCGCTGTGGCCGCAATTGGAGCTGAAAACCCCACAAAGAAACTCGTCCAACCGGTCAGGAAGCCGGCGAGGGGACCATAACACCTCTGCAGATAGACATATTCCCCGCCAGCCTCAGGCATCATCGTAGCCAACTCGGCGTAGCTCAAGGCTCCGCTAAGCGCGATCACCCCACCGAGCAGCCAGCACACCAAGACGAACCAGGCGCTCTCCACGCGCGCCAGCATGAGCCCGGTAGTGCTGAAGATGCCCGTGCCGATCATGCTCGCCACGATCAAGCTTGTGGCTGTAGTCAGACCTAGACGGCGGCGCAAACTTTCGGTTGTGGCCTTGCCGCCCAAGGGTCTTTATCTCAGCCCCTCTGACTTAAGTTCGTGTCCGCGCGTGCGAAATGCTTTCGTTATTTTCAACACCGCTGTTCGTTTCGCGCGGGCTCGTCGCACACGATCGGTTCAGGGTTCTCAGACGGTGTCTGACCGGGTAAGCAGCATACTCTGTGAGACCGTCCGTCGGCGACAGTCGGGATCCTCTGCTCACACGGAGACCTCGAATGTCCCCAATTCATATAGTATCAACGCGGCCTAGACGAAGGAGGAAGGAGTGGCAACTCTCAATCAGCAGTAGACTTGAATCGTGCGTGAAAAACGAGGTGGGTCTCGTTCCTCGGCTGGGGCCTGACTTTGGAGGATGCGCGCCACGACCAGCCCGGCACTCGGCTGCAGCTCTGCTGCCATCTCCACAGCGCATTGCGGCTGGTCACATAACACTACTTCGTAGCCTGCCGAGGCGAGTTGCTAACGGGAAAGAAGCGTGGTCCAGCTTCACTGAAGAGCACCACCTCGAGTCACCAATCTCGCTTCTTGCGACGGGCCTCCTTGCCCGACCTTGCGTTCTTCTCTAGCCTTAGCTTCCATGCCGTGCGTAGGGCACCAGCCAGCACATCCTCGCTTGCCGCAGCTAGCCGAATATGAGTCATTCCCATCCTTCCCCATCCACCCGCGATGGGAACGAAAACCTCAGGCAGCTCCCCAACGAACTCCGCCTGTTGCTCTAGTGTCAGCATCAGGTTCCCATAGCCCTGGTCTTCCGAGGCGAGCGTCGCGAAAATTCTGCCTCCAACCCGGAAGTCGGGCTTCCCCATGTGCGAGCTCTCTTTTGCACCTTCGAAACTGAGAGCAATTCGTCGGAAGTCGTTTGCATCCATAAGCGCCTCGTTTCTACTCCGATTCCGGCATCCTACACCGCGACCATGAAACCCGAAAGCGTGGAGCCTTCCTTCGCCATTTTGATGAAGATCTGGCCCGGTGCTCCTTCCTCGTACATCCCAAACAATAATGTAGACTCCGTCACCTCCAACGGAAAACTTTCAGCATAACCAACTGAAAATGCAAGGGATGGCTCTCTCCACTTCGAAGCCAAGTTCAAAGGCTGACAAAGCCGCCGGGCATTACGCTACAGTGGATTGAGAGCTCGGCCAGGCTTCGTTCTGGCTGAGTGCCTAGCTTTTGAGTGCGTTGCTCTCATCAATCACGGAGTTCAATGGCTGATGACGGGCGGCTGAGAGGGATCACGGAAGGCAAGCGTCACAGTCCGGTCTTGTCGAACGTTGATGACCAGGGCCGGCCGGAAGCACACCAGGCACGTCCCCTTAGAACGCCGAACGCTCGGGTAGATGATCCCCGCCGAGCCCGACGCCAACAGTGCTTTGGCAAGTGTTTGGGAGCGCATGTAGCTGTTCGGATTGAGGCAGTCCGAATAGTGGACCTCGCCGCGGATGTCATGGAAGTCAGCCCGAAAATCCGCCAAGTAGTCCTGGAACGTGAAGGTTTCTGGCTCCTGCCAATGAATCTCCGTCAATTCCTGAGACTTATGGAACGCAATCTCGGCCTCGGCGGTTTCCAGTTCGAAGGTCGCATACCATGCACCTCGTTCGGGGCCATTGAAGCGGCTGCCCGCAGGGTGGGCATGGGTGAAAGCTGCATTCACGATGTGTGCGTAGGCGACACCAAAAAGTAATTCATGAACACTGATGCCCGGAAGCAGGTTGGCCTCTCCGAGCAATCGGTCGTTCGTAGCGCCATCGAGCTCAAACAGCTCCTGTAGTTGCTTATCATCCTCGGCAAGCCTATTTAGAACGCTTTCCTCGCTGTGGCGCGAGGGAATGAGACGATGGGTGTCATCCTGCCGCAGCGTTGAAATCTTAGGTGTCACCGGCCTCCTCGCCGGGCATCGAGCAACTGGCGTACGCGGACGAGCGCGGGCACACCACCCTTAATCATGTAGTCTAGAGGCATCTCTCCCTCAAACATCGGGTTCGAATTGGGCAGACTGACCCACGAATCGGCCAGTTTGCGGCTGTACAGGATATTCAGCGCCTTGAAGATCCCCAGAAGCAGGGAAATCCTTGTGAGTTTGTCCTGATCGAGGACTTTTTTCTGTCCGCGTTTCAGCTGGTAGAAGACGCCATTGGACACTCCGCCCAAGAGTTGCCGAGCCGATTCGTCTCGCAAGCGCCATGCTTGGGCGAGCTTGAAAAACGCCGGAACCGCCGCACGGCTGACTCGCTCTTGAACGGCTCTGTCAGAAAGGTCTGGTGCGGCTTCCGTCGAAAAGCCCGCCAGAGGCTGTTGGGTTACTGCCATGGAGGCCTCCATTTATGGAGCATTATGACTACAAATATGTACAAGTGCAAGTGAAATATGAAGACTCTTACATGATCCATGTTTTCAATGACTTTCACCAGGCGAACTAGGCAGCGAAACACCTCAACTGAGCAGGCTCGCCGCTCGCGGCGTACGACACTACTCCCGGAGCAACGAAGCGTGTGGAGTCAAAGAACCCGAAGGCTGGGAAATATACGTTTGTCCTTGATCCGGTGCGCGTCCCGGAAGAGGGCCTAAAGGTTGCCTATCGCGATGTTGTCTACCATACGGTGTTCGGCACAGTAACATCCAATGACACAGCAACCGAGCTGAAACCCGGTGAGATCAAGAGAGCCGCCGTATCATTCGATGTGCAGGCACGTCCTGAAAAAGGCCGTCAACTGGTGGCCGAAGTGGGCCTGTTCAGCGATGATGTGGTGACCATGAACTTCGATAAACCCGAAGGCGCCAAGCCTACCGATCCGAGTAAGTCTCCACGGGACCAGTGCTCGCGGCCAAAGCTGTGATCACGCTTGGACCGCATCCGTAGCTTCCCCGGGCAATAGATCTTCCCAAAGGTCAAGCTGTCGAAATGGCCGGGCCTGTGTACCTGCGCCTTTTTTTGCTGGCTTCCGTATGCTTCAAAGTGTCGGATCATTCCCTCGCCGAGTTATTTTCTGGGAACTCGAGACGCCCCAATTACGTAGTTCTAACACGATTCGGCCGAGCCAAGGTGAGGCGAAAACATTTGGCATCGCCGCAGGTTGGTCGGACCTCTGAAGTTCGGTGGCATACTCAACCGACCGGTGCACCGGAGCCTTTGGCCGCCGGCCGCACGCAGCGCGTTTGACGAAGAGCCGCCAATTGTGAGGCCGTGGAGGTGTCCGATGTTCGGTAGGACTGAATTCGATGCGTTTCCCCTGCTGGCAGACGACCTGTCGCGGGTCGAACGTGCGCTGCTACTTGAGGTCGACGGCGAGGCGAGTCTCACCGAACTGGTACAGCACCTCTTCGGTGGAGTGCCGAAGCTGATGAGGCCGTCCCTAACGCTGATGAGCGCTTACGCCTGGGCCGATCGGTTGTGCCCGGCCAACCAGCGCGTCATTGATGCGGCAACGGCCCTGGAGTTGGTGCATGTTGGCACGATGTGCCATGACGACGTCATGGACGAGGCGGAAGCGCGACGCGCCCGACCGAGCGTCAACGCGCGCTGGGGCAACGCCATGGCTGTGTTGACCGGCGATTTTCTGCTGGCTAGTGCTGCGGAGATCGCGGCCCGACTCGGCGCTCGTGAAGCCGGGATCATCGCCGCCACTTTCCGCGGACTCTGCACTGGTCAAATGATCGAAACCCGCGACCTCTACAAGCCGTCGCGCACCAGGGAATCGTACCTCGCCGCCATAACAGGCAAGACGGCGACGCTGATCTCGTCCGCCTGCCGGATGGGAGCCCTGGAGGCCGGCGCGAGCGGCGTCGGCGTGGAGCACGCCGGGCTGTTCGGGCTCCACTTTGGCATCGCCTTCCAGATCAACGACGACATCCTCGATTGGACGTCTTCGCCGGAGGTACTTGGAAAGCCAGCGGCGAAGGATGCGGCAGAAGGTGTGTACACGTTACCCTTGCTCTGCGCGATGGATCGATGTCCTGAGCTGCGCGCCCTGATCGACTCGGGACGCGTCGTGGATGGTCTGCCGCGCATCCGCGATCTCCTCTTGATTTCCGGCGGGTTAGCCGAGTCAGCGCGCATTGCTGAAGACCACATCCGTACAGCCGAGCAGGCGCTGACCGGCGCGACGCTCGCCGCCGGGATCGTGAAAGGGCTTCTCGATTTCGCGTATGGCATGCTGGGAGCAGTCGAAACCTGGGGAAGCAGCATGGCGCAGCCAATCGGACGCCGTCTTCGTTCCTTGTCGTGAGGCCGACCGCAGCATTGAGCGACAACCTCGCTTACCGGTCGCTCGAGGCATCAGGTGCTCTGCTCATCTCTGCCGATTTCATCTTCGCGATGACCGACCCTTACTTCATTCTTGCAATAGGTACGATCCTAGCCTTGACGGCAAGGATGTAGTCTTCAGTGGCCAGCAAGATCTGCAGTCCAGTCATCCCTGCATATACTGAGACAATATTGTAGATTTGTGCATGCCCGGCGGTATGTGCTCAAACAAAATGGTCACTTCTGTCCCCCCGTCTATATCCTCAAATGTGACCACCATGATCATTTCTCCTGAAAAGGCGGGATCCACGGAGTCAAAGGATATCGCTTGGACGATTCTTGCTGGAGGACTGAGCTCCACGAACCGTGCAGTGAAACGGTCTTCCCGCTCTGCGGTCTTGCCGCGGTGCACCTGATCGGATGAGGGATAGAACAGCGACATCCGATATCCTCCGCCAACTCGGGCGTCGAACTCATGGACCTTTGCGGTCATCTCTCCCGGGGATAACCAGACAGCCAAGGCTGCAGGGTCGGTGAACGCTCGATAGAGAGCTTCGCGCGAAGCCTTGATGACTCTCGAAGTTCGCGTACTGGCAGCTGAGTTCGCATCTGTCATCGATAATTTGTTATTACCAATCACAATTCGGGCCTTTCTGATCGGGATTCAGTTGGGCCGCCCCGCCCAAGGCGGCGGCAAAGCTCTGTGAGGAAACGCGATGATGCTCGCTGAAGAGTTGCAACCCAACATTACGGTCCAAGGCCCTCTTCGGCTATTCCCTTAGGTCTTGATTTGTGAAGATAAACTTTCCTCCGCTCCGCGTAAGTGGAAACGACCTCACGCCGTTAAGTTCTTTCGGGTTTTCCTGGTCCGTCCACAGGAACACCCTGCCAGGACCGTTCCACAATACCGCCAACGATTCCGGAGTCTCGAAGATATGCGGCGCATCGGGAAATTTCGCGCCATACCACAAGTTCCCGCTCGGTTCATGCAGGACGTGAAGCTGGATGCCGGTATAAAAATTCAGTGCGGAGGCCTCATGGTACTCGCCGTCGACGACGATCACATCACCCGGCCGAAACTGCTTTCGAATCGCCTCCACGAGATTATAAGAAGACAGAATTGGCGAAAATATAATCAAGGAGAAATGTACACAGGCCAGTAAGACAACCGTCATTGCAGCAAGCGCAACATTGCCCGCAAACGGACTCCTGCGCCGTCGGAGGATCCAGTTTAGTCCGGTGCCGAGAAGCAGCCCCAGCGACGCCCCCAGAAGCGGACCGCTGAATGCACCCAGCGCCTGCGGCGTCAGATCGAGCACATGCCCAAGGGAGAGGTTGTATTCCTGCGGATTCTTTTTAAGCAGATCCGCCAGTTCCACGCCGGGAGCGGGTCGATGGGAAATGAACAATAGAACCATCCCCGCCAAAAACGCCAACGCGCCAAAAGCAAAGAGGGCTATTGAAGAGATCCTTCCCGCCCGGCAATCCGATTCGCGCGCTGCCGGTCCGGATTCACGCGCCAGCCAACCGCCAACCAAAAGCGCCATGCCCGGCAAGGCGGGAATTGTGTAATACTCCTGCCGCGTGGAGAAGCTGAAGAAGCCCACAATGACGAGCGCCCATAGGACGAAGAGCAGATTCGCACTAGTCCGACGATCCAGCTTAATCCCTGGCTGACGAAGTTCCCGCCACCGCGTCAGCACATCACGAAGAGCTTGCGGTAGGAATGCGCTCCAAGGCAAAAGCCACGCGAGCAGGAGTCCCCAGAAGATGCCGAGCGGAGCCGTATCAAACCCCGGAGGCACGCGTTTGTTCAGAAAGCGCATCAGGTGTTCGTTGATGAAGTACAACCACAGAAAACTCGGCGCCTGGCCCTGAGCCGGATTTCGCAGCGCCGCGAGAATGTGCCACGGCGCAGCGATGGCCAAGAACACCAGCAAGCTAGAAATTATGCGCAGCTTCAGCAGCCGCCGCAAATCTCCCGTCAGCAAGAGAAAAAGCCCGATCGCTCCCGCTGGAAAGATCAGTCCGATTAGGCCTTTCGTTAGTACATTCAACGCACACGTCGCCGCGAATCCCCAGCAAACAAAGCGCGAGGGCCGTTCTTCTTCGAGCGCCCGCAGAAAAAAAAAGTAGCCGAGGGTAAGCCACAACGCAATTAGCACCTCGGGAATCAGAAAGCGCGTATAAATATAAACGCCCAACGATGTGACGACCGCTACCCCTGCATAAAGGCCGCCCGCTTCCCCGTAAACATATCGTCCCAGCACGTAGGTCGATAAGACCAGTGCGATCACCCCCAGCATCAGAGGCAAACGGGCGCTCCATTCTCCTATTCCAAAAATCTTGTAGCTGGCCGCCAGGCTCCAAATCAATAACGGACCTTTTTCCATATAGCGGATGCCGTTGGTGTAGATCGTCACCCAATCGTGCCGCAGTACCATTTCGCGTCCCGCCCCGGCGTGGACCGAGTCGACGTCGTCGAGCAAGGGGGGCCGCGAGAGGTCGACCATATAGATGATGGCCCACAAAGCGAACAGTGCCAGCACGGAAATCCGCCAGTCTGAAAGCAGGCGGTTCGGAGGGTTCGTTACGGAGCCGATTCGGTGCTCAATTGCTGCGGCCTCGAGATTTGGCGTGGCGCTTGAATCCATGCGAGAATTTTTGATTTTACTGAACGGCGCTTTGTCAGTCCACCGCGATTGCTGCCGCCTTCCCCAGCCCAGGATCAGGCGCAGAGAAGAACTCCGCAGCAAACAAAGATAGTAGCGAACCTGCGGCGGCGGTCGACGCTTCATGCAGGAAAAACTTGGCAGCGACGGCAGAGCTATTGCTTAGTTTCCGCAGCGCCGCTCCGCCCAGCTTCTGTCAAATCTGGCCTTACGATAGAGCCGTTGGCGCGCCGTGCGACCAATCTGCCACCCTTGAGCAGCTCGTAATTGTTGTCGCGCCACAGGCTACGTTTGCAGATGTAACTGGCGCACCAGACGATAAAGGCGTGCAGGTCCCTCAAGGGATAGAGCAGTACCGTGCGTCTTGCCATCGGGTCGTGGGCCGTCCACCAGCCGACGATCCAACACTGCAGCATCCGGTTCAGCACCGCGGCACCGAGCAAGATCAACCCCAGTACCGGGCGACCTAGCGCCAACGCGGCGAAGAAGCCAAGAAGTCCATAGGGCACCGCGAACGTCAGTCCACTCCCCAGGTGCCCCTTGGGACGTGAGTAACGGGTTCCCATCGCCCAACGTAGCTGCCGTTCCCACATTTGCCGGAACGTCATGGACGACGACATGTGATCCACCATATGGCTGGACAGCATGACTCGAAAGCCGGCCTTGTAAATGAAATTGCCGACGACGAAATCATTTGAGAGATACTCGCAGACCCCGGCAAAGCCGCCGATGCGACCGATGGAGTCTTTGCGGACCGCGATGGTCGGTCCCAGGCCGAATTTCGTACTTTCCAGAAGATTGGACATCAAGACACCTGCGGTAAATTCAACGGACTGCCCGATCGCGTCGAGATAGGCCCAAAAACCCCCCGCGCTTTTGCCGCGAAATGCACAGGTGACGGCGCCGACTTGTGGATCGAGCAGCGGGGGAACTACGTCACGCAAGTAATTCGGTCCAACTTCAACGTCGCTGTCGCTGGTGACCAGGATGTCGTACCTTGCTACTTCCGCCAGGCGATGGAAGCAGTAGTTTTGCGCATTCGGCCAAGGAGGATCTCCGGTGACCAGGATCCGGCTTGGGATGTGGGGATAGCGCGCGCAGATTTCCCGGATGACGGGCAGGGCGGAGTCGTTCGCCTCGTCGGCCGCGAACAGAATTTCGTATTCGGGATAGTCCTGGAGAAAAAAACTCTCGACGTTTTGTTTCAGCCCCGCCTCGTTGCCATGCACAGGTTTTAGAACGGAGACCGGGGGCAGCTTCGCTGCCCATCTTTTATAGATTTCCCGATCCCGATGGGCACAGCGCCGGAATTTGACGGCTCCGAGGAGGGAAAGAACCAGCGCAACCGTCGAAGCGATGGTCCCGGCTACGGCCACAGCTAAGATAATGTCTACAACGACCAAAGGTACACCCTCTTAAAGTGTTTGAAAGCGACGAGCGGCAGACTCTGTTCTTAACACTGGGTTCTTAACTGCGCCCCCGTCTCCTGTGCTAGTCTATCAGACCGAGAGCTGAAGGGATTCTAAACCGCGCCATGTTGCCGTGAGCAAATGCCGTCTTGTTGGGACAAAATCGAGGGGAATTGGGTCCGTACTCAGCGTTGAACACTTTCGGCAGGTTCTGGAACACATTCCAGAGCTGCACGACGATGAACACCTACACGAGGGCGGTCCCCGAGCGGCTACGTCAGGCCAACAGCAAGATGGTTAGCGTCTTGCTCTCTACGTGAGCAGCATGGGTACGGTTCTTGTTCCCTCATGCTCCCTCGTCACATGCCAATTGTGTGAGGCACAAAAAAGATATGGCGGAAGCGTGTGGGAGTCGAACCCACCATCCGACCCGCGAAGGACCGGATCGCCGGCTTTGAAGGCCGGGAAGGTCACCGGACCCCTTTCGCCTCCGATGCTGCAAGTCTATCACGCAGAAAGGACTTACTGAACATGCGAAACCTTCCTCTCTTCGGCAAGCGGCTCCGTGCTATTGTGGTGTCGGTTTGAATCCGAGAAACAGCCTGGTGAAGGTTTGAGATACTCAAATGGGCGTATCGTCCTGTCATGGCGAGCCCCCTGTGTCCGACCAGTTCGGCGATGTTTCCGAGCGGCGTGCCCATCTGGCGAAGACCGCTCGCAAACGTGTGCCGCCTATTCCGGGGCCGGATTAGGCGCCACGACAACGCAGTTATGCCCGATTTGGCGGCCTTTTTCTACACCTCATCTAACGCAACTTCGTTATTTCTCGGTAGAGTCGAAGATAGGCGCGCTGGCGGCGAGTCCAGCGCGCCGTTTCCCATCCCCGAATCGAAAGGCAACGTGCCAAAGCCCGCTGGCACGTGCGCGTGTTAGATTGGCGATGTGAACCGATATATCCAAGTCGCTATTTGGGTGTTCCTGGCGCCGGTATTCGGCGCGATCCAAGCTGTAGCAAGTTTTTCCCTGGTTCTGCTACAGCATGGCGACTTGGGCAGCCCCGACTTGCACCGCATACTTAAGGTCTTTGCTCTCGTCTACGGCGGGGGCTGGTTTATCCCTGCTTTGGTCGTTTCTGATCTTTTCTTTGCTCAGGCAAACTCTCTCTGGACGTGACTTTGCTCGCTATACTTTGTTAATCGGGCTCGCCGCCCTTCTGTTGGGATTTTTAATGCCGGGCATAATGGTTATGATCGGTTACCCAATCACAGCGGTAGCGATTGTTGGATGTGCTTTCCTGCATCGCAAGAACAGGGTTCGCGATCGCTAGGAGTCGAGCCGGAAAGTTCTGCCAAGGTGTTCGTTGCAGAGTGAGTTGCCCACCAATCCTGCCTTCGAAATCCTATGGTGTCGGTTCGTTTGGTGATTTGCCACAATGTGGTGCAGGACCATGCGCGGTACCCGCCCCGTAAGTCTTTCAGAATGCGACGCGCCGCAAGCTGCTGGAACTTGGTGCAGCGATGAAAAACGGACCCCTTTCGCCTCCGGCTGGGATTAGAGTGGCGCCTCGCAGGCCATTTCAATCTTTGCGCACGGCGATGCCCATCCGCGGCTCCACGAGTTCGAGGACTTCCGTGGTGGCGCAGACTTCGTAGTAGGCCCGCGCAGCTGCGCTGCCAATTCTGCCGTCCGGCAGCAAATGCCGCACGAACCCCTTGCGGACGACGATGGGCTCAATCGTTTCGCCGACGAGCACTTCACCGAAGTAGAGGCAGACGTTCTCGCGGCCCCACGGCATTATGCACCGCGTTTCGACCGGGGTCATGGAAATCTCCTCGAACAGCTTGGCAAAGCCATCTTCGTTCAGCTCGATGCCGTTTAGGTTGAAGCGAATCAAGAACTCGTCGGCCTCCTCTTCCGAACTGCCTTTCATGGGCGTCTGGAAGAGGAACATCTTGAAGAGTGAGGGGTTCTGTGCCAGCAGCCGCCGCGCGACCTTGGAGCAGCTCGAAAGCCGATCGGAAAGGTTGAGAGCGCGCGAGATCATGATCCGAGAATCGCTGTCCATCCAGTAGGTTGGCGGGGAATTCTGGAAGGCGATGCCCAGCCCGAGCTCAAGCGCTGGAAGCTCGCTTGATTCCGCCCGGGTGTTATATGCGCGAGAGACCGTCAGAATGTGCCGCGCCAGGGCGCAGGCCTTGGCCACCGGGCGCTGGTGCGAGCGGTTCGACTCGCTTTCAAAGATCGCCAATACGATCGCATCGCCTTCGATGAAGACCTTTGCGGCGTCAAATCGCTCGAGGATACGCTTCAGCGGCTCATAGAGGTGTAGACTGAAATGGGACGCGGGATTGAGCCCGCGCGCCAGCAGGTCCTGGGTGATCTTCGTGGACCCGCGGACGTCCGCCTTGATCACCGTGTGCGAGATCACGCGGTCTTCAGTGGGCCGCGCCTCATCCGGCAACAGGAACTCATAGAGACTGCGGTTCAACCGGGAGAGCTCGCGCGTTTTTTCTGTCCGAATCAGATTGATGCGCTCCATCACCGCGGTGATCTTCTGGTAGTTTCGGAGATCGCGGCGCAGCCGCATGAAATCTTCCCCAAAGCAGGTGGCCAGCGACCGGGCCTGCTCGCGCGGATAGCGGCGCAGCCTCTTGGCCAACTCCTCGATCCGCTGGAACGAGAATCTCCGCGCCGGAAACTGTTTCAGGATGTCTTCGACGAGCCTCAGTTCTTCCTGGGAGACGAGTGCCATGCGCAGCTGCTGGAGATGGACTGGCGGACAATAGTCGCGATAGAGATTTCGCAGCTCGTAGCTGGCTAGGACATGGACCAGGAGATTGCGCTTTTCGAGCTCGCTGATCCACTCGTCCAGGAGTTGGGCGCGCACCTCCGGCGTGCCGCCCGGTTCGTCGGAGGCGCTTGAATCGAACAGCCTTCGGGCGTTCTCCGGCTGATTCAGGTAGTCGCCCAGGCGGCTGTTGTATTCTTCGCCTAGAAAGTCGGCTTTGCGTTGGGCGGCTTCTAGCTGCGGCCCCAGGATCTCGAGTCTTTCCTGGAGATGCCGTCGGCGCATCTCAAGTTCGGCGACGGTGGCGCGCAGCGCGTCCCGGTCCGAACGCCCCAGAACGCGTGAGAAGAGGTTCTCGCCGCGCTCGAGCCGCCGTGCGGCGACATCGCGCTCCTCTTCCAGGCGTGCAAGCTCGATCCGCGTGCCGAGGGCAGTCTCCACGAGCTCCTCATGGACCTTCTGAGCCGTCGTCAGCTCGCCGTCCTGGTCACCGGCCAGAACGAATTCGCGAAGAAAATCCTCGAACAGCGCATTAATGGTCTCGAAACGGTAAATGTCACGCGGGTAATTGCCGAGCAGGACGTACTGCTCAAGATTGAGCGTGTCGTCCCCTCCGCCTTCGACGAAGAGCAGGGGGTTCTTGAGCAGGTCGTAGGTTTCGCTCGATTCTTCGCCGAAAAGGGCGCGCCTCGCCTTCCCCAGGATGCTCTCCTCCAAATCACTCAGAATCTGGTAGATGTGCTGGCCAACCTGGCGGAAGATGTTGCGGCGATCGGCCTGGAGCTCGGCCAGGCGTGCCTTCAGGACGTGTGCCTGCTCGCTGCGTTCGAAATGCTCGCCGCGGCTCCGGATCCACTCCTTGCCCTCGAGTAGCAGATCCGAAAATTGGCTGCTAATTTCCTGCGTGAGGAGCTTCAACACGGAAAGCCGCAGAAGAAGATCGAGCTCGATATTCTTTTCGAATTTCGCTCGCGTCAGCGAGGCCTGCAAGAGCTCCACCAGGAGCTTCCGGAAGCTGCCCGTCTCCGGACTCTTGAATGGCCGCCGGCCCATTCCGGCCGATTGCGTCAGGCCCGAGGTTTGCCGAATCAGGTCAAAGAGGAACGACCGGCTAAAATCCACAAACCGGGGGCTCAGGAAGACATCGTAGTGGATGTTGTCAACACCGACGGCCAGCTTGCTGAGTTGGAGATCGACCGTATAGACCTTCAGGTCGACCCTGGCGGGACGACGCGGAATAAGCGTGAGTGAACCGCTGGCCATCGGCGCGGCGCTGGAACCTCTTCTCTCACTGTAGCAAACGCCCATGGGCAAACAAGCCGGAGAACCCAACCCGTTAACAGCCTGATGAGTTTCGTGACTGGGAGAGCGCGGAGGGGAGCCCTTATTGCTGCCGGCGCGAGTCCACAATGGTGATGCGCCGGCTGTCGCCTTCGAGATGTTCCAGGCGGATCTCGATCGAAGGCCAGTCGGTGCGCAACGAAAAGCGCTCCGACCACTCCACGACGACCACGGCCGACTCGGCCAGGACGTCTTCGAGGGCCAGGGTCTCCAGGGCCCGGAAGTCCTCCACGCGGTAGAGATCCACGTGGTACACCTTGCCATGGTTGTGAAACACGTGCACGAGCGTGAAAGTCGGGCTGGTGACCTCCTCTTCTTCGCCGGCGCCCAAACCACTGATAATGCCTTTGGTGAGCGTCGTCTTGCCCGTGCCCAATTCGCCCGAGAGCAGGATGACCACCGGCGGCTTGAGCTCGCGGGCCAGTTCCCTGCCCTTCTCAATCGTCTCCTCAGGCGAGTGCGAGATGAATTCGCTACGCGTAATGTTCCCACTCCGACCGAACGCGCTCGAACGCCTGCGGAATCGCGGCGACCAAGTCCGAGGCAATCATCGGCGCCTCGCCGACACGCTCCCGGGCGAGGTCGCCCGCCTGCCCGTGCAGATAAACGCCAAATCCCAGGACTCTTTCCCACTGCTCCGTTCCAAATTGCGCGGTCAGCCCCGCCAGCATTCCGGTCAGTACATCCCCGGTGCCGCCGGTGGCCATGCCCGGGTTTCCGGTGGAATTGATGAACGCGCGACCCTCGGGCGTGGCGATGATCGTGCGATAGCCCTTCAGAACCACATGGGCGCGCCAACGCGCCGCGGCTCCGAACGCGGTGTCCAGGCGGTTCGCCTGGACCTCCTGGGCCGTGCGGCCCAGCAGCCTGGCCATCTCGCCTGGGTGCGGCGTGACGGCCAGTACGGAAGCTTTGCGTCTGCCGAGTTCGTCCGCCCGGCCGGCGAAAGCATTCAAGCCGTCGGCATCCAGAATTACAGGCAGAGTGCAATCGGCCAGGATGGTGCGCACGAATTGCTCGGTCTCCTGGTGCGTGGAGAGCCCCGGGCCCGCGGCCAGAACACTCTTGCCCTTGAGCAACCCGGCAAACCGCCCGTAGTCAAGGTTGCGCAAACTGATGCTGCCCGCCTCAGTGCCCAGGAGTGGCGCGGTCATCATCTCCGGCAAGCCGGAGGCCACGATGGGCAGCACATCGTCGGGGGTAGCCACGGTAACCAGGCCTACACCCACCCGCAGCGCTCCCGAGGCAGCCAGCACCGCCGCGCCGGTCTTGCCGCGCGAACCGGCGACGATCAGCACGTGGCCATAATCGCCCTTATGTGCATCCAGGCGGCGTCGCAGCGGCAGGGAGCGGAACTCGCCGGGCTCAAGCCAGTGCAGCTTGAGCTGTACGTCCTCGTCGAGCAGCTTCCGCGGCGTGCCGATGTCACGCACAACCAGCTTGCCCACATCCCGGGCGTTTGGAGAAACAAGTTGTCCTACCTTTGGCGCCGTGAAGGTCACCGTAAAGTCGGCGCGGACGACGGGCCCGCTGGTGCTGCTCGCGTCTGACGGCAAACCGGAGGGCGTATCTACGGAAACCACGATGGTGTGCGCTGGGCGCTGATTCACGTCCTCGATCACGGCTCTGAGCAAGCCTTCGACCGGGCCGCTCAGGCCGGTGCCGAGCAGCGCGTCCCCGATGAGATCCACTTGGCCCAGGGCCCCGCGGCTCGATTCCCATTCGGCCGCGCTGGTGACCACCCGTAGGTCGCCCTGGAGTTGGCGCCAACGCTCCAGCTGGATGGCCGCGTCTCCGCGCATGGCCTCTGGCGTCGCGAAGAGAAAAACAGACGGATTCAATCCGAGCCGCTTGAGCTGGCGTGCCACGACGAGCCCATCGCCGCCATTGTTTCCCTTGCCGCAAAGAATGACAACGCGGCGATTGGAGAGATCTCGAAACTGCTCCTGGAGGAAAGCGACGACGCTCGCGCCAGCATTCTCCATCAATTGCAGGCTGGGGATGCCAAAGCGCTCGGTGGTCAGCCGATCTGCTTCGCGCATCTGAGCTGCGGTGAGGACCTTCATGCGCCCTTCGCTTTGGACAGTGTTTTGTGTCCGAGAGGTCTCGCGAACTACCTGCGGAGTCGCCCCCGCACCGCTAGGGAAATCAGTCACCTTGCTCGATCCGCCGAGCAATCGCTGCGCGTGCCAGCAGCCGCCGGGGCAGCAGCGGTTGCCACCCGATGCCTACGAGGCGCCCGGTGCCCGGCGCTGTTCGTTTGGCCGGGTGACCTGCCCACAAAAGCGAGCTAGTATATCTGAACCTTCTCTTCGCTCGGAAAAGCTCCGCTACTCAAGCCGTGCAACGATGACCGTCATGTCGTCGGCCTGTTCGGGCGAGCCAGCCCACTCTTCGGCCGCAACCATCAGCGCGTTGGCAATGGCGCGCGGCGTCTCGCCACGATGCCGCAGGGTGACCTCGAGCAGCCGGCGGGTTCCGAACTCTTCACCATAGACGTTCTCGGGCTCGATCAATCCATCGCTATAGGCTACAAGCAGGCTGCCCGGTTCCGCCTGGATCGTGCCTTCTTCATAGAGACAATCGTCGAACAGGCCCACCACCGTGCCGCCAAACTGCAGCTTGTTGGCTTCCTCGCCCACGATGTAGAGCGGTGGCAGATGGCCGGCATTCGTATAGCGCAGCGTGCGCGTGGAGGTCTCGTAGACGGCGTAGAACAGCGTGGCGTAGCGATCCTCCGAAGTGTTGTGATACAGGTGGCGGTTCAGCCGCGCCACCAGTTCTGCAGTGTTCTGCCCGGAGGCCCCGTCGAAGAGCGCCTGACTTCGCAGCGCCGCCTGGAGGCTGGCCATCAGCAGCGCAGCTGAGATGCCCTTCCCGCTGATGTCGGCGATTGCGATCCCCAGCCGCGTCGGTCCCAGGCGAATGAAGTCGTAATAATCGCCGCTGACCATTCGCGCAGCGCGGCAGATGGCCTCGAGTTGGATGCCCGGCAGTGACGGCACCTGCTGTGGGAAGAGTTGCTCCTGCACCTCGCGCGCAATGGAGAGCTCGTTCTCAAGCCGCTGCCGCTTGCGCTGCTCCTCGATCAGCGAGCTGATCGAGCTGGTCATGGTATTGAAAGATTCTGCGAGCACGCCGAGTTGGTCCTGCCGTTCAACGCGCACGCGATGTGTGAAGTCGCCTGCCTGGATGTAGTGCGTCGCCCGGTAGAGATCCGCGACCGCCTGCGTGATCGTCCGGGTTAGCACCACGCCGGTCACAAGTGCGGCGACCTCGATCACCAGGAACACCACCCCGATGGCGATCAGCACGGTCACGGTGGCGCCCCCGATCTCACCGAGCGAACTGAACAAACGCCGGTTCAGGCGCGAGGGCCGTGTCGAAAAAAAGGCCAACACAGGAACAGTGGTCGTCTTACCCGCGGCATCGGAGAGCGTGGCTTCCAGCTTCGACACCCCGCTGACCTCGTAGTCAAACCAATTGGCCGGGGGCGGCAGCGCGCGGCCGCGCGTGGCCACCTGCCCCACGCGCACAAATTGTCGCTCCCCGATGCTGAAGACCGTGCCCCTCGGATCTTCCGGGGTGGCCAAGCGGGTGATGGCTACCTGGATAGGGCCCACTTCCGGCACCAAGCTGTCCATCAAGTCCGGCGAGACGGGCAGCGAGGCGGACACCACGATCGGCCCCGCCAGAGTCGAGCGCACCTTGACCGCCCGGAGCCAGAGCTGGCCCCCTGCCTGCACGAGGCCCGCGAAATGACTGCCGGGCAGCACCGGCTGGCCAAGGAATTCCTGGCCCGTGCCAAGCTCCATGTGCAGACCCGGCAGATCTTCGCTCGTTCGGGCGGCCAGCGCGGCCATTCGCGTCGCTGGGGCGATCGAGAGCGGCCGCTCGGAAGAAAGCGCCGCCTCGGTGGCCAGCGAAGCGCCCACCACATCGGCCGTCGCTGCCACCTTCTCGATCCTTTTCTGGAAGTCGTCGTACACCAGGTAGGCTCCGAGCTGCCAATAGAGGATATAGGCCGAAAGCGCCGCCATCGCCGCGAGGAGAAGCACGGGTACAACGGCGATGAGCACATAGGCCACGATCAGGCGATTGCGCAGGCTCCAGAGCAGGCGGATGCGGACCCAGCCCAGCAGGCGAAACAACAAATAGACGAGCGCCAGAAAGAACAAGAAGCCGATCAGGCCTGCGCCAGGAACTTCTTTGCGAAAGGACCCCAGCAGTAAGGTCAGCGTGTAGAGGACAGCCACGGCCAGGGCGACCCGATCGAGCCAGGTCAGTCCGCGCCAGAAAGAGCGCACACCACTACTGCCGTTGCCGAACATGAAGTTTCGAAGAGGGTATCCGCCTGATCTGTCTTAGCGAGCCGGCTCGAGAAGAATGCCCGCCTCATGCCCAGTCGGATGTGTGCCCCACCAGGGGAGTCCTCAACTGCCGCAAGGCACCAAACTCTATCGCGACGCCAATTTGCTGACGCGGCTGTGCTTGCGACTATAGCTGAAGTAGATGACCAGCCCGATGATCAGCCAGATGATCAGCCGCGCCCAATTGATCCAACCGAGCTTGTACATCATGTAGCCGTTCACCAGGATCCCCAGGAGCGGAACCAAGGGGACCCACGGCGTGCGGAACGGGCGATGCTGTCCGGGATTCGTACGGCGCAGCACAATCACCGCGATGCATACCATAACGAATGCCAGCAGAGTTCCGATATTCACCATCTTGCCGATGTCGTCGATGGGAGTTAGGCTG
This sequence comes from Candidatus Acidiferrales bacterium, assembly GCA_035258565.1. Classification (GTDB taxonomy): domain Bacteria; phylum Acidobacteriota; class Terriglobia; order Acidiferrales; family UBA7541; genus DATFXF01. The sequence continues at coordinate 21,159 of DATFXF010000301.1, forward strand.
CCCACAATGGCTGCCAGCAGGCCAACCAGGATTGTGTTCTTGTAGGGGGTGCGAAACCTGGGATGGACGGCCGCGAAGAACCCCTTGGGCAGCAGGCCATCGTTGGCCATCGAGTAAAGTACTCGCGTCTGGCCTAGCAACATCACCAACATCACGCTCGTGAGACCGGCAAGGGCGCCGAGCACAATCACGTGTGAGGCCGTCGTCAGGCCCCGATCCAGAAACGCCTTGGCAATGGGGGCTTCGATGTTGACATCGTTCCACGGGACCATGCCCGTCAGCACGCAGGCCACGAGAATGTAGAGCACGGTGCAGATCAGTAGCGAGGCGATGATGCCGATGGGCAAGTCTCGCTGCGGATGTCTGGCCTCCTGTGCCGTCGTGGAAACCGCGTCGAATCCGATATAGGCGAAAAAGATATAGGCGGCCCCCTCGCCAATTCCGGAGAAGCCGTGCGGCGCGAAAGAGGCCCAATCGTGCCCCCAATTCGACCGGTCGACGTACCTCATCCCCAACGCGATGACGAACAACACCACGGAAAGCTTCGTAATCACGATGGCCGCGTTGAAGTTTGCGCTTTCCTTGATGCCGATCACCAAGATGGCGGTGATGACCAGTGCAATCGTGAAGGCCGGCAGGTTGAAGCCGATCTCGTAGCCGAACAAGTGGGGCGCGCCAACCAGGTCGTGCGCGCGCTGCACCAGTTCGGCGGAATGCGCGCTGATGATCGAGTCCACCTTCTGGATAAACGCCTGCGTGCCTTCGACCAAGGTGGGATCCGAGGCACGCGCCATCTGCCGGGAAACAATTTTTTCGGCCACGCGCAGGGCGGTCCAGTGATCGTAGGCGAGCCACAGGGGGATGTTGATCTTGAAGATTTTCATGAACTCGATGAAATGGTTCGACCATCCCGAAGAGACCGTGCTGGCGCCCATGGCGTACTCGAGTGTCAGGTCCCAGCCAATGATCCAGGCGAACAGCTCGCCGAGCGTTGCGTAAGCGTACGTGTAGGCGCTGCCGGCCAGGGGAATCATGGCGGCGAATTCGGCATAACACAGCCCGGCAAATGCGCAGCCGAATCCGGAGAGCACGAAGGACAGCATCAATCCAGGCCCCGCGTAATGCGCACCGAGGCCAGACAACACAAAGATGCCGGCGCCGATGATGGCGCCAATCCCCAGGGCGGTGAGAGAAACGGGTCCCAGGGCGCGCTTCAGTGTGTGCTCGCCCGACTCTTGCGCCTCCTGCAGGAGGAGTTCCATGGGCTTCCTTGCCAGCAGTGGAGTTCCCATGCGCCATCTCTCCCTTGCGAAGTTTCCCGGTCGGTCTGACCGACCACGCTCAGCCTGTTTTCCCCGCGGGCGTCGATTCCGGCTTCGGGCGTCCCAGGGAGCGCCAAAGGAAATAGATTGGAACCCCCAAGAGAACAATCACCAAACCGGGCCAGGTGGTCTGCGTCTTGTACAGAATCAGGGCTAACATGATCACCGTGGCCGCCACCATATACAAGAGCGGAATCACCGGGTAGCCAAAGGCACGATAGGGCCGCTCGGCGTCAGGCCAGCGGCGACGCAGAACGAACAATCCCGCGATGGTCAACACATAGAAGATTAGAACGGCAAAGACGACGTAATCCAGCAGATCGCTGTAGAGATTTCCGTAACGCACAACCCCGGTGCGCGCATCCACGATCCGCGTTCGCGGCAAGACGAGCAGTGCGGTCCAAATGCCTTGAAGAAGCAGTCCCCTCGCTGGCACATGCTTGTCGTTCAGTTTGGCGGTTGTCCCGAAAAACAGGCCATCGCGAGCCATCGCAAAATACACGCGCGCCCCGGCCAGAATCAGGCCGTTCGCGCACCCAAACGTCGAAATCATGATAGCCACGGCCATAATGACCGCCCCGGCGTCGCCGAAGATGACATTGAGCGCTGCGGTGGCCACGCGGTCATCCGGCGCCTGCTGGATTCTCTCGAGGGGCAGAGTCATCAGGTAAGCGACGTTGGCCAGGCAATAGAGCAGGATCACCGCCCCTGTTCCCAGGGCCAGGGAAAGCGGTATATCGCGGCGCGGGTTTTTCACTTCACCGGCGGTGAAGGTGATGTTGTTCCAGGCATCGGCCGAGAAGAGCGAGCCGACCTGCGCTACGCACAGGGCGATGAGCAGACCGAATGTCCCGGCCGCCGCCGAAACCGACGGAATCAAAGACCGGAGCCAGTCGGCGCCGGGTTCGATGGCCTGCGGCGCGTGCGGAGTCCACATGGCGCTGAAATTCGCACTCACCGCCGCGGCATTCCTCCCCACGAGGATGCCGAGCAGGATAAGGCCCACCAGCGCAAGCGTCTTGGCCGAAGTGAAGATGTTCTGGATCCACTTGCCAAGCCGGAGGCCGCGGGTGTTGGCCAAGGTCAGAAGGACGATCAGTGCCACGGCAACAACCTGCTGCCAGGAGAGGCTGACCGCGTATTTGGAAGAAAGCCGGATGGGAGGCACAATCCAGGCCGTGGGCGAGACCGCCGGCACCAGCACTCCGAGAAATCGCGCGAAGCCGACGGAGACCGCCGCAATCGTACCGGTCTGGATTACCAGAAACAACGTCCAGCCATAAAGAAAGCCCCACAGCGGAGAATACGACTCTCGCAGATAGACGTACTGCCCACCCGCCTTGGGCATCATCGCCGCAAGTTCGCCGTAGGAAAGGGCCGCGGCCACCGTCAGCACGCCGGTGATCACCCAGGTGAGGAGAAGGCCGCCCGAGGAACCCGTTTGCCGCGCGATGTCCGCAGACACAATGAAGATTCCCGAGCCGATCATCGAGCCGATAACGATCATGGTCGAATCGACCAGGCCCAGGCCTCTGACCAGCCCGGCTTCAGCGGGCATCTCCCGAGGGGCGAGCGCACGCGTGGCGTCAGACATGGCTTGCACCTTTCCCTCCAGCTGTGCTTGAAACTTCCGCTGCGACCTTCAGCAGCGCTCGGGCTCGGGCGCATGGGTCTTGGGCGCAAATCAGGTCGCGCGCCACGGCCACGGAATCTGCTCCGGCCCGGAACACTTCCCAGGCGCGCTCGAGCGTGATCCCGCCAATGGCCACCAAAGGCTTTCCTGTCAGCAGACGCGCGCGGCCGATGAATTCGGTGCCGACCACGAGATCAGGATTCTCCTTGGTCCTGGTGGCGTAAATCGGACCCACGGCGATGTAATTCGCCGAACTCTTATTAGCGCGTTCGACCTGTTCGAGAGTGTGCGTCGAGATTCCCACCCATTGGGAGGAGCGGCCGATGGCTCGCGCTTCTTCCACTCCCAAGTCTTCCTGGCCGACGTGGACGCCTCCGGCGCCCACCAACGCCGCAACATCCGCGCGGTCGTTTACGATGAAGCGCACCCCGCGGGGGTTCAGGAACTGCGCCAAATTGTGGGCGATCTCAAAGAGGTAGCGGGCGGGACTTTTCTTATTGCGGTATTGGATGAGCTCAACCCCGGATTCTGCCATCATTTCCGCGAAGGCCAGCTCCGACGTCTTGAGCAAACCGGCGTCTATTATTGCATACAGCCGCGGAAAAACAAGTCTCATTGGTCACTATTTGGCCGCAACAGGCATGAAGCGATCAATGAAGTGAGTATCCAGGTTGCCGGCTTCGAAGTCCGGGTCCGCCAGGATGCGCCGATCGAGCGGAATCGAGGTTTTGATCCCTTCGATGACAAACATCTCCAACGCCCGGCGCATGCGGGCAATGGCTTCCCGCCGGTCTCGCCCTCGAACAATCAGCTTGGCGACCAGGGAATCATAGTACGGCGGGATCACCGCGTCCGCGTATGCGGCCGTGTCCACGCGCACGCCCGTCCCGCCCGGCATGTGAAATGCGGTGATGATGCCCGCCGAGGGCACCAACGTGTCCGGGTCTTCTGCGTTGATCCGGCATTCGATGCTGTGCCCGCGGAACTCTACTTCCCCAACCACGTCGTCCAGCTCCTCCCCCGCCGCCAGGCGAATCTGAGACTTGATCAAGTCTACGTTGGTGACCAT
>DATFXF010000302.1:0-4758 GCA_035258565.1 Candidatus Acidiferrales bacterium
TGTCGTCGCTGCCGTCGGCATGTACATCCTCTGGACCTACTTGGTCGTGCATTACTGGGGCATCGCCGCGGGGCTGCCGTGGGCGCAATACGACGAGAGCTGGTCGCTGCCCACCTCGGCAGTAGCCCTCGGTCTCGCTGCTGTCCTTTATCTCGTCCTCTTCCGAAAATCGTCGAAACTGTCCAGGAGCTCGCGCGCCTCTTCTTAGAACTGAGCGCCTGACAGCATGCAGAAATGCTTGCAGCATTGGAGTTTCTGCGGGTGTGGCAGGGAACTTCAGAAGGGTATTCCCAATCTTCATTAGATGCAATCGAGCGGGGCCAGGTGGGAGCTCCGTAGCGCTTGCCTTCTTCGAGCGAGCCCTGCCCCTATGAAGTACAAAGCTGCCGCGACGCACAACCACGCCAGCCAATCGCCCCAGCGCGCATAGAGCGTGGAATCGCTGCGAAAATCATACGGAGCGCCTAGCACGCCGCGAACATCGGTAGCAAGCCGCGCGGCGTAACGCCCGTAGGGATCGATGGCGGTCGTGAACCCATTGTTGGTATCGCGCAGCAGCCACCGGCGGTTTTCCACGGCTCGCACCCGAGCCATCCCCAGGTGTTGCTCGGGCGCTGCCGAACGCCCGAACCATCCGTCATTCGAGAGGTTGATCAGCAGCTCAGCCCCGCTTGAAACGAAGCGCCGGACCTCAGCCGGGAAAATCGCTTCGTAGCAGATAAAAACGCCAAACTTTCCGCCCCCGGCATCGGGGGCTAGCGCACCCACCTTGTACTCGGAGCCGGGCTGGTAATCTCCGACTTCGGCCGTCAGCGTCTTCGCGAAGGTCAACCACCGGTGCAGAGGAACGTACTCGCCAAATGGCACCAGATGAATTTTATCGTAGAGAAAAACACGCTGGCCTGAAGGGTCAAACAGCGCGGCGCTGTTGTACGGCGCCAGGCCGCCGCGCGGGCCAAGCTTCCAGTCCACCACGCCCACCAGAAAAGCGCTGCGGGCCGCGCCCGCAATGCGCTCGACGCGGGCAACAAAGCGCCGGTCCTGCAGGTAGAAGGGCGCTGGCACTTCGGGCCAGATCAGCAGGCCGGGTGATTTCTCTGCGGCTGCGATGCTCAGGCGTTCAAGTTCGTCCAACTCAGGCGCGTGGCGCTCAATCCAGTCTGCCGGGTAGCTCGGAGACTGTGGAAAATTGGTCTGCACTAGGTGCGCTACAAAGCGGGAATGAGATACAGGCACAAATCTGCCGCCCAAGCCCGCCACCGCCAGCAGAGTGGCGGTCACTACCAGACAGAACCCCAGGACGTGCGGGCGTCTGGAGCCGACCAGCATCCCAGCGAAGACTGCGTTGTAGGCGACCACCAGAAACGACAACCCGTAGACGCCGGTAAACGGGGCCAGTTGAAGCAACGCAAGATTTTTGGAGGCCGCATATCCTATCAAGTTCCACGGAAACCCAATGCCAGGCAAGTGCGTGCGGCCAAACTCGAGCGCGACCCATAGGAACGTCGCAGCAACTAAACCGTGTGCTGCGCTGCGGCGCCCGAGCCAGGCGACACCGAGCGAGAAGGCGGCTGGAAACAGCGAGGCTGCCGCGACCAAGGCCGCAAGCACACCGGCGGCTGAAACGGGCGATAACGCGCCATGGACATACATGACCGTGTAAATCCATGGCAGCGTCGCCGTGTAAAAAACCGCGCCGTGGAGGAAGCCCGCGCAGGCGGCCTGCCCGGGACGCGCCCCGAGCGAGGCCAATAGCAAGCCAGCCACGGCTATCCATGCTAGCAGCGGGAGGTTATAGGATGGGAAGGCAAGGGCGAGCGCAAGCCCTGAGCCCAGGGCTAGCAGGAGGCGCGCGGGCCACCAAGGGGTCATTCGTTTTATGGCCGGCCCAGTTGGGTCATCAGCTGGCACTCGTTTTTCGATGTGGGCCTCGGTCTTGGCAACGAGAGTTCATGGGGCGGACTTGGCCCTAGTGCTTTTTAGTCCTTCGATGCTTTCCCTCCAAAGCTGGGTTAGCTCCAAGATGGCGGGATGGCACTTCGCTACGATTGATTCCTGATGTTTCTTTACCCTCTCGACCGAGGTTGAGCCCGCATAGCCACAGTGATCAGTGCAAGTGGCAGCTTCAGGACTTGCCGTCCAGCAAGCGAGCCGCAATCTGAGGATCCGCTGTCGGCAGTTTGCAAACGTAGTTCTCGCAGATATAGACAGTGGCGCGCCCTTGCTTGCGGTTGACGCCTTGAATGAAGGGAAGCCACCCGGCCAGCTGCTTCTGGCCCTGCCCGCCGTCGGCCAACAGCACGATCTTGTTTGGGATGTAGCGCTCGTGCACAAGGCGAAGCAGGGTGCGCGTGTCAGGCGCACCTGGCTGCCCCGCGATGATGATCTGTTTGGGCTTGGACAGGCTAAAGTCAAGCGCGGCCACGAGTTGTGGCATGGCCTCGGGGGATTTCTCGAGGCGACCTGCGAATACGGCGAAAGTTCTCTCCGCTTTCTCTCTCCATTCCTTTCGGTCGGTCATCTGCCAGAGGCGAAGCAGATTCATCGCGGCGACCGAATTGGGAGACGGCTCAGCTCCATCGTAGTCTTCCCGAATTTGCATGAGGATTGAGGGGTCGGCACCACTGGTAGTGAAGTAGCCCGCGGTCTTGGAATCCCAGAACAGCTCATCCTGCTTCGCCTGCAACTGATTTCCCCAGGAGAGCCACTGGACATCAAATGAGGCCTCGTAGAGATCAAGCAACCCCTGATTGAAAAAGGCATAGTCGCCGAGAAACCCATCGACGGCCGTTTCGCCGGCCCGGTAGCGGCGCTTGAGCTTCCCCGCCTTTGGGTCATAAAGCTTTGACTGGATGAAATTGGCGGCTGTCTCTGCTGCGGAGAGATATCGTGGTTCCTCCAGCACTTGGCTTGCACGGGCCAGTGCTGAAATCATCAGGCCGTTCCAGGCGGTTATGACTTTGTCGTCGAGCGGCGGATGCGGCCGGCGCGACCGCACCTGGAAGAGCTTCTTTCGAGCCGCATCCAGCAGGGTACGAATCTCGGCCTCGGATTTGCCGAAGCGCTTGGCGCTTTCCGCTAGCGAATGCCTCTCAATGAAGACATTTTTCCCTTTGAGCTCCCCTTGCATATCTTGCTGCGGCGGAACATTTCCCGATGGTTCGACCCCGTAGCGGAAATCGAAAGCGGCGGCCTCGTCTCGGCCCAGGATCTGTTCAATTTCGGACGCCTTCCAAACGTAGAACGCTCCTTCGCCATGCTCTGGCTTGTCTGCTTCGATCAGGCTATCCGCGTCCAGGGCCGAGTAAAACGCGCCTTCCGGTCCACTCATCTCTCGGCGGACAAACTCCAGCATGTCCTTGGCTGTATCAGCAAAGAACTGGTCATGGGTAATCTGATAAGCCTCGAGGTAGGAGATGGCGAGCTGGGCTTGGTCGTAAAGCATCTTCTCAAAGTGCGGCACGTGCCAGGTGGCATCAGTGGAATAACGATGGAAGCCGCCGCCAATGTGATCATGCATGCCTCCGGCGGCCATCCCCCGCAGAGTGTGAAGTGTCATCTCCAGGGCGTCTCTCTGCCCGGTGCGCACGTAATACCGGAGGAGAAAATTGAACGTCACGGGCCGCGGGAATTTTGGGGCTCGGCCAAAACCGCCGTAAGTTGGATCGTAACTGGCCTTGATCTGCTGATAAGTCTTGTCCAGCACCTGCGCTTGTAATTTGCTGGCATTGCCTGCATTCACGTTTACGAATTGCTGCAGCGCCTGCGTCACCTGATCCGCAGATTGAATTATCTTTTCTCGGTCCTTCTGCCAAGCATCGGCGACGCGCTGCAAGAGAGTGGGGAAGACCGCCCTCGGGTAATAGGTGCCCCCGAAGATAGGCTTCAGCTCGGGGGTCAGGAAAACCGACATCGGCCAGCCACCGCTCCCTGTGGTGGCTTGCACAAAGTTCATGTAGACCCGATCCACGTCGGGTCGCTCCTCGCGATCTACTTTGATAGACACAAAATAGCGATTCATGGTTTCGGCGATGGCCGGGTCCGAGAAGGATTCGCGCTCCATCACGTGGCACCAGTGGCAGGTGAAGTAGCCGACCGAGAGGAAGATCGGCTTTTGCTCACGGCGGGCCTTGGCGAACGCCTCCTCGCCCCAAGGATACCAATCCACTGGGTTGTGCGCATGCATCAGCAGGTAAGGGCTCTTTTCGTGAATCAGGCGGTTCGTATAGCGATTGCCGCCCGACGAACGTTGCACCGGCGCGGAAAGATCGGCGCTCGCGCTGGCAGCGCGAGCAATTCGCTTCGATCGTGCGAAAGGAGGGAGATAGAATCCCAGCGCGGCACCTAAAATAAGCAATACCGCCCCAATTGCGAAAAGCCAAGTCTTCTGTTGGTGAGTCGGCATTGGTCCGGACAAAAACGCGCGTCAGTTTCCCGTTACGCTTGGATAGCCTTTGTTGACCCAGTCGGTCTTGAAGTCAGTCGGAATGGACAGGACCCTTAAGTGAGTGAAGCCCATCAAGCGCAATGCCTCGAACGCCGGCCGAACATTCGGGCAACGCGAAAACGGGCAGCATCCACAATAGAGGACAACGTTCTTTGTCCGCGGCACGCCGTCTGCCCACTTTCTTAGGTCCTGGAGGCCCTGCGTTGACGAGCCAGCTCCATGAAACACTGCGCCCGGGATGTGTGCGCCTCGGAAGAGCGTCCCAAATCCAACGCAGACAACGATTGGTTTCTGCGTATTCCGAGGATCCG
>DATFXF010000303.1:0-13412 GCA_035258565.1 Candidatus Acidiferrales bacterium
CTCTGCGTTGACTTGCTTGCAAGTGATGCCTATGATGGCCGCTAAAGGACTACTGCCCTTCCATGCTCGGCGAAACTATTTCGCATCACCGCATCCGTTTTATGCGGATTATTGGAGGTAAAATGAAATCTGGCGGAGGGCTCAGTCATGAGCGAACCCTTCTCCCCCGCTAACAGGGAAAAAATCAGGGAAGTTGCTGGCTTTGGGAGACCCGGGGCCGGCGCAAGCCCCACTCCAAGGCCGACTTCCGGGCAATTCGGCAGTTCCGACATCGTTTGGAACAGGGAATTAACAGGCGCAAAACAGCGATTGCAGCTTTCTGAACAGGAGTATCCGCAGGCGGTGCCGGGAACCCGTTTCGTCGGATCCGCTGCGGCCGCCTGCTGCTCACCAGGGGTAATGAGAAATGAGCAGAAAGCACCGCTATGCCTTTCACTTCGAAGTGACGAATCTCCTGCCCACGCTGACACTGCGCAGAAGCCTCTTCACCCGACTGGCACAGTCATACTCCCCTCGCCCACCAGCACGGTGCAGCCGCCGACCTTCACCTTGACCGTCCGGCCCTGGCGCTTCTCGGCCGAAGCCTCGATCAAGCTGGGACGGCCCATCGCGACGCCCTGGTCGATCCGCCAGGTGAAGGTTCCGTCCTGATCCGACGATCGCGCGGCCAGCCAGCCGGCCAGCGCAGCGGCACCAGAGCCGGTGGCCGGATCCTCCTCGATCCCGTAGGCGGGGCCGAACATCCGGACGTAGAGGCGGCTACCGGGCGCGAGCCCGCCAGCGAAGAAATACAAGTTCGGCGACCACGCTTTCGCGAAACTCGCGGACCACGCGGCGCGATCGAGGACAGCGCGATCAACCATCTCCTTGTCCGCCAGATGAACGAAGCAAAACGGAACACCGACGCTCGCGAACCAAGTTTCCAAAACGGCCTCCTCGGGAAGCGAGAGCGCCGCCGCAGCCGCGTTGCGCCCCGGACGGGTGAATGGACTCTCGACTTCTTTCTCTGTCGCCAGACGGGTGAAGCTAGTTTCCCCGAGAAGTTGGATTTCAACCGTGATGGGCCCGACTCCTTCCTCAAGAACAATGGTGGTTGCGCCGCCTGAGATCTCGAGGAGTCCGAGACGGGCGAGCACCGCGGCCGTGCCGACCGTCGGATGCCCGGCGAAGGGCAGTTCCAGCTTGGGTGTGAAAATCCGCACGCGCCGCGTGTGGCGCGGATCTTGCGGCGGAAGAACGAAAGTTGTCTCGGCGAAGTTGAATTCGCGTGCGAGCGCCTGCATGGCCCGATCGGACACCCCCCGCGCGTCTGGAAAGACCGCGAGTTGGTTCCCCCCAAAGGCGGTCTCCGTAAAAACGTCGGCAATGACGAATCGGTGGGACATGACCGCGTACGGTCTCGATTCTATGGGTGTCACCGGCGCGAGCAAGACCCAAATTGGCTCCCGGCTTCGAGTGGGGCGCCGGTCTTCTACCTCAACCCCATCCCACCTCGTAAGGCCATGTTCACTGCAGTCTTGCGCCTAGCAGCCGTGCTGTGCGCGCTACGGGGTCGTTCTCGCGACATCCTGGGTCGGACTGTACCGGCGTGTACGAACAATTCTGAAGCAGCGCTGGTAGAGGCCTCCAAGGTCGCACTCTCCCCATCCAATATGCATCTTCCTGCGGTTGATCAACATATTCTCTTCTCAACGCGGGTTTTGGCGCAGCGCAGGAAGATCCTCATCACGCGCTTCATGTCCGTGCCGGTTGGGAGATCGCCTGCGGTCGTCAGGATCGCGGGCTGCAACTCAGAAATCACTTGCGGAAGGAATGGATCCAATTCTTCTCGGGCGGGTTCATCCGGTTGGAATGCTTTGAGGGGTAGGGCGAGGCCAACGGTCGCGGCCTTCAATTCAGGTATTCTCCCGGGTGGGAAGGCCCGGAGCGCATCTAGCGCGGGGCATAAGACACGACCCCACGGTTCCCGGAAAATCACATCGCAGTTTTTCGCCACCGAATGCTCGTTCGCCAGCACGAGAACAGGCAGCGCTTCGTAGAAGCGCACCACGTTGAAAGCCGGCGCAAGCAGCGACGCCCAGGCCTGGCAGCTCTCGGCCGAAAGGGTGGGGAGAATTTCCTCTCTGACGAGGACCAAATTGGCACCTGCTTCGACAAATGCCAGCGCTACCTTGTGGATTACCGAGGCTGCCAACTCCAGGGCGGCCTCTGGCAGATCTTCGCTGTGCAGCTCCTCTTCATGCTCCAAGTGCGTGATGCGGGCGGCCAGCGTGAATGGACCTGTAGCCGCGGCCATCAGCAGAGTTCGGTCGCGGAGCAGCCACTTCAACTGGCGGATGACCTCGACGGCAACTGCGACGCGCGAACTCTTGCTGGCCTCTTCGGGCGAACGCAGGCCCTCCGGCAATTGTCCCTTCGCAGTCTGCCGAGGCCAGCAGATTCTGGCCCATTGGCCTTCTTTTTCCCAATGGAGGGTGCCGCCGAGCGCTTCCGCCTCAAGATACGGATCGAAATAACAGGCCACGCCGTCCGAACCTAGGCGATTGTGCATTTGTCTTAGGGAATTTGAAATCTTCGTTGGACTTCCCAGGAAGGTGCCTAGCGGCAGGTTCTCCACTTCCGCCCCGAGCGAGAATACAATCGGCAATATTAGGGGTCGTGGCGGCGATACTCCCTGCAAAAGGCCTTTGACCATCTCACGGGGAGTAAGATTTTCAGCCATCGTTTAGGGTCGGAAGACCGGGCCAGTCGGCTTGGCGTCCGGCCAAGTGCCGTACCACTGCAAGACATCCTTCGGCGGGCTCTTCTTGCTCCACTCCTGAACGAATTCAGCGTAAGGCTTGCCACGGGCAAGTCGGGCCCGCCGCTCCCCATCCCTTTTCTGCCGGGTCTTCTCGGCATCCAGCTTTCGGCGCTCGGGATCGTACACAACGTGGTATATATTCTGAGCCGTCCAATCCGAGATGATCTGTTTCACCAAATCCTCCAACACCGCATCCGGTTCTCGTTCGAGCGGGTCCCCATAACCCGGCCCGCCGCCGCTAAACCCGAATAGCACGTCTCCCTCTTGGTAAACCTGGGGAGTGCGGGCGATCAGTTCGTACTTCCATTCACCCTTGATCGTGTCTTTTCCCAGAATCGCGCGGTGGTCCAGCGCGAGCTGCGGATCCCCTTTCTGCATCTTTTCCAGCAAATCACTTTTCCGGATGCTGATGCCGGGAATGGGGGCAGAGGCATATCCCCCGAACAGCGGCTGGAAGAGAGGCACCTTGCTCCCGTTGCCCATGCAAAGGGAGACCAGTTCTGGAACCTTGTGAACCATCCATTGTTGCACCGCTCCCGCGCCCCCACGGTGCCGCCCGTGGCCGCAGGAATCCTTCCAGTGCTGCGAGAGTGTGATCGTCAGCGGCAGCTCGCTTTCCACTTGTTCTGAGTCCGGGGCGCGGCCAAACGCGCACCAAGCAAAGCCATAAGAGTCCATGCCGTCTCCAGTGGCGCGGCCTCCTTGTCCTTGCGTGTTCAGGGCAAACGACAGGATATCGGCAACCGCCAGTTTCCACTGCGATAGTCCGGCGCAAATCTGCGAAGTATGTTGAGTCCCCGGGGAAGCCGCAACCTGCCGCCACAAGTTGGCACTGGAAAACATCATCCTGGCAAAACTGTTGTGCGTGGCGCAGCGCGTCTGCATGCCGATGAATACGCAGCAGCTGGTTGCTGCAGTGGGGCTCGGGTTGAGGATGATGCACTCGGGGAAGACGAAATCGATTGGAGCAAACGTGGAGCTAGCAATGGGCAGGTCGTGGAAGAAATACTCGTACATGAAATTGGCGATATGGCCGACCACGGCCTGCGGATGGACGTTGTATGAAGAAGCGTTTTCCGGCGAGGTGCCTTGGAAATCGAAAATGATTCTGCCGTCCTGCTTCGTCACCGTCAAATAGCAGGAGCGCACAAGCGCCGGCGTCCATCCGATGGCATCGTTGAAGACGACGCCGCGGAACTTGCCATTGGGTAAGGCCTCGATTTTTTTTCGTGCTCCTGCCTCCGCCGTATCGCACATCTTGTGTAGCAGCCCGACCACAAACTCCGGACCGCGCTTTTCCACCAGTTCAAGCAGCCGCACGCGAACCCGATCTGCCGTGGTGCACCGCGCGCGCAAGTCGGAGATGAACATGGCCGGCGCGCGAAGACCGTAAACGGAGTAAAACTCCAGGAAATCATTGCGCAGTTCGTAGTTCTCGGCGATCTTGATCGGAGGAAGGTTGAGCCCTTCTTCAAATCGTGAGCGAGCGCTCACGGGCATCCCTCCTGGCTCGATGGCACCGGTTTCGGTGGTATGCAGCGCGGCCGAAGCCCAAGCCAGCAGCTTCCCCCGGTAAAAGATCGGCATGAGGGCCACTTGGTCCGGGTTGTGAATGCCGCCATAAAGAGCGTCATTGGTGTACCAGATGTCGCCTTCGCGAATCCCCGGGTTTTCCTTGTAATGCTTGAGAACAAATTTGACGATGATCGGTTGAATGATTGCATGCAAATAGGTGCCGCAGGCTGCGTTCACCAGATCCCCGCTGGCCGTGAAGATCGCCACCATGGAGTCGCCGGAAACCCCGAAATAGCTTCGCGACGACCGCACGAAGACCTCCATGGCCTCTTCCAGAATGTCGTTGGTAGTCTGCACGCCGATTTCGTAGTCCCCTCGGGGGATTTTGGCGGCGCACTCTCTTTCATAAAGTGTCATCGGAGCCGGCTTCAGCCACTCGAGTTTTTCGGAGAGTGTCGGGATCGGCATAGTCCTTCTTCGCTCCTTCAGCGGCTTAGGCTTCCAGGATGCCGAGGCCGCGCTCGTCAATCGAAAAACGCATCGACGGTGGGGCGACGATCGTTGTGTATTCCCCTTCGATCACAGCGGGGCCCTCGACCACATTCCCGGGGCGCAACCCCTCGTAACCGAAAATCGGCGTCACGCGGAAGTCTTTTGCCTCCGGCCAATACACCGGCCGTTCGCCCTTCCGGGCCGCCGCGGGATCGGGCTCCGCCAGCGCCATGTTCGGCAAATGGACCTTCTCCGTTTCTACAATTGCTTTCAGGACGAAGCTTTCGACGAAAACTCCGCCCTCCGGGTTGACCACGAACGGGCTGAATGCTTCACTGAACTCCTTTTCAAAGGCCTGGCACACCGCCTGGACGTCTTCCTGGCAATGCAGGAAGAGCCTTGGCGAAAGGGCTCTTTTCACGTGGAATTGACCGCCGTAAAGCATATCCAGCTCGAGAACAAATGCAGCTCGGTTCCAATCGAGGCCATCTCCGGCAAGATCCCTCTGCGCCTGCTCGATCAGGGCTTCGATCGTCCGATTGAACGTTTCGTAGTCCTGGGTCTGCTGCCGCGTCCTGGGTTCCATTAGCGTAATTTTCTTGGAGACTTCGTACACGTGCATAATGTTCATCGTCGAGGAGCCGAAGGCGCAGAAGACCGGTGAAAACGAGAAGCTGACCGCTTTCGGAATGTCGCCCTTGAATCCTTCCACGTGCGTAGGACCCGCGCCTCCGCCGACAAACAGAACGAAGTCCTCGGGGCTATACCCGCGCAAATGAACTTCCTTCATGATGGCAGAGGCCATGTTGCCGTTCACAATCTTCCGAATCAGCTGGGCAGCCTCCTCCACGGAGACGCCCAAGGGCTTGGCAATTTTGTCGCGGATGGCTTGAACGGCGCGGCTCGGAACCAGGCGCATCCGCCCACCGTAGTAATAGTCCGGGTTGATGTAGCCCAGCACCACATCCGCATCAGTGACCGTGGGTTCGGCTCCGCCAAGATTGAAACAAGCGGGGCCTGGCATCGACCCGGCGCTTCGCGGGCCCACCTGCACCTGATTCTGAAGCAAGCGATTGATGGCGGCGATGGAACCGCCGCCAGCGCCGATGGAAAGCGTCTTGATCATCGTGATCCCGACCATCCACCGGTCGATGATCGGGCGAAAATCGTAGCTGCGCACGCTGTCTTTGACCACCAGCCCCACATCGAAGCTCGTCCCGCCCATGTCGGTCATCACCACATTGTGGTAGCCCAGCGACTTGGCCACGTGATAGGCACCCATCAACCCTGCCACCGGCCCGCTGTTGTACGTGCGGCTGGCTGTAGTGCGGAAGACTTCAGCGATCCCGCCGGAACTCTGGACCATCAGCAAGGGCTTCCGGTAGCCCTTCTCCCGCAGCTTGTCCCACATGGCGGAAAGCTCGATCTGCATCGAACGCTGCAAGTAGGCATCGAGGATGGCTGCCAGCGTGCGCTCGTACTCCCCCAGCTTGCCCACAACCTGGCCGGCGAGGACGACGGGAACGTAACCGATGTGGTATTCCTTGTACTCGTCGCGGATAATCTCCTTCACACGCCGTTCGTGTACGGGGTTCAGAAAACCCCAGAGAAGAGAAACGACAAACCCGCGGGCGCCACGAGAGGCCAAGTAACGAACCTTCTTGCGGGCGTCGTTCTCATCTAGTGGCCGGATTACCCTTCCGCGCGAATCAATGCGCTCCTTGACTCCTACAATCATGTCCCGAGGGATGAGCGGATCGGGCTTTTTCTGAACCGCCAAGTTCCTCCGCTCCGCCACCCGCGTGCCATCAATCCACTGCGCGCCGCGGCCAATTAGCACCACATCTTCGTGGCCTTCCGTGCTGATCAAGCCCAGCCGCGGACCCTTCCTTTCGATCAGGCGGTTCGTGGCGATCGTCGTTGAATAGCGGAGCATGTCGATGGCAGGCAACAGCTCTTCCATTTTCAAACCGAGCCCGCTGGCCGCCTCCTCAATCACCCGCGAGAAGCAAACGGAGAGGTCATAGGGGGTTGTGAGGACCTTCTTGATCATGGGCATTCCGTTGAAATTCAGGACAAGATCCGTAAACGTTCCGCCCACGTCGATGTCGATGGAGTTCATTCCATAGCCTCGAGCCGATGTTCGCGGATGACCAACTCGCCCTGGCGCAGTCTCTCCTTCAGCCGATCAACGTCAATCTCAATGTCGTGCGTGATGGGGTGTCCCGGCGGCAGGTATTCGGTTTCCACCTGAATGCCGCAGCCCGGGCAATAGAACTCCACGATGCGAGTCCAGAGCGGGTCGGGCGAAAAGTCGAAAGCTCCGGAGACCAGTGGCGGATGAATCTCTCGCGGGTCACGGTCGTACAGCAGGCAGCCTTTCTTATAGTTTTCCCGAGCCGACCCCAATCCGCGCCCGCAGCGGTTGCATAACCACTGCTCCCGCTCAAGATCCAGATCGAGATATTCAGTGATGTGGATCCGGCTCTCCTGTTCCGGGGCCATTTCCATTTCCTCGTTGCGCGCGTCTGGCTAAATTTGTTTGGAATGCCGGCGAACCGCGGCGTTGCCGAAGCGATCCACGACCATCAGCCAGCCCTCGGGGATAAGGTAGGTGGTGTTCGCGGCCTCGACCACCGCACACTCTTCCACGCGGTTCCCGGGCTGCAGGGATTCCCAGCGGTAGACCTGGGCTTCCCCATTCGGCCTTCCCCAGGCCACTCGCCGCCCGCCTGTGCGTGCATGCGAGCAATCCGATCCTTGTATAGGGAGTTCAGCAAGTCGCGGCTTCGGTATCGCCTTCCTCATCCGAAGGCGGATCACATCCACCGAGATTTCTCCACCTTGCGCCCCGCTGGCGATTCCCAGCGCAGCCGACACTTTCGCCTGCAATTCTCTGGAGTTCTGCAAAGACGTTTCGGAACACGGAAGCGAGAGCGACGGCCCCCCCTTCTTGGATATCTCCAGCTCGATCGCCCAACATACCCCTTCCGGACGAAAACCATCGCCAAGCAGGTCTTTACTGGCTTCGGCCTTCATTTCCTCGAGAACCCGACGAATCTGGCTCGTGTCGCCATCCGCCAGTGGTCGGCTCGGCACAGTGCGTTCATACACGTGGCACAGGTCCGAAACGGACGAACCGAAGGCACTGAAGACAGGACCGAGCGAAAGCAGCAGGACGTTATCCAGTCCGGCCTTCTCAGCTACGCCGCAGGCAAACAGACCTCCATTTCCTCCATAGACAAAGAGCGCGTACTTCGAGAAATCCAGCTGGAGATTCGTGCGGGCCTCGGCGATCAAGTTCGCAACCGATTCAAATGCCCGTTCGATGATGGCTCTGCAGGCTGCCTCTGTCGAAACATGTAACGGCTGTGCCACCAACTTTTCTACGGTCTGGTAGGCCAGTTCGCGG
Organism: Candidatus Acidiferrales bacterium; assembly: GCA_035258565.1. GTDB lineage: Bacteria > Acidobacteriota > Terriglobia > Acidiferrales > UBA7541 > DATFXF01. The sequence continues at coordinate 8,223 of DATFXF010000303.1, forward strand.
TCAATTCGTTTCGTCCCCCCGAGGAAATAATCCGGGTTGATCAGGCCGCCAGCGACGAAGGCGTCGGTGAGCGTCGCCCGGTCTCCCCCCAAGCCGTAACAGGCGGGCCCAGGGTACGAACCCATGCTTTCCGGGCCGAGCTGAATGCCGCACCGTTCCCCGCTGCCGACCACAGTGACGACGCTGCCGCCGCCCAGCGCGATCGAGCACAAATACGGCAGGGAAATCTTCACTGGGATGCCAAAAAAGTCCGCAGGCCTTCGGTAGACGGGCTCGGCGTTTCGAAGCACACCTACCTTCGTCGTCGTCCCGCCCACATCCAGGGCAAGCACATCGTTGAATCCGTAGATCCGGCCGAGGTGGCCGCTGCCCTGGATGCCGAGGATCGGACCTGACTCGATCGTGTCAATGGCCTTCGTCTTCCCAATGCTGGCGACGCCCCCGTTGATGTGACAGACCAGAAAAGCCCCGGAGTAACGGCATGTCTCGCGCAGCTCGTCCTCCGCCTTGAACAGTGTGGCCGCGAGTGCCCCATGCGTGTAAGCGTTGATCAGCGCGCAATGCATGCGCGTCATGTCATCCGCGCTTTTGGAGATATCGCTCCCGGCGAGCACCGGCACGGAACCCAGGAAATGATCCGGGTACTGTTGATCAATAATCCGCTTGATCCGCAATTCCTGCTCCGGATGCCGGTCGGCCTCCTTCAGGCTGATACCGATCCGGCGCACGCCGTTCTCCAGCAACGAGCGAACCGCATTCATGATCTGCGGCTCGCTGGCGGAGGTTTCCACACCAATCACGTCTTGTTCTGAAACCAGCCTGTCCAGCAAGGAGCTGCGCGGGTTCTCTCCGTACAAATCGGATTCGTGCCCGCTAGAGACAATCAAACCGAGCTTGGGCCCGCGTAGCTCCGCCAGCACGTTGGAAGTGATTGTGGTAGACCACCGGATGAGTTCCACATTTTCAAGAAGCGCGCGAAGATCCTCGAAACCCAGTTTCAAAGCCCCCCGCGTCAAACAATCCAACAGACAGACGGTCAGGTCGTGCGGCGTTGTATCCACTTTGACGGAGGCAATATGAGCGCCGTCACTGAAAATGCCGTCGGTGAGCGTTCCGCCCACGTCGATATCCACGGTAAACATGGGGGGTCAACAACCCAGCGAGCGAAGAGCGCTCAGAAACTCTTCCGAACTGAGGGTCCAGCCGAAGAATATTTCCACGTTGTACACAGATGCATCGTAAACAGCCGGCCCGCCTGCAGGCATCGTTCCATCTGTGATTAGGATTGGCCAGTAATCGAGAAAATAGGCATCACGCAGCGTGGATTCAACACAGACGTTGGTAGCAATGCCCGCAAAAAACAGGTACTGGATACGACGTGTCCGCAACAGTGAATCGAGCGTCGTGCCGGCAAAACCACTGTAGCGCGTCTTCGTGATGACGATGTCTCCGGGCTCCGGCCGCAGCTCGTCCACGAGGGCGAAGTCCCACGTCCCTTCCGTCAGAATCTTTCCTCTTAATTCGGGCCTCCCATGCATCAGACGTATCGCCAGTTCTTTGTGCCAATTGGGCGAATTGGGACCACCGCTATTGCTCAAATCGGACTTATACCCCATTTGCAGATAGACGATCGGAAGCCCTGCAGGCCGGGCGGCCTTCAGGATGGCTCGGATGGTCCCAACGACCTGCGGAGCATTGGAGATATCCATTCCCGCGAGATCCAGCATCCCGCCCTTGCTGGCGAATGCGTTCTGCATGTCCACGATAACAATGGCTGACCGCTTGATATCGACCTCGAAGGGTTCCGGCTTGGCGTTCAGCTTCACCATGGTCCGTAAACGTTGCCGGTCAACTTTCGTAGCGCTTCGTCACCAATTGCCCTTTCATCTCATACTTGGGCAATGTCCCAGGGGGAACCAGTTCCACCGCCGACGGAATGCTCAGCACGGCTTTGATCTTCCTTTCTATCTCTTTTTGCAACTCGGCGCGATCCAGTGAGCTATCTCCGAATTCCGCGATCACTTTCAACGGGGGCCTCACTCCCGGCCCGGGCTCCTCCAATACAATTTGCATTTCGCCGGTCGTCTTCGGATAGAAGCTGGACACAACATCCTTCACCGCGGATGGAAAAACATTCACTCCCAGAACGATCAGCATATCGTCCGTACGGCCCACGCATCTTAGCTTAAAGCCGGTCCTGCCGCACGCGCAGGCCGTTCCCAGAACTGTGACTCGATCTCGGGTACGAAAGCGCAGCAAAGGGACGCATTCACGTTCCAGATTTGTGTACACCAGTTCGCCCGAGACGCCGGTTTCGACGGGGAGGACTTCCTCGCTGTCCGGGTCGATGATTTCGACGAAGACATATTCTTGCCCGTTGAAGTGCATGCCCGACTGGGTGGGGCATTCCGAGAAGATGATGGGGGCCATATCGGCGTTTCCCAGCCCTTCGGTTACCCGCGCTCCCCATTCTTCCTGGAGCTTCGCTCGCACGGCGGGTATCCCTCCCCCAGGTTCTGCCCCGCAAACGATTTTCTTGAGACCCAATTCGCGCGGCTCGGTCCTGGCCTCGCGGCGCACGTAATCGGCCAGGTACATCGCGTAGGAAGGCGTGCAATGCAACGCATTCGCCCCCAGCGCCTTCGCAACGAGCACCAGTCTCTCCGAAGCGCCCGTGCCCACGGGAACAAATGTAGCGCCAATCCGTTCGATGGCATCCTTTGCCGGCAATCCACCGGCAAACAGAGCCAGACTCGCCGCATGAATGACGATGTCGAGGGGCCGGATCCCCTGCGTATAGAAGGACCGCGCCGTCACATGTGTCCAGATCTCCGCATCCCGGCGCGTCAGGCCGACAAAGCTCGGGCGGCCGGTCGTTCCGGTGGAAGAGTGAATCCGGATCACGTCGATCATATCGGCGGCCATGTGCCGACCCAAAGGGGGACACTCGGCTTGGCTTTGGCGCAGATCCTCTTTGGTGGTGAACGGAAACCGCTCAAGATCCTTTAGGGATCGGAGATCCTCTCGCCGGATCCCTGCGGCCGAAAACTTGTCCCGGTAAAATGGCGAGCGAGCGATAAGATAATCAAGCTGTCTTGCAAGTCGCTCCTGCTGGAGCGCCCGCAATTCTGCCGGGTTCAGCATCTCAATTTCCGGATCGAGGTACTCACCCCTACGCATTTCGACTCAGCAAAACAAACGCGTAGTGCCGGCGAGCTGAACGAGCACTAGTCGCGTCCGGCCTCTATGATTTGCCTCGCCAATCTCTGCAGGTTTACATACATCATTTCGTGGCTTCTCGGCACTGGCACAGCCGGCAGAGAGTGCTTCTGGCCGACGTGTAACGCTTGGGTGCGGCATTGTCAAGCGGCTGGAAACCTTGAGCGGGCCAGCTTCGTTCCCGGCGCGCAGCACCACGCAGGCGGCACGTCAGACTCAGGAGTTTGTTCGCACACAGCTTGTTTCCTACAAGTGCCCGCGGGAGATTCCCTTTCTCAATGAGCTGCCAAAGACGGCTACGGTCAAAATCCAGCGCTTTCGCCTGCGCGAGTGGGCGGCGAGGCACTGCATCGCCAGACCTATCCCATCTTCCTAACAACTACGAGGTGTCCCATCCATCACTGAGGCACTTGCGCTTATCAGGCGGGACTGCTCTTGCCATCACTGCGTTATGCGATGAATGTCTCGCTACTAGCAATCACCTTGTCGAGCATTGTCTCGATCGACAGAATTCGGCAAGGCCAACCCGCACGGCACATGCAGAGTGGGCCAACTAGAACGTAAGCTTTGCCGCAAACTGGAAGCGCCGCGGGTTGAAAACGGTCCTCGGACTGCCGAAGCCTGGATTGGCCGGGCTCGTGACGCCGTCTTTGTACTGGCGCGGCACGGATCCGAGGAAGTCCGGCGCACCATAGACAGTAAGCACCTCATCCACGTTTGGCCGGTTGAACAGATTAAACGCTTCGGCGATCAACTGGAGCCTTAGGCGCTCTTGAAGCTGGAAGAACCGGGACAGGCGGAGGTCAAGGGACACCAGCTTGTCGCCGATGTACGTATTCCTCGCCAAGGACCCTACACGGTCGGTCACGGGATTCGTGTCGTGGTTGGCATCGAACCCCACGAATATAGTGAAGGGACGTCCAGACTGCGCCGTGACAACGCTGCTCAACTCGAAGTTCCGGAGAAAGGTCTTCTCCGGACCTTCCGCAACGAAGTTCGCGATGAACCGGTTGCGGACATCCTGGTTCGAGTTGCCCCGCTCCAGACTTCTCTTGTACAGGTCCTGCGGAGTGCTGACGAAGGTGAGGAAGGTCCCGTCATCCAGCGTCCTTGAAAAGGTGTAGTTCGCATTCAGGCGGAAATACTTTCCGGCCCTTTCGCTGGCCTGAAGCGTCAAGCCGTGAAAGACGGAGTTACCACTGTCGTCCACAACGTAGACGAGGCCTACATTGTAGGGCACTGTTCCCGGGAACACGTCCTTGCCGGGGGGCGTGCCCAGGCAGTTTACGATGACGTTGTTGCTGTTACGGACCACCGTCTGAGTGCCGACCGGGCAGGGGATGTTGAGATCCACTGGGCGGACCAGCTTGTGCGCGGAAACGAAAAGATAACCGGCGCTGAGCGTCAGCCCCTTCCCAATTTCGCGGTCGATCTCCAGGCTGGCCTGTTCGGAATAGGGCGTTCGACTCTTAGGGTCCACCCCGTCTGAAGCCACGGTGACCAGAAACCTGCCGGTTGTGGCAGGGTTGGGAGGCAAGAAAAAGTTGGGCGGGAGCTGGCCTGTTGTGAGCAGAGTACGGGCGTCAGCCGCTGCATCCGCTAAGACAAGCGGACCATTAGGCGTGGGAATGACTATAGTGGGCTCCTGGTTGAGCGCCCAACCTGCCGTCTGCGCGCCTTGCCGCACGGGTAGGATGACCGGCTGACCGTTCGCCAGGTCGAAGACTTGCTTCGGCGGGCGCTGCGGAAAGGTCACGAATAAAAAGGTGAGGTTGTAACGGTCGTAGAATAGCCCAAACCCGGCGCGAATGACGGTGCGAGGGTTCGGCGAATAAGCGATCCCCAAGCGGGGCGCAAAGTCATGCAGGTCGTGGTTGATCTGTCTGGTCAAGCCAGCCTCGAAGTCCCATCGCAAGCCGTAGTTGAAGGTCAACTTGGGAGTGATCTTCCACCGATCCTGGGCAAATAATC
>DATFXF010000304.1:0-3707 GCA_035258565.1 Candidatus Acidiferrales bacterium
CTTTCGCGGTATTGAAGCCTCTTGGCAATAGTGCCAATCTGCATGGCCAGGCCTCCTCTTCAAGAAGCTACACAACGGAGTATAGCTGAGGGTTCCATCGCCATGGCCGTGCGGGGCTGGCAACTCGCCAGGAGGTCTTGGTGAGGTACGACCATTCGGGAAGATCGATGAGACGCAGCGGTGTTGGAAGCGGAGTCCGGCTGCAGAGATCAAGCCTGGGGCCCGCGCGGAGCGAGAGCAACAGGAAGCAGCACAAATCGTCCTCGTTGCAGACGCCCGGAGAGAACCGGTCGTCAGCAAGACTCGGGAGAGGGGCCTAGCAGCTAGAAGCTCTTTTTCGAGGTGACGGCGTAGAAGGCGGCCCAGCGCTGCTCGATCTCCTTGCCTCCGCAATGCGGGCAGGTGATTCCCCCTTTCTCATACTCGGCAAGGGTCAAAACTTTGTTGAACTCCTTCTGGCAGGCCAGGCAGTAGAAATTATAATGGGGCATGACTCCCTCCCGCAGTCAAGGTTCCATGATTCGTGAATTTTAGTCCTGTGAACCGGGCGGGTCAATCAGCTGGCAGCCTTCGGGCTGAAGACGTCAGGGATTGAGCGGCATTCCGTTCCTTCAGTAGTGAAAGCGGTAGGACAGCGTCGCAAAAATCTGTCGCGGGTAATTGAAGTGTGTGCCGCCGAAGGTATTGCTGCTGTCGAGCAGGTAACGACTGTTGGCGATGTTCAAGGCCGTCAATCGTACGGAGAGGCTTTCGCCGAAGGATTTGCCAAGGCAAAGATCGAACGTTGTGTGCGGGTCGAGATGCGCCGGGCCGTTGCCGTTGAGGAAGCCAGAGCCGTAGGAGAGATTGCCGGTCACCAAGCTCCGCCAGGGGAGGCTCAGATCAAAACCTGCGCTGAGCGTGTTGCGCTGATCGTGGTCGAGGAAGAAGAATTCTCCTGGCGGGGGGCTAAAGTCGGTCAGCCCGCCGGTGACCCCGCCCTTGCCTTCAGCAAGCTGATGCGAGTAAGCCGCGCGCAGCTTCACGCGATGCCAAAGCTGTGGCGAGCGCAGCGTGACTTCGCCGCCGCGGATGCGCGCCGTATCGATGGTCACCGGAAAGAAAATGTTGGAGTTTCCCAGCGCGCTGTGATCGAAGAAATTGTGCGCGTGGGTCCGGAAAACAGACGAGTCCAATACCCAGCCACGGACAGGAATGGCCAGACCGACTTCATATTGCTCGTCGCGCTCGCCACGCAGGGGCAGAAAACCGAAGCCTTGCTGGAGAGCGAAGTCGAGCAGCGGCCCGCCCACGGTGGAGAGCGGGGGTGCCTGGTAGTAGCGGCCATAGAAGCCGTGTACCACCCAGTCCAGCCGCGGCACGCGGATCGCCGCGCCCACCCGGGGGTTGGCTGCATTCTCGTTGACCCCGCCGGAGAAGTGCGTGAGCCGGATGCCGCCATTGAGCGTCAGCCAGCGGGTGAGCTTGAACTGTTCTTCGACAAAAGCAGCTTCAAGCTGCCCTTTGGGTTTTTGCTTCTGCGTCAGGGCCAGCCCCGAGTTGTCAGTGGCGCGCAGTCCGAACAGCAAATCATCGTGCTGGAAAAAGCCGTACAGGCCGGCCCGCGCGTTGTGCCTGCCATGTACCATGCCAAGAGATATCTGTCCGCCAATATACTGGGATGTGCGGTGGTCGGTCGTAACGATTGGGGTGTCATTGGCCCCGCCGTCAAACGCGGCGCGGTTGAAGTGATAGAAGGGCGAGAGTGTCAGCAGCACGCCGGGCCCGGCGGTGTGCACCCAGGAGAAGTTCGCGAAGGCATCCCGCTCCCGCTCGACGTCGCGGATGCCGGCGGCTTGGTCGTCTGGCCGATTCGGCACCTGGAAATGGTCGTGGCGCGCGGAGGCCACCAGCCGCAGTTGATCGGCCGCCGTGGCATTAAAGATCAGCGAGGCGAACCCGCTGACGCCGCTCGCCTGGTCGTGAATCACGTCCGCCGTCGGCGTCTGGAGGCCGAGGTCAGTGCGATTGCCGCCTAGGCTGGCGTAATAGGCGAAGCGCTGGGTGTGGTCGCCGAAGCTGATTTGGTCGTTGGTCTCGTTCTCGCTGCCGAAGCTAGCCACAAGTTCGGCCTGGCGGTTGCGCTCGAAGCCCGTGCGCGGCAGCACGTTGAACACGCCGTAGGTTCGGTCGCCGTATTCGGAGGAATACCCGCCCCGCTGCACCTCCAGGGTATCAATATCCTTCGGATCGAATTGCGGGCCGACGGTATCGGCGATATTCGTGTTCGGCACGGGCACACCGTCCACCAGCCAGCTCACCTGATGCCCGCCGCGGATGTGGAGCTGATCGTGCACCACGTAGGCCCCGGGGACGAAATTGGTGATTATCGCAAGGCTATTGGTCCGGTCTGCTCCCGGGGTCTGTTCAATCTGCTTGCGGTTCACGAGCGTTTCCGTCGTGGAGGATTCCGGATTGACCGCATCGGGCGCTCCCAGAACCTCCACGGTCTCCCTCACCATGGCCAGGGACAAGGAAAAGTGCAAGACCGGCGCGCTGCCTGACGTCACAACCACGCGCTGCTCGAGTGTATTGAAGCCGGGATGCGCCACCGTCACGCGATATTCCCCCAACGGGACGGCGAGGAACTCGAATTCGCCCTCCGCATTTGTCTCGGCCGTTTGCATCCATTCCGAGGCCTGCGCGCGCAGCCTCACTTGAGCGCCCTGGATCGGATGGTGCTGAGGGTCGTGCACGATGCCACGCAGGGTGCCGAACGCGCTCGCGTAGGCTGCCCCGGGAGTGAGACAGAGGAGCAGAAGAGGAGCGAGTGTTCGAGTCCAGTGCATGATTTCTCCCGAATTCGTCAAAGCCGCTTCGTTCGCTGCGGATCGGTCAGTGCTGCCAGCCCGCGCGAGCCTGCGCGGGAAGAGAGATCCTTCGTCCTTTGGGCTCCTCAGGACGAGAAACCGTTGCCTGTCTCAGGGCTCAGACCAGCCTTTCAGCTTGACCGCCATTTAGCGACTAACTTCGCGGAGGCGGGGAGGGAATCGAGTGGAAGCCCGAGGGAAAGAATTCGGTTGGGGCGGGCATGGGCACTCGCGCAAATTCCGGCTGCGGCAACTGCGCGGCGGCATCAAGGACCACTGGCGGCAGCGGTGCCAGGTCGTAGGATAGCTTTTGCCGGTCGCAGGACTTCATGTCGCAGCCGGTGGGTGTCGTGGCAGGACCGTGGTGGCAGCCGAGCGGCGGTGCACCTGGCCGCGTCGGTGAGTGCCTATGGCCCCCAAGTAGCGGACAGAATGTCCCTGTGCAGCAGGGCGCCTGGGCGCAGCTTGCGCCCAACAGCCCCATCAGGGGCACAAGCAAGACAAAGGCCGTGAGAAATGCAATCGGCCCGCGCACGCCACGGATTGTATCACAAACGACTTCGCTGGATGCGCCCCAGGCGCAGGCCGTCGTTCAGGATGACCATCAATCAGCTACGCGTCGAGGTATTTGATCAAGACGACTTCATTCTGCGCCTCGTTGTAGAGCAACTCGTCAGCTATGGCGCGGACCATCAGCAGGCCGAAGCCGCCCGGGCGCAAGCCTTTTCGCTGGCGTTCCTCGATGTGCAGCCAGGGTGCATCGGGAGGGTTTTCGAGCGCAGCGTGCTTCAGGCCCTCGAAGTGGAAGCCGGTGCCGGGATCAGCGATGCGGTAGAGAAGCATGCGCCGTGCCCGCAG
>DATFXF010000305.1:0-7943 GCA_035258565.1 Candidatus Acidiferrales bacterium
ATGCGCCTCGCGCTCGAACCGCTCCGGCGCTTGGCGGTCTTTCGCCAGCTCGTCAGGCAGGACTTTCACGGCTACCAGGCGGCCCGACGGCCCGAGCCGGGTGTCTTCGGCCTTGTACACGAGACTCATGCCCCCGCCACCCAGCTTGTTCTCCCCCGAGGTCTTTCATTCGTGCACCTTGTGGTTGACAAAGGCACACACTCGCCGTGCCGCTGGGCAGGCGAAGACCATTTGCGCTCTGCCTAATATATTTTGCGATCCTGCAGTCAGGTCGATTGGTTGGGCCCCGGCTGCGGCAGGTTCACCGTGGGCTTGTCAGTTCTCGGGGCGGGAGATACCCAGTCGTCGCATCCTGTAGAGCAGCGTTGTGCGTCTCACTCCGAGTTGCGCAGCCGCACCATGAGTACCTCCGATCACCCAGTCGGTTTCCCGCAAGACTTGCAAAATGTGTTCGCGTTCTACAGCTGCAAGCGTTCGAGTTTCGGGCAAAGAATCCCTGGCGACGCGCTTCAGCTCGGCAAGGGGTGGATGAAGAGTTGGGTCTGACGATAGAATCACGGAGCGCTCAATAAAGTTCTGCAGCTCCCGAACATTGCCTGGCCAGCGATAACGGACCAAAACTTCCATATCTTCTGCCCGAATTTTCTCGATCTGCTTGTTCATTTGCTGCGCGTACTTCTTAGCGAAGTTCCACACAAGAAGGGGAATATCCTCTGCGCGATCTCGGAGTGGAGGGACTTCGATTGGGAAAAGGTTGAACTCGGGGATTTGAAGGCCGCTACAACAACATTCTGCTCCGAATCAGCACGGCCGTCAACTGCCCTTGCATCCCAGCTCAGCCCCGCCTCCAAATCTCACTGGCTGCAATCCGATCCGTTGAACGGGCTTTGGAGACCGTCAAGTCCTTTCCGTAGAGTTCGCCACGAGGATTGGGCAAGACAATCCAGTAGCTTGTGTCGGCGAGTTGCGAGTTGGGTCGCAGATGTCGGTGGCTACCACTCTCAAAAACCAATGGGGCTGGACTCGAGGCAGAAATGGTTGTATAAGGTCCTCTCTCCGATTAGCAGGGACTCTCCACCACCCGATTGCGAGGATCGAAATGAGTCATGGATCAAAGAAACAGCATTATCGTGGAGTCCTCTGTATCCGTTGCAATCAACCAATTCCTCTCCCCATCATAATGAGGAGCAGGGAGCCAAGTCCCAAAGAAGAACTGCATTCACGCGTATTCACTCTCCGTTGTCGTGCATGTTACAAAGAGGGCCTCTATGCCGAGTCCGATTCCATCGAATGCGAAGGTGTCCCGCGAGCTCTATTCTCTTAACCTTCTCCCTCTGCAGCACGACGAGCAACCTGTGGCCTTGAGGTGCCCAGCAGAAGCGCGTCCTGAATGGCTGCTCTCAGAGTCCGTCGGGTGAGCAAAGGTACAGGCGAAGGAATTGCCCTGACCGCCCTGCCGACCGCGAAGATCTTTAACAGCCCAGCATCAGCCGCTAACCCTGCCGCAGGGGATTGATCCTCGAAGAGTGCGCTCCCCACTGTGACAGTCGTCGAGTGACCTCCTGCCGGCTGCCTTCGTCGAGCAACGTGCCAAGCTTCGTCCACGAATTGTGCGGAGTGGCGAGCCGTTCCCTGCCGAAGCCGCTTTGAATTTCATTCGAGAATGGATAATAATTCGTGTTTCCATTCAACACCGGAGACGAGAGATGGACAAACTTTATGCAATCAACGCGGCCAAGACCGAATTTCGGGATTGTTTCAACCTCGGGGACTCCTCCCGGCTGCTGGCGTTGCGGATCCTGAGCTCGTTAGCTTCTCCGATGGCCAACCGAGTGAGTTCGGCAGCGGTGGATTGGAAGCTTTGCGGACTCGACTGCAGCATTTGTTCGAGCGTTTTACAGTAAAGTTGGCGGTGATCGTTATCGAGATCCGTGTTCAGGGTGATGTGGCATATGACTACGGGTGGCACGATGTAACCCTTACACCTCGGGACGGAGGTCAACCAATCCGTCGTAGGGATCGCTATGTAGATATCTGGCGGAAGAATAAGTAGGGTAATTGGAAGCTATGGATGTACATGGATAACCGGGACGTCCCTGATCCTTTCCGGCCGGAAAAGACCACCGTGCCGCCTATCAGGTCAGGGCAGTTTCTGAATCTTCCTATACAGGCGCTTGCTGAACCCCTCCGGCATCTCAAACACCCTTTCGTCGCCGATGAGCTGCACAACGTTCCGTGTGCCGTCGAGCACCGCCGAGCAGTGAGCACAGACTTTGAAATGCGCTTCCATTCTCTCGCGCAGTTCAGGAGAGATGTCGTCATCGAGATAGTTGGAGATCTCCCCCCCCACTTCGACGCAACTGATCTCAATTATGGCCATTGAGCCACTGTCCTCTTACCATGGTCTAACTTTCTGATACTCCTGTCCCGCGCTCCAACAACCGTCGCCCCCCGGAGCGAGAGCGTCTCGCATGAGCAGCCTCGCTCGATGAAGGCGAGTCTTCACGCTTGCTTCCGAAATCCCCAGAATCCTCGGCGTCCCTTCGATGCTCAAATTCTGAACGTCCCTTAGGATCAACGCCTCCCGATAAGGGGGGCTGAGCGAACCGATTGCATTCTCTATCGCCTGCCGTACCTCGTTTCTCTCGAGCAGCTCGGAAGGTATAGGCCGCCAATCCGCATAATCTCTTGGCCAAAAGTCTCCCGGTCTGGCTGTGGTTCGTCAATCGAATTGTAAAGGTGCCGACGGTCCTTTCTCAACCTCACCCTCGCTTCGTTATAAGTGATCTGTACGAGCCAGGTGCTGAATTTACATTCCCCGCGGAAGCTCGAAAGCCCCACGAATGCCTTCAGAACTGCTTCCTGGGCAACCTCCTCTGCGTCGGCTGCGTTTCTCAACACAGAGATGGCCGTTACATAGATAGAGCGTTCGTAGGGACGCACTAACTCGTAGAAAGCCTCCCGCTCTCCGTCGGAAACTCGCCTGATCAGCTCCGCCTCGTTGGCATCCAGCTGCGTCTGTGGCATGTTCGTCCTCACGAATATCGAAGCCAGGACGGGCGGCGACGGTCGCGGGCACGACCAAACGAGATTCAGCCATCGACAGTGTGATTCCTGCTGCGCTCAAAAGTTTCACAAACGACTCGTAAGCATGGTTCCTTTGCGCTCCAGGGGGATCCGGTGGGAAACCCAACGATCCCCTTTGTTATCTATCGGTTGAGTCTCTTGCGTGAAGCCACGAGTTCGACCAACCCCGTGCTCAAACACGGGCTCTTTGGAAGGGATCGCGGAGGCCGGGGAAGCACGACTGGGTGTGTACACACCCCAAGGCAGATGGAGCGGAGGGTTGTCAACCCCGCGAGATCACGGCCGCCACTTGCTGGGGTGGATTGACCGAGGCGTGGGGTTCGCGCATTTGCACCGGCGAGGCGGGCAGGATGTCGTAGAGGATACTGCCGGCGCGGCCGAAGCGGCCGAAGCTGAGCGTGCCCGTGGGACACATCTCGACGCAGGCCGAGCAGCGCACGCACTCCGGATCTTCCATGGGCAGGCCCTTGTTGGCGAAGTTCATCACGTCAATGCCTTGGTGGCACACCGATGTGCACACGTTGCAGGAGATGCACTTCTTCTTATCCGCGAAGATGCGATATTTCGAGAAGCGCGCATAGATGTGCATCAGTGCGGCCAGCGGGCAGGCGAACCGGCACCACACGCGCCCACTGAACCAGAAATAACAAGCCAGGCCTATGATTCCTGCCAGGCCAATGTCCACGATGTGATAGTAGTTGAGCTCCAGGCCGAGGACCGACCAGCGGCCGAGCAGGCCCGCATACCAGACTGCGGCCCTCAAGCCTAGCGCAGATTGTGGCCAGGCCCAGCTAACGATGCGCAGACCGAGCAACACAAAGGCTGCTGCCAGCACGACTTGCCCGACCATGTTCACCCGGTTCCAGAATGGGCCGTGGGGCATTTTCTGGCGGTGCATGTCGCCCATCGTTTCTGCCAGCGCCCCGCAGGAGCAGATCCAGCCGCAATAGGCGCCTTTACCCCAGCGGTAGATGATCAGCGGGATGATGACCAAGGTTTGGACCAGGGAAATGGCCAGCCACCACCACATCGGTTGCGACGTGAAGACGTTCCAAATGAACAGCGGCCACGCCAAAATCAAGCCGAAGGCACGCCAGTATTCGCGCCCGTGGTCGTAGTTCACGACCGGAAAGAGATGATCGGCGATGTACTTCATCGAGCCGGTATCGAACCAGCCGTTGTGGCCCAGCAGCGGAAGAATTAGGTAGGGGAGCAGGAACAAGGGTATGGCTTGCACGGCCATAAGGGAAAGGGTTTGCGCGCGCACATAAGAAGTCTTGCGGTGTTTGATCCTCCTCCATCCGAAAAGCAGAATGCAGAGGGTGTAACCCAATGCGTAGTAGAACCCCGGCTGGGTGAGGTCAATCGCCAAGGTACCCAGCAGGGTAGAAGGGCGCGCGGCCTGCTCGGCGATGCCACCGCCCAGACGCTCGAGCCAAGCCGGCACGTTAAAGGGGAACCACTTGTGCGCCTGGAAGAGCTGGTTTAGATGGCTGTTCGCCTTCCAGATATACAAGAACGAGCAGAACGCCACAAACGCAAGAAAACCGGCCCACGTCTGCGGTTTCCACTCACCCTGAATGGCGAGGTCCGAGCGCCGGAAAAACTCGAGAGGAGCCTCGCGGCCCAGCATGGTGAAAACCACATCGTTGGGAACGCGGGTTTCCTTGTTCTCGGAATCTTTCAAGATCACGGCATCCGGTTCGATGCGCGCGACGTTGGTACCGAGCGCTAGATGCACGGAGCCAGGCGGTTTGCCGCCTCGCATGTACGAACTGGCGGAGGTGGTGACCCGCTCCGAGACCGGTTTTTCGACGGCTACAGCGGCGGCGGGATCCTTCAGCAGCATCTTCAGCTTTTCAACGTTCTCGAGCTTGGGCCGCGCAAATTCCTTCTTGCGGTAGGAAAGGGTCACGTGGGCACCGCAGGCGGCCAAGGCAATGGCGGTTTCCAAGGCCGAGTCCCCACCGCCCACCACGAGTGCCATTTTCCCGTAGAAGTCTTTGGGGTCGTACAGGCGGTTGTAAACCTTATCGAGGTCTTCGCCGGGGCAACCCAGCCTGCGGTGGTTCCCACTGCGCCCAATGGCCACAATCACGCGCCGTGCCTGCGTTACGGTTTTCTTATCCCCGTGGTGTAGCAGAAGCAGTCCGCCCTTGCGCTCAATGCGCTCAATGCGTGCAGGCGTTATCTCAATCCCGGCGGCCAGGCGTTGCCGCTCCATCTCCTCGAGCAAGGCTTCTTTGATATCTGCGGAGACTTGCAGCCCGCCCTCGAGCTTCATCTCCGTCGGATAGGTATAGATGGGCTTGGCCTTGGGGAAATTCACCACCGTGGAAAAGAGTTGGGTGGCTTCAAAGACGCGAAAATTCAGGCGAGCCTCTTTGGCTTCGATGGCCGCCGAAATGCCCGAGACGCCGCCCCCGATGATGGCCAGGTCGAGCACTTGCGGCTCGGAAACTTTGCCGGGCCGGAAATCAGGTTCTTCGAGAAGGGCCCGCACCGCGAGCGCGCCGCTCCTCGAGGAGAACTTCAGCAGGGGAATGCCAGTGAGGTCACCCACAATGCGCACGCCTGGCACGGTCGTCCTGCCCTGCTCTTGGGTGACGGGCAGCTTCTCTACAGTGCCCGCAGGCCAGCGGGTGTGCAACCAATGGGCATAGCGCTGGATCAGCGAAATCATGGAGTGAAATTCTTCCCCGGGGATGAGCAGATGCCTTGCTTGGTCATGGTTACAACCTCATCGGCGCACTCGCGAGGACCGGCTCACTCGCCAAGCCCGGTGGCAAAGAACGGATTCTGAGGAAACTCGCCGACGAGCTCTTCGAGAAGGGCACAGGTGTAGCACTTTGCGGCCAACCGTATTGCGTCAGAGAAAAACAGTTCAATTGCAGGAAGCGCTGGAAACTCCAGCGCGTCTAAGACCCCTTTCAGGCTCCGACAAGCAGGGCGATAAACATAGGCGAAACAAACAGCAAGCGCCCATACAGGCGGCCGAGCAGATTCCTCGCCGTACGCATCACGGTGTCTCCTCCTTCTCAACAAATTTTCCGGAAGCCGCGGGAGCGTTGAGATCGTTGATTCCCCAGTCGTAGCCGAAGTGATCGACCTTGGGGTTTCTGAGCTGGTCGAGCAAGGCGCGATCAGCTGGGTTGGCGTAGATCCTAACATAGTCCACCTGGGGCTGCCCGGTGATCGTGGCGTTTTGAAGTAGAGGCGTGCGGCCTCATCGAGCAATCGCTCGGTGCTTTCTGGGTGTAGGCTTCGCGCTGCAATCGGGGGCAACTATTGGAAGCGCAGACGATGGCAAAATGGATGCGGGGTTCACCCAAGTTCTTGCGAAGGATGTCTTCGATGTTGTTCAACGTGTATTCCTTGCCGCCCGCAACAAGTTTTCGGCTCCAGAAGAAACTGTAGAGTCGGCCGAGGTTGCGCACACTCTTGATCGGCCAGTTTTCGATCACCGCTTTCATCACCAGGGCGTTGTACGCATTGATCCAGTAAGCCAGCTGGCTCGAGCGCGTGGGGAAATCATTGGGGTTGGAGAGCGGGCTGCGCCGGGCAATCTGCTCGACGAACCGGTTCAGGTCAGCGGGACTAGCTTCGAGGGCTCGATAGTCCACCCGGCCCGTCTCGGTCACGAATCTCTTCAGCACGCGGTCCCAAGGAGCGTAATCAAGTCCTGGCTCCTGCGCGTTGGCGGTCAGGGCTACAACAAAGAACGGCAGAATCAGAAAATGCCACTTTCTCATGGTCCTTCCCCAAAACCTGTGTGACCGCAAAAAAGGCTGCCGCTTGAACCGCGCCCCTACTTCAAGCTCGCGTCCAGAACTGTGGAAAGCTTCGATTCGTCCACTTCACCGGGGTCGTTATACACCGCTTTCCCGGTTCGATCGAGGATGGTGACGTGGGGGATGTAACCCCGGTAGTACTTCTTGACGAGCTCTTGTTGGGCGGGCGAGCGCTTCAGGTCCAAATCGACGACGACGAAGTGCACCCGGCCGCGATACTTTTGATAGAGATTTACCGAGCGGCGAGCCTGCCGCTTGGAATTGAATCAACCCTCGCCGTAAAAGATGATGTAATTCGGTTGGCCCCCGACCACACCGTCTTCCATGTGGTCGCCGGTAATGAGAGGGCCGTCCTGACTGTCGCTTGAATAGTCCAGTCTTGGGTTGAGGCGAAGGTTGTCCGCGCTCTCGAGAGGAACAGCGAGGGTGACCCAGAGCAAAAGCGGAAGAGTCAAGGCTTTCATTTTCATTCCCTTGTTCTCCCTGTGCCACGTCAAAGCCATCTCCTTCGATCGCCGTACGCTCACTCTAGACGAGGCAAGCGGTGACCGGCAATCCGGCGCGCAGGTTCAGCACCGGCTGGGCGGGCTCGATCGTGGCTGCAAGCGCGGGCTGGGCATCGTACTCCACTCTCACGGCGACAAAATGGCGGTTGCTGGAGTCCGCCGTCTCTGGCTGGGAGTAGCTGTCCCGGTCCATTTGCTCGCAAAACGAACACCACATCGTTCCCAGGTCCAGGAGAACGGGGAGGTCCGTTTCTCGCGCTCTACGCCAGGCCTCCGCGCCCCAGAACCACCACTCCGCCGGCTGTCGGCTGGCGCGCTCGGAGTATGCCGAACGGGTGTCCCGGAGGCGTGGATTCGGAGACGAGCGCTCCCCGGCTGTGCCGGCGGGCAGAGCGCAAAGGCCAACCGCAAGAACCGGCACCGCGAAAGAGATGGCCCTGGCGCGCATACAAGTGATTAGAGTCGCAGCCCGGCCAGAAGTTTCACCCCGGTAGCCACCCGCCGGTGCTGGTTGGGAGGAAAAACGCGCTGGCTGTGGAACTTTTGGCATCCCTGCGAA
>DATFXF010000306.1:0-26032 GCA_035258565.1 Candidatus Acidiferrales bacterium
CCCGCCGACACTTCCCCGCTCCATGGCTTCCAAGCGCTCGTTGGCTTTCTGTCCTAGTTCGCTAACCGTCCGGCAGCGGCAACGCCGCGATCATTCCCACCATGCTGCCGAACAACTTCCGACTCAGATGTCCTTCGGCTAGCAAAAGCCAGTGATAGCGCGCATGTTTCACCAGCCGACCGCCGGTCTTACGAGCCGCTGCTGAAGGCTTGTCAGCGACCAGTTTCCAATCCGCTGCGGCAGCGCGAATCGCCGCCACAGATTCCCAAGATTGTAGGCGATCACACTCAGCCACCGGCGCACCTCGTTGGGTCCGAAACCGATGATAGCGCACCGCGTCATCTTCACCGCCTGCTTACCTTCTTTGATCCACTGCTCGGCCGTGCCTCGCTTATTGTAGAACCGCACCACGTCGCGGCTGTCTGCCTTCAGGTTGGTTGCGATGCATCCGACCCGCAGGAACAACTCCCCGCATGATGCTCGACTTTCGCCACCACCCGCCGCGCCGTTTTCCAACCGGCTGCTTGGATCAATTGATGAAAGGGCGGAGGCCAGGCTCAGAAAGTGAGTTTGATCCTCCCGGATACGATTCGCGGTGAGGCAAACTGGACGGGTGTTTCTTCGCTTTCCTTCGCGATCTGGTAGCGGTTGTTTGAGATGTTGGCGAGATTGAACTCCAATCGCAATCCCGCAGCTTCGCGTTGCCAGAGGGCTAAACCTGTCGTGAAGTCGGCCGTCGTGTGTGTCGGTAGGCGAACCTGGCCATTTTTGGACGCAGTTCCGCTTCCATACCGAGCGAGCCAGGCGGCAGAAAAGTCGTGCCACGGGCGGCGGTAGAAAATCGCAGCCGTTCCACTGTGCGGCTCGTCGAAGGCAGGCAGGAACTTCTGGCCGGGTTGAATGTCTTCTCCAACTGCGAAACCGCCCGAGATAGGGCCGTAGAAAAATGTACGCTGATAGGCGTACTGCAGCCGCCCAGAGATACCGAGTTTCTCCAGATGCTTGAGTTCCACAGTCGTTTCCACTCCATAGGATACCGCTCGCGCTGAATTGATTGGGAGGAAGAGCCGGGTGATGCTGATTTCGCGGTACTCGAAGGGCGTCGTGCCACGATGGTAGAAACCGTTCACCTCAACCGTGAACCTGCGGTGCAGCTCTCCTCTCCAACCGAGGTCGAAATAGTGCTGCCGGTACGGTTTTACAGTACCCACCCGGTCGCCTGGGTCGTCAGCGGCCGTGCCGAAGCGGTTTGCCAGCAATACATATTCGAAAGGGTGGGGTGAGAAGAACCGGTTGTAGGCGAAATGCACGCTGCTGCGGCTTTTCGGAATATGGTAAGCGATGGCAAACCGAGGACTGACCTGAACAAAGGTGTTCACGAGGTCGAAATAGTCCCAGCGAATGCCAATGTCGGTGGTCAAGTTTGGGGCCAGAGTGATGTGGTCCTCGAGATACAAGCTGGCTTGGCCACCGGCAGAACTGCCTTGAAACGTGAAAGGCTCTGGATCTTCGGGCGGTAGAGGAGTCTCCCGCGCATCGAAAGCGAACCTTTCTCGTAAGCGGATTCGGGTAAGATCGAAACCGCCCTTCCAGATGTGACTTCGCCAACTATGCAAGAAGTCCGATTTGATCCCTGTGGTGAGGCTCGCTCGGGAGCCATCCCCAAAGGGTGTGACAGGGTCCGTGGTGGGAGCCAACCTGTCCTCCAAGGTTCGCTCGTAGATCGACGTTGACCAGAGCGTCTGGGAGGAAAATGTGTGCTGCCAGTTGAGGATGGCCGTTTGCGACCTCAACCGGCGCAAGGAATTACGTCCTTCCTCCTGGTCCTTCGCAAGGTTGGGCAGCTCAAAATTCGTTCCACCACCCATGACAAACAGGCTGAGGCTGTCTCTTGCCAGTCTGTAATCCAGCTGTCCGCTTCCTCGAGCCCCGAAGCCAAAGTCGTGAAGTTGCTTTGGCTCGGGCGGGTTCAAATACCAGTCAGAGGTGAACCCGCTGGCCGAAAAGTGATAGCCCAGTTTGCCGACAGTTCCGCCGTAATCGGCGAATGCGTCATTCGTCTTGAAGCTGCCCAACCCCACGGAAGCCGAGCCATGGCCCTTCAAGTCGAGTCCTGACCGCGTCGTCATGTCCACGATCCCGCCGAACCTGTTCCCGTACTCTGCAGCGAACGAGCCAGAGACCATGTTGATGGTTTCGAACGATTCAGGCGTTAGCCCAGCGCTGAACTGTTGCTGTGGGTTTTCGAGAAATGAGACACCATTAATAGACTCTTGCAATGAAACTTCATTGCCGCGTACGTGGACAAAGTTGTCGTGGCTAAGAGTCGCGCCGGGAAAGGTGTAAAGGGATAAGGTGGGGATGTCCCGCTTGGTTATGCTGGGCAGAGACGCCAGTTCGGAATGGGTTAGAAACCTCGATGTACTTATCTCGCCAAGGCTAATGTCAGCGGAGCGAACTTCGACTCTCTGAGGAAATGGCAACCGCGCAACGAGTTCGACTCCGACGCTTAACGGCTGGCGCGGTTTTATCACGATCTCAGCTTCGGCCGTGTAATAGCCATCCGCAGTTGCGACCAACTCGTATTCCCCTGCCGCCAGTCCTAGGAACCTGAAGCCACCGTCGGCACGTGTAACGCCATGCTTTTCGCCTCCCTCTTGTTTCAGTGTGAGCGCGGCATTCGGAAGTGCGCGCCCTTGCTGGTCGGTAACCCGAACGTCAAGCGTTGACTGAGCATATGCGCTCACGGTCCAAAGGCTGAGGGCGATCACCAGGATCAGCTTCACGGCCTGTTTCACTTTGACCATCCCGGCTCTCAAAGAGGGGTTAGTCTAGCGAACGCTGGGGTGCGCAACAAGAGTCAGGCGAGTGTTTCGCGGCATAACGCCGTAACCGGGGGATGGCCCTAAGGGTGCGTGTTTCCGACACGCCAAACACCCCACGCTTTGAGACATATACAATGTCAGGAGCTTACGCGGAGCTTGCTTGGAGAAGTTTTGAATATGCCGGGTAAACGCTCTGCTTTCTGAGGCTGGCCCGGGGGTCTGTAGCTGAGTCTCGAAGGGCAGGCAACGTAATCTTGCGCCGTTGGGCGCTGATCCGCTGGTCTCCCTAACCCAGCGCTGCTGTCTCCCGCCTAGTCGAGATCGCGCCTCAGCGGATAGTCGACGATGATCGCCCGGCCTTCAGTAAGGGATTTGACCGAATGCCGGACACCCCCGGGCACGATCGCCACCAAACCTGGTTTGACAATCTGGGCCACGCCATCGATGGTCATCTCGATCTCACCCTCGATTACCTCCCAGACCTCTTCTTGAGGATGGAAGTGCTCGTGGATGGATGAGTCGCGCGCGAAATCGTAGTGCGCGAAGGTCATGCTCGGCGAGTGGAAATAGCGTCCGCGCCAGCCTGGCAGGCGCTCGATCACACGGAGGTTACTGGTATCAACAATAGCCATAGCGGACAATTTCTTGGAGCATTCTAGCACAGCCCGTTCTGGCTGTGCGGTCGGGGATCGGGAAACCGCAGAACATAGGGTCATGGGCACACTCCTAGCTTGAGGCACACTTACCTTCGGCTTCGTCAGGTTGCGGCAGCAGTGGCAGTCGGCCCGAGGCCTGAAGCGAGCGGCACTGGCAGCCAAACATGGGCGCTGTTTGGCCGTCGAACCTTGTCGAGGAGCAGCGCCAATTCCAGTCGCCGAGCGAGCGCAATGTGGAGTGGAACCTACCATTGTGACTGTAAAGAAGGCATCAAGATTTTTTGAAAAGATGAGATAGATCGGATTCAAAATATTGATGATCTCGAGGTCAGCATGGGGCGAACGACTTGTGAACATCATCTGGTGTGGCTGGCATGTGTCGCGGAGATTAATCGTGAGGTGTTCCGTGAGGCCGATTTTGTTGGCTGCACTTCTTCTGCGGATGCACCTCAACGCAACGGGGCGGCGGGTTTCGCCAACGAATGGCAAGAACACCGGCGCTCCATCTTCGCAGCTTGCTCGCTGTCTCCGACCGCAAAACCCCTTTCATGGCCGCGGGCGGGGCCGCAGCCGAACACAATGATTCCTACTCGTCCGATCTGTCCCCGCTGATTGGTCCAGGAAACGGCCCAGTCAGCATCAGCGTGACAACATCGGGTTCCCTCGCCCCACCTTGGTCCTCGACAAGCGCGGCAACGTGTTCGCTTACTGTATTGACACGGCGACGAGGCACGCTTCGCTGCGTCTTCTCACCCCCGAAGGCTTGGCCATTCTCGCGTCGCTCGACATGCCCACCAGTGGCCGCCTGGGCGGCTTCTATATGTACATGGACCAGAACGATCGTCTCGTCTCGGGAGCTGGTGATAACCATCTGCTCCGCATCGCGCACGGCCAGGATACCCACCGCCATTGGAACTGCTGATTGTGAACAACTGGGACCTAAACCGAGACGTCACTGGCCGCTGCGGATCGAGCAACTGCCATTATCTGGAGAGCGTGACACCGGACTGGGCCGGCAGGATCGAGTGTTTCACAAGCACGTGGGAATGGTGCCGGACAAATACCAGACAATGGTGCGCGGTGCTTCAAGGGGACGCTGGGGGTTACACCCGGCAAGTATGCTGCGGTTTGTCCCAGGTGCTAGCCAGCGAGCGCATGTCACTATGAAAAAGATATGCATGCTCAGTTACATCGGCTCGACTGCCAATATAGCGTTGACTGAGTGCTGTCCCACATGATTGCCCGGGCATGCGGTGTTAGAGTTCACGAAAGCCGGTCGCCAGATTTTTAGCGACATTTATTGGTCGGATCTCCTTCTGCCATCATGACCTCCATGACGCGCCTTTCCGGAAGGCCGGGCGTAATGCCAGTTACATATGCTTCTATGACAGTTTCATCCCGCTGGTTTTTGAACACCACCTCAGCTTTGGCTCTGTTGCGGTCATCAAGCTCGGTGATAGTGAAGCAACATTCTATTGTGTCCCCAAAATATACCGGCTTCTTGAAACGAAAATTCATTCCCGATGCCAACCACCCAATTTGTCCACCGATCTCAGTGAGTAGGCTGGCAACCAAGAGTCCCTGACAAATTGGGCCATGAAAATTCTTCGCCTTTGCAAAGCGAAGATCAAAATGCACAGGGTTATAGTCTCTGCCGATGTCCGCAAAAGCCGTCGTATCGTGTTCCATGAATGTGCGTGAAACAGTGAAAGAGTCGCCTCGCTTCAGCCCTGCGATCGTTTTCTCTCGGATGTATGACATTCCAACCTCAGTGGTCACTTGTCCATGGTGTCAGACGGATTGGGCTTTGTCGACCAAAGAACGGCCTACATCCCGGATCACATCCAACAGATAGTCCACATCCTTGTGGCGCAAGCGGTGATTCACACTGCACGGCCGAAGCGGTTTCTTCCCATGAATCTTCGTCCCCGATAGAAACACCCGCCCGTCTCTCTCCAACGCCTCCAGCAGCCGGCTGTTCAAGTCGTCCAGGTATTGCTCATTTTTATGGACGGAAGTGTCCGAGGTGCGGTACTGGAAACACCCTACAGACAGCGGAACCGGCGCAAGCCGGACAAAATCCTCGGATGGTTGATTCGGTCCGCCAGATACCGCTGAGGTGCTTCAGGCAAAGGTTCGTCGAACAATGAGGCGATGTCGACCCGATTTTTCGCAGGGGTGATTCCGAGCACGGTCGAGCCCTGCGTATAACCGAACGACAAGCTCTGATGCCTTCTGCAAATGATTCCGAAAGGTCTCCGGGTCGCAATCCAGACCTTGAGCGGCAACTTGTTTGCTCATCTGATGCAATTCCTTTCCCGAACTCACGTCGGCATCCTCTACGCAAGGTGTTGGAACTCCGAGCCAGCCTACCGGTCAATGCCGGTTTTTGGTGGTCAGAGAATAGCGGTGCTGCATCCAGCGGGTCTTGGATAATATTGCTTTGCACTTCAGGAATTTTGAATATCACGCAACTGGTCGAGCAAACAACTGCGAGCCATGTCGGTCAGAAGCTACGGTTGGTTGACGGGCAAACAGGAAGGAACCGGATCACTTCCTGTTTGCCGACCGTCCGGGAGTTGATCCGTTTCAGTGTCTTTTGCAACGTCACCATACCCCGCGTTGTTCACGACAACATCGAGACGCCCGAACGCGTCCACGGCCACCTGCACAGCGGCTTTGGCCGCATCCTCATCTGCCACGTCGAGGGGAGCGGTGCGAACCTGATCGCCATACTTCGCCATCAGATCTGCAAGGCGGCGAGGATCGCGGGCCGTTGCGACGAGGTGATCGCCCGATGCGAGGACAGCTTCAGCGATGTTGCGGCCCAAACCGCTGGCGACCTCATTCGATTGACCCATTGACCGGATTGTTCCACGCCAGGTCATATTCTTGGGGGAAATACTATCGCACTTTTTATTGCTATGGATCTGCTAGCCTGACTGCAATCCGCTCGGAAGTTTTCGGAATTGCCTCGTCCTGACCTACGCGCCTCTTTTGAGTTCGCGCGTCTTGGCCGGCTGATACGTTCCGGGTACAGTTCTCGCCGCAATGCTAAGCCGGTTCCAGGCATTGGTCGTAGCTAGCGTACCGTCGAAGAAGTTGTCGAGAACATCGACTTGTGCCCCACCTTCACCGAGCTTGCCGGCGCCGCCGCCCCGCGAAATGTGGACGGCGTCAGCCTCGTGCCGCTCTTCCACGGGCAAAACGTCGAGGACTGGCGCACCGTCACCCTCGTCGAGCACCACGGCCCAGTGCGCAACGTCGTTGATCCGGACCTGCCCGCTGTCCGCAGCGGAAACCCCACCACCTACGAAGCCATCCGTTCACGCACCTCGCTTTACGTCGAGTACGTCGACGGGGGAGAAGGAGTACCACGACCTCGCTACCGATCCCGAAGAGCTGCGCAATACTTTCACATCGCTCTCCAGCGAGGAGAAGGCCGCGTTGCACAAAACGCTCGTGGCCACCGTGAACTGCCACAATGCAAAATCCTGCTGGGCCGCCCAGCGCGCTCCCCGCGCCACGCCAGTGCGAGAATGAAACAGGCTACTCGGCCAGGTGCAATCTCCAGACGCCTCGCTGTGGCGCAAGACGATCGTTCTATCTTTCCTGCACGAGCATGCGGATTCCGTTCTTTGGCCGGAGCGTAACGCTCGGGACAGGAATGACGGGGTGGCCGGGAACCATTCGCAGTTGAAACTTCTGGGCAATCGTCGCTAGTAGCAAGGCCGCCTCCATCAAGGCGAAAGATGCACCGATGCACAATCGGGGTCCGCCGCCGAAAGGGAAGTAGGCGAACTTGGGAAGGCCTTGAGTGCCATCATTGGACCAGCGATCGGGATCGAAAGTTTCGGCACGGGGATGGAAGCGTGGGTCGCGGTGCGTAATCCATTGGCTCATAACCACATTCGCTCCCGCTGGCACGGGGTAGCCGCCAATCTCGCAGTCCTTCGCTGCGGTTCGCCCAACACCCCACGCCGGTGGATAAAGGCGCAGGGCTTCTTTCACCACCTTCTCGGTATAGGGAAGTCGAGCCAGGTCCTGTGCCTGCGGGCTGTCGCCGCCCAGCACTTGCTCGAACTCTTGCCCGAGCTTGTGCTCGACCTCCGGGTACTGGCTAAGCAGGTACCATATCCAGGACAGGGATAGGGCGGTGGTCTCATGCCCCGCGAGAAGAAAGGTCATGACTTCGTCTCGCAACTGCCGATCAGTCATCTGGCTTCCGTCCTCATCCTTGGCCTGCAATAGCATGGAAAGCAGGTCCCCCGTGTCCGCGCCATTTGCACGACGCTGCCGAATGATGCCATACACGATCTCATCTAGCTGGTGAACCGCCCGTCGGACGCGCAGGACGGCGGGCAGAGGCAGGTAGCGCAAAAATGCAGGAAGCACCATCCGGCCGCCCGTGCCTTGTTGCATCAGCACATTCAGGGCGAAGGCTACCCTTTCGGTCTCTTCTCTTACTTCCACGTTGAAGAGCACTTTGGCCACAATCTTCACGGTGAGGTGCATCATTTCCTGGTGGATATCGCGGTTTTCGCCGTCTTTCCAGGTGTTTAGCATCTCCTCGGTGTACCTTGTGATCGTGCAGGCATACGAGCTTACCCGTTCGCGGTGAAAAGCTGGCTGGCTGAGCCGCCTCTGTCGCAGCCATTGCGCTCCTTCGCTGGTGAGTAAACCGTCGCCAAAAAACCAGCGGCTGTTTCGCAGCACCCGGTCCTTGATGAAATTCTGGTGCTGGCTGACCAGCACCTCCTCAATGTAGTCTGGATGGTTGAGGAAGTAGACGTGGATCCAACCTGCTCGGTAGTAAAAGATGTCGCCGAACCGGCGGGCCCAGCTGGTCAGAAGTGCCAGCGGGTCGCGGCTACCCAAAGGAAAATTACCAATCAGAAAGTGAGGCTCGGGGCCGGGCGGGTAGCGCCTGAGGTTCTCGCGCATGCGCCCTGTTAGTTGCCTTCGCGAACCAGGTCCGCGTTTAGCTTCCGCATACTCTCCCCCGTCTGGAGGACGCCATCCTCCGCGGAATGAGCATCGCCTGAGAACAGGATACCAGAACGGCCCGGCTTGGATTCTTGATGTTGGAGGACTTCGAGAAGGCGGCTAGATCACGCGAGCGTACTCAGCGTCCACGGTGGCCGGATCCACAGCGACCGCTTCCAGATTGGTCCACAGGCGACTTCGCTCAGCAGGGTCCACGGCGTCCGAGTCGCAGGTCGAGCAGCGACCATGCCTGTCCAGCTCGACCATCCTGCGGCAATCCAGGCACCACCAAAGCTCCCTCATCGCTCGTCTCCTCAGAACCCGCAATATTTTTGTGCGGTGGGCCCATTCTGGCGGGAAGTGGCGACTCTGTCCATGGGACGCGAGTCCTGCCGGAGTGGTACTTGGGGAGTACGAATGTGCTGTGGGCGCTCGGGAGAGCGCTACCGAGAGAGCTTCTCTCAGAGACCGGCCGGGCTACTTCTTGGGCCTGGTCTTCAATTTGGTGGGGATGCCTACGCCCATGGCCTCGAGCTGCTCGAGGCCTTGCTTACACTGCGCCCCATACGCGCCGTTGGGGTCAACCTCGATGCATTTCTGGTAGGCCTCGATGGTGCCCGGCTGGAGGACAGGAATCACCCTGTCACCCTCCTGCTTCGACCCCATCGCTCCGACCAACGCGGCCCCCAGCAGATACCAGCCCTGGGCGTTCTTCGGATCAAGCTCCGTGGCCTTGCGCAAGGGCTCAACCGCCTCCTTCGACTTGCCGGCGTTGTACAGCACGATCCCCAGATTGCGCCACGCGCTGGCAGCATTTGCCGGATCCAAGGAGACGCTCTTCTGGTAAGCTGCCTGCGCTTCATCAATCTTTCCCAATTTGGCGAGCGCGTTGCCCAGGTTGTTGTAGTAGCCCGCCTGGTCAGGCTTCAACTCGATCGCTTTCTGATAGGCCGCCGCTGCTTCCTCAAAGCGCCCGGACATTTCATAGGACTCACCCAGCTTGGCCAGCACGATGTGGCGGTTGGGGTCTTTCTCCCCCGCAGCCTTCTCCGCCGACTGCAATTCATTGATCGCCGTTCCGTAGAGGTCGTTCAGCTTTTGCTGGAGCGGGCCGCGCTGGCCTGCCGGCGTGCGCTGCGCCTCGGCGCGGAGGGTCTTGGCCTGCTCGAGCGCTGCGACGCCGCTATCGAAGTGCCCCTTCAGATTCTCAAACTTTTTCTTTTCCTCTTCCTGCTTTTTCTGTGCTTCGATCGCTGCTGCACCCTGTTTTTGCGAGAGCTCCTTGAAGTTGAAGTTGAGCTTCGCTTCCTCGCCCGAGCTCACCCGGGTATTCGTCTCGTAGACCACCTGGTCCTTCACCTTCACCGTCACGATATAGATCCCGCCGCGCAGGCCCGATTGGAAGTATTTGCCGCTCTTGTCTGTCTTGGTCTCGAATGTCTGCCCCATCTCGCTGTTCTTGATGATCAGGGTGACATCGGCGAACGGCTTGCCTTCGAGGTCGCGCACTTCACCGGTCAGGGTGCCGAGCGATTGTGCAGCCGCTTCGGGGGCCAGCCACGCGGAGAGCGGCCCGAGCGCCAGGGCCAAGGCCACAACCACGCAAACGATATTCATACGGCTCATGGTGACACTTCCCCCCTTCGAAGGTTGGTCAAGCGAGACGGTCCTCGGGGAATCTTATCACGCCACCGGCATCCGATAGGGGATCGGGTCGGCACAGCCGGCTTCGGCGAAGGCCTGCAGCCGTAGCCGGCAACTGTCGCAGGCGCCGCAGGCAGCATCCTCGAACTGGTAGCATGACCAGGTTAGATGCAGCGGCGCGCCCAGTTCGATGCCCCGCCGCACAATCTCACTCTTGCGCATCCCGATCGCCGGCGTGACGATTTTGATCCGTGTCTCCGGCCTGGTGCCCGCGCGCACCAGCTCCGCAAACACTCGATAGTATTCCGGCCGGCAGTCCGGGTACCCCGAGCTGTCTTCCGCCACCGCGCCTATGAACACGCTTGTCGCGCCGATCACCTCCGCCCAGCTCACCGCGACCGAGAGAAAATGAGTATTGCGGAAGGGCACGTAGGTCGGCGGAATCGACTTCGGGCGCTCGGCTGTTGGTGGCAGTTCTCGCTCCGGCACGGGAATGCGCGCGTCAGTCAAGGCCGAGCCGCCAATTTGGGCAAAGTGGTCCAGGCGCACCGCCAGACGGTCCCGCACGCCATAAAATTCGGCGATCTCCTCGAACGCCTGGCGCTCACGCCGCTCGGTCCGCTGGCCGTAGCTCGCATGGGTGAGCGCCAGCCGATGCGTCTCGCGGGCCATGGCCACCGTGACGCAGGAGTCCATCCCCCCACTCAGCAGCACGACCGCTCTGGGAAGAAGGTTATTTCCGCCCATGACGATCCGAGTATAGTCCGAATGCTTCTTTTCAGGAACTCCGGCTCCGGCACGAGACGCGTAGCATAACGCCGATCAGGGGATCGTTCAGAGTCTGCCTGTCGAGCAAGCGCACAGCTCCGGCTTGTTGCGGCCCCTCGCGCCAAGGGAGCACGCGCCAATTAGCTTGGTTGCGCGCTTCGTGAATAAGGCCGAAAAAGGCGAGCCGGGAAATGCGCTGACTGCAACCAAGTCAAGCTCCTTTACGTATGATTAATAAAGATTATTTTGTTCCCTTAAGAAGACGGAAAGCCTGTTCGGGATCAGCTATCCCACGGTCAAGAATCGCCTGAATGCCATTGCCGCAGCACTCGATAAGAACTTCGAGGCGCCCTCGCCAAACTTATACGTTTTGGAGCAGCTCTCCCGTGGGGAACTTACCGTGGAAGAGGCGCTTGAGAGGTTAAACAGAGGGAGGAGGGAAGTAACCGTGTCTGCTGAAAGAAGGAAAGTACTTGAAATGCTGGCGCAAGGGAAAATCACTACGCAGGAGGCTGAGAAGCTTCTCGACAAGCTGACGGGTTCGCCCTCGGATCAGACTTCCCGGGAAAAGACGGAGGCTGGGGCAGCGCCCGAGGCCAAGAGGCAATGTTATCTGCGCATTGTTGTGGAAAGGCCGGGGGAAGACCAAGTCAATCTTCGGCTGCCGCTCTCTTTTACGCGCGCGGGCAAGCTCCTGGCCGTGCTTCCCCTGAAGGTCGGGGAAAAGCTGGCCGAACATGGCATCGATTTGTCTGCCTTTGCGGCCATGAAGGACAAGGAGTTAGCGGAAGCGATTGAGAATATAAATGTGGACACCGAAAAGGGGAACGGGAAGAAGGTCCGGATCTTTTGCGAGTAAACCGACCGGGTTGTCAGCTGCTTTCGCCCGGGGTGGACTTGAAGATTTGGGCGAAGACCATGGCTTAGTTGCCACGGGGTCGCGCTTTTCGCCGACGGTAGAGATACACGACTCCTGCGGCCGCGAGGAATCCGGCACCGGCCGCGACGAGGCGCGTCAGCTCGAGCCGCACGCCGAGCCGCGCGGTGACAGCCCAGTAGCCCACTGCCACCAGAATCGCTGGCACGAAGATGATCAAAAAGGCGCGGTTCACTTTCTTCACCCTTGCCGCTCAAAACGACACGCGCTCTAGGGCCAGTAGGTGGCTCGGGTCATGTCGGTTTCCCAGACGGTGATGCTCGCGATGCGCGCCCCGTTCGGCGTCTCGCGCATTTGCTTGGTCACCTGCTCGTAAAAATACTTGGCGATATTTTCTGCCGAGGGATTGAGGGCGTCGAAAGGGGAGAGATCGTTCAGGTATTTGTGGTCGAGCGCCTGGATCACGTCGTGGATCTTCCGCTTCAGTTCAACGAAATCGTAGAGTAGCCCAACCGAATCGAGTGCCGGCCCTTCGAGCGTTACCCGGACCTTGTAATTGTGCCCGTGGGGGTTCTCGCACTTGCCTCGGTAGCCGCGCAGCGCGTGCCCAGCGGAAAAGGTTTCCTCCACGCTCACTTGAAACATAACCGTCCTTTATCTAGGTCAGCGAGTCCGTGCCTTCGCCGGGAGGCCGCCCGTCGTCGGAAGACCTCGAATGCGACGTTATTGCGGTTGTTCGAGGAATCGAGCGACCTCGGCGAGGTTTTGGGTGACGCCGTACTCGGGGAGCGACCCCAGAAAAATCTTACCATACTGCATTCGCAGGATACGGTTATCGAGGATGGCCAGCACGCCCCGGTCGCTCTTCGAGCGGATCAGCCGGCCGAACCCCTGCTTGAGGGCCAGTACGGCTTCCGGCACCTGGTATTCCGCGAAGGCGCTGCGGCCCTCCTCCTGCAAGGCTTCGACGCGCGCGGCGACGACAGGGTCAGTTGGCACGGCAAACGGCAGCCGGTCAATGATCACCGAGGAAAGCTGCTCGCCGGGCACGTCCACGCCCTGCCAGAAGCTGGCGGTGGCAAACAGCACCGCGTTCGGAGTCATGCGGAAGCGCTCGAGCAGCACCGACCGCGGCGCGGTGCCCTGCAGGAACAGCGGAAAGGAGCTCCGCGCGCGGACGCGCTCATAAATCTCCTTCATCTGGCTGTAGCTGGTGAAGAGGCAAAAAGCTCGGCCGCGGGAGAGTTCCAGCAGCCGCGCCACCTCTTGAGCGGCTTGCTCGGTGAAACGAGGGTCGCGCACGTCGGGGAGCGCGGCGGGGATGTACAGTAGCGCCTGCCGCGAGAAATCGAATTCGTGGGGCAAGACGCGCTCGTGCGCGGCCGGGATTCCCAGCCGCTGCTTGAGGAATTCGAATCGCCCGCCCACTGCCAGCGTGGCCGAAGTCAGCACGACCGTGTCGAACGGTTCGAAGAGCCGCTCGCGCAGGATGCCGCCGACGTCGATCGGCGTGGCCACAACAAAGACTCCCTTGCCGCGACGCTCGAACCAATAGACGTAGTTCCGCTCGCTGCTCTCGAGCAGAAAGGCCAGCTCGCCCCGCAGCTCGAAGGCCCGCCGCGCAATCGCCAGCACTTCGTCCGGCTTGCTTGGCAGCGCGGCGATTTCGGTCTCCAGGTTCTTCACGGCCCGGGCCAACTCCTCATAGGCCTCGCGGTTTTGCTCAAGGAAGCTCGAGCGCTGCTCGCTTTCAAAGGCGAAGCGCCCCTCACGCGAGGGGAACCTTTCAAAGAAACTGCGCGCACGCTCCCGCAGGCGCGCCACGCGCCGCAGAACAGTGTGCGCAGCAAGGTCCGTGAGGCGCAGCGCGTGCTCAGCATCGCGCGCCAGCTCCTCGAAGCGGTAACTCGAAATCTGCCGGCCAAAGTATTCGCTGGCCACGTCCTCGATCTCGTGCGCCTCGTCGAACACCACCGCCGAGTACCCCGGCAGGATGCTTCCGAAGTCATCCCGGCGCAGCGCCAGGTCGGCGAAGAAGAGATGATGGTTGACGATGATGAGGTCCGCTTCGTGCGCGCGCTGGTGCATCCGGGTGATAAAGCACCGGCTGAACTCGGGGCATTTCTGGCCGGTGCACGCTTCGCGGCGCGCGTCGAGTTGCTGCCACAGCTCGGCGTCGTCGGGCAGGAAGTTGAGCTCGGCGCGGTCGCCCGTCTCGGTCATTCTTTCCCAATCGCGGATCTGGACGAACCAGTCCGCCTCGTCCAGGCCTTTGAGCGGAGGCTGGGCTTCCATCAGGTGGACCTTTTGCCGGCACACGAAATTACTGCGGCCTTTCATGACCGCCACCTTCAAGTCCGGGGCAAAGTGCTTTTCGAGGAAGGGCACATCCTTGTGGAAGAGCTGTTCCTGAAGCGATTTGGTGGCTGTCGAGACGACCACGCGCCGCCCGCTGCGGATCGCCGGGATCAGGTAGGCCAGCGTCTTGCCTGTACCGGTGCCTGCTTCGATGAGCGCGTGGTGCTTGTTCCGAAACGCGTCTTCAACCATTTCCGCCATCTGTTGCTGCGAGGGCCGAAATTCATAGGCTCCGCGCAGGCACTTCTTGAGCAGACCGCCCTCGCCGAAGATCTCGGCAAGCGAAGGGAGCGCTCGGCGAGCAGTGGCGGTGCTCGCGGACGCGTGCGGGCGGAGGGTCGGCGCAGTGGCCGCCGCGTCTCGGGAGGTGGAGGCTCGCTTGCCCATGAGATGATTGGCTAGCGCCGGCCTGAGGAGATGCTCCGGCGCAGGAGCTAAGATAGCATAGCTCCACCGGGGTATCTGCGGTGACCTGTCGCGGAGACCGGCCGGTCCGACGCCCGTGAGGCAGCCCACGAGCCCCGCGCGCAACTGGGACGAGACCTGCCGCTTCTGTGCCATGGCGCGCGGCGAGCTGGAAGCCTTTCCGGTCTTCGAGGATGAGGTTTCTCTGGCGTTTCTTGATCATCGCCCGCTCTTTCCGGGCCATTGCCTGCTGATCCCGCGCGCGCACATCGAAACGCTCGCTGACCTGCCCCAGGAATTGCTGGGAACGTTTTTCGCGAACACCCAGCTCCTGGCTCGGGCCGTCGAACTGGGCATGAAGGCCGAGGGGACGTTCGTGGCCATCAACAACCGCGTCAGCCAGAGCGTTCCGCATCTGCACGTGCACATCGTGCCGCGGCGCAAGAAGGACGGCCTACGCGGCTTCTTCTGGCCGCGTCACCCTTATCCGGGCGAGGATGCCATGCGCGAGGTCCAAGCGCGCATACGTTCCGCCATCTCCCGCTTGCGATAGTTTCTTCTTGGGCTCCCCGCACTCGGACGGGCGTCTGGGAACAAGGCGCATTTGCTATACTCCCGCGGGATGTCGGCCGCGAACCCAGAGAAGCTCTTCCTGATCGACGCGATGGGCTACATCTTTCGCGCCTACCACGCGCCGATGGACCGTCTCCGCAGCCCGCAGGGCGTGCCGACGAAAGTGCCCTACGTCTTCGCCAACATGCTCCGACGGCTGCTCGAGGACTGGAAGCCCGACTACCTTGCCGTCGTGTTCGATGTGGCGGCGCCGACCTTCCGCGACAAGCTCTTCGCCGAGTACAAGGCCACGCGGCCACCCATGCCCGAGGATCTCTCCGAGCAGTTGCCGTATGTGCGGCGCCTGTGCGGTGCGATGTGCCTCCCGATCCTCGAATACGAAGGCTACGAGGCCGACGATGTGATCGGCGCACTGGCCCGCCAGGCCGCCGAGAAGGGCCTCGAGGTGTACATCGTCACCAGCGATAAAGACATGCTCCAACTGGTCGGCGACCACGTCCGGGTGCTGATCCCCACCAAGGACGATCTGGTCGTGGACGACGCCAAGGTCGAAGAACTGCTCGGCGTAAGACCCGAAAAGGTACCCGACGTGATGGCACTCATGGGCGATTCGATTGATAACATCCCCGGTGCCAAGGGCATCGGGGACAAGGGCGCGCGTGAGTTGATCCAGCGGTTTGGCTCTGCAGAAGCCGCTCTCGAGCATGCCCAGGAAGTCGAGAGCAAGCGCTACCGAGAGGCCCTGCTCGAATCGCGCGAGCAGGTGCTGCTCTCCAAGCAGCTGGCCACGATCTCGACCGACGTTCCGGTCCCGCTCGAATTGGAGGCCCTGCGCCGGCGCGCGCCGGACCTGGAGGCGCTGCGCGCGCTCTATGCCGAGCTGGGCTTTACTTCTCTGCTGCGCGACCTGGCACCATCGTCTGCCGCTGCAGCTGCCGCCCAGCGCACCGACTACGCGCAGCTCGAATCGCCACAGGCCGTGCATGACTTTCTCGCCTCGCTCGGGCGTGAGCAGGAGGTTGCCCTGTGGCTCGACCTGGCCTCCGGAGAACGCGAAGCGGAGGGCTTCGGCAGCCGCCCGGTGGCCATGGAGCTTTCGCCGCAGCCGGGAGTGGCGCGCACGGCGTGGCTCGATGAAAAAGGAGAGACGCTGGCGGCTCTCCGCTCCTGGCTTGCGAACCCCGAGCGCCCGAAGATTGTCCATGACCCCAAGCTCGTCCACCTGCTGGCATTTGGCCCTGGCGAGGGCCGCGTGGCGGGCCTGCGGCATGCGACGATGCTCTATTCCTACTTGCTCCAGCCGACCACGGCCAAGCACGATCTGGGCGAACTCGTCCTGCGCCACCTGAGCGTGAGCCTATCGGGCGTGGCTGGCGAACGCGCGGATTACCTCCAGCGAGTCGTGCCCTTGCTGCGCGCCGAAGTCGAAGGTCGCGGCCTTGGGGAGGTGTACGAAAGAATTGATCTGCCGCTGGCTCCCATCCTTGCGGCGATGGAGCGGCACGGCGTGCGCGTGGACCCGGACGCGCTCGCGGTGATGTCGATCGCGATGCAGCGCGAAGTGCGCAATCTCGAACGGCGCATCTGGGAGCTCGCTGGCACGGAGTTCAACATCAATTCGCCGCCCCAGCTCGCGGAGATCCTCTTCGACAAGCTCAATCTCGAGACGGCTTCGCGCCGCGGCCGCTCGAAGTCGCGTTCGACGGCCGCCGACGTGCTCGAAGAGCTCGCGCTGCTGCACCAGCTGCCGCGCAAAGTGCTCGAATACCGCGAGGTCGCTAAGCTCAAGTCCACTTACGTGGACTCGCTGCCGAGGCTGATCCACCCGAGTACGGGCCGGCTGCATACCAGCTTCAGCCAGACCGGCACGGCAACCGGCCGGCTGAGCTCCTCCGACCCCAACTTGCAGAACATTCCCGTGCGCACCGAGCTTGGCCGGCAGATCCGCGCCGCGTTTGTGGCCGGGCCGCGCTGGAAACTGCTCTCCGCGGACTACTCGCAGATCGAGCTGCGCATCCTGGCCCACTTCTCCGAAGACCCCGTGCTGATCGAGGCCTTCCGCCAGGGCGAAGACATCCATGCGCGTACGGCGCAGGAGGTGTTCGGCGCGAGTGCCGGGTCGAAATCTGCCGAGCATCGTCGCGCCGCCAAGGTGATCAACTTCGGCATCATCTACGGTCTTTCGCCCTTCGGACTGGCGCAGCAGCTCGGCATCGATCAGAAGGAAGCGGCGCAGTTCATCGCTGCGTATTTCGAGCGCTACCGCGGCGTGAAGGAGTACCTCAATGGCTCGCTCGCCGAAGTCCGCAAGAGCGGCTTCACGCGAACACTTTTCGGCCGCATCCGGCCCATCCCGGAGATCAACTCGCCGCTGCCAAACCTGCGCAGCTTAGCCGAGCGCACCGCTCTCAACACGCCTTTACAGGGCACCGCCGCCGATCTGATCAAGCTGGCCATGATTGAAATCGGGCGGCAGCTCGAGGCCAAACGCCTGCAAACGAAGATGATCTTGCAGGTCCACGATGAGCTGCTCTTCGAGGTCCCGCTTGACGAGCTCGACCGCGTTCGGGCGCTGGTGAAGCCGGCGATGGAGAACGTCTACGCGCTCCGCGTGCCCTTGCAAGTGGACCTCAGGACCGGAAGAAATTGGCGCGACCTCCAGGTTGTGACGTAGAATGGTAGGCAACGCGTTCTCTTCCGGGAATCGCTGCTCGGTGGCCTTGCGCGCCGGAGGTGGTCATGCGCGGAACGGCTGCGGTGGTCGCGCTGCTCTTGTGGGGCAACCTGGCAACTCTTTCCGAGGCAGAGCAGGAGGCGGCGAAGGAGACGGCCGAGTTTAGGATTCCTCCCGAAGAGGCCAGCCGCCAGAATCCCACCAAGCCGACTCCGACCTCGATTGCGCTGGGAAAGAAAATCTACGGCTTCGACTGCGCCATGTGCCATGGCAAGGACGGCGACGGCAAAGGCGATTTGGCCGACTCGATGGGGCTCAAGCTGCGCGATTACCGCGACCCCGCAACGCTGAAGGGCCTGACTGACGGCGAGCTCTACTACCTCCTCGCCAAGGGCAAGGGAAAAATGCCGGGCGACGAAGACCGCATGAAGCCCGAGCAGCGCTGGAACCTGATCAATTACCTACGTTCGCTCGCGAAGAAGACGCCGTCAGCTCCGGCCAAGCCATAAGCATTCGTTCACCGTGTACTCCTTGCCTTGGGCCTCAGACCCCTTCCACGTCTTGACTCTCGGACTGGCAGTTTACTGGCCTCCGTAGTCTGCTATTCTCTGTCTCTCGGGATCGCCATGCCCGCAGTGGCCTCCGGAGGTTTGGCCATGAAGCACTCGCCCGCATTCTTGAAACTGGTCGAAGACGCCAAGATGCGCATCCGCGAAACAGATATTCACAAAGTGAAAGAACGGCTCGATGCCGGTGACAGGTTCATTCTGGTGGACGTGCGCGAGGAAAGCGAATGGGCGCGCGGCCACCTGCCGGGCGCCATTCATCTTGGCAAGGGCATCATCGAGCGCGATATCGAACAGCGCGTCCCGGACAAGAGCGAGCCGCTTGTGCTCTATTGCGGTGGGGGGTTCCGCTCAGCGCTCGCCGCCGAGAACCTCAAGAAGATGGGCTACACGAACGTCCTCTCGATGGACGGCGGCTGGCGCGGCTGGACCGAAGCCGGCTACCCCACCGCCAAAGACTAGCACTTCCTCTCCGAACTGAACGCGGTACGCCTGGACGAGCCCGGTCCTCTCTGAACACTTGCGCAGGTAGGCGGGTGCCGCGTAAACCTGAGCGGTCGAAGGTATGACCCTGATCACGGAAGGCCAGCTGGCCTGGCCAGGCCCGCGGGTCCTGTCCCAAGACGGTTCTCTTGGACAGCAGACTTCCTTCTCCCACGGCCATAGTCTCCTCCCTTAGCTCAAAGAACAATCAGGCCTGGGGATGGGGTTCTCGACGCATTGTCTTGGCCCTAGAGTGGAGGGACCAAAATGGACAAGACTTCGCGACTCCTCGTTGTTCACTGGCGTCTTCATAACCGCGACTGTCTTCAGCTTCGATAATACCGCCACCGAGGCTCCTGCAGCGTTCGACGGGAAAACAAATGATGCCGTAACGCAAGACGCATACAACATGGCACAAATGCAGTTCGATCAAGTCGAAGACCTGAAGGACGGGTTGGGGCCCGTCTATAACGCTCAGCCGTGCCGCGAATGCCATCAGAGCATCGCGGATGGCGGCGCAAGCCAAATTCGGGAGCTCCGCGCCGGGCACAGAGATGCTGCCGGCAGTTTCGTTGGCCCAGTTGTACCGATCGGCAACAGCTCCATGGTGATCGGGCCCCGATCGCTCATCAATCAGCGTGCCATCTGCGCTGAAGCGGCCGAGCATGTGCCGGCCTTGGAGTACGTCCGCACGCTGCGCATGTCACTCAGCACCTTGGGCGACGGCTTTGTCGAAGCGGTGCCTGATGAGGAGCTGATCGAGATTGCCAAAAAGCAACAGCTTGACTCCGGCGGAGTAATCCACGGGCAGGTTCTCTACGTAGATGTTCTCGAAGCAGCTCCGGTCACGAAGCGCGTCGGGCGAAGTCACCACGCTGTGCAATTCGCAGGGCATTGCGGAGCCAAATAACACCTCCGATGACATCGACCAGTTCGCGACGTTTATGCGCGCGACCAAAGCGCCCCCGCGGGATCTGGAGCGCGCAGGCACCATGGCCGCGCTGCAGGGTTCCGATATTTTTGACGACATTGGTTGCGCAAGCTGCCACGTCCGCACACTGGTGACCGCTCCCGCGGGAACATCGTTGAATGGTGGCAAGTTCACCCTCCCCCCGGCACTAGGGAGCAAGATTTTCCACCCCTTCAGCGATTTCTTGTTGCATGACGTGGGAACCGGCGACGGCATTGTCTAGAATGGTGGTCAAGGGGACGGCGAACAAGCTCCGCACCCGCCGCTCTGGGGCGTGCGCACGCGCCCGGAACTCATGCACGATGGCCCCTCGCTGACTTTCTATGATGCGATCGTGCGCCACGGTGGCGAGGCGACTTACGTCATCGAGAACTTCCGGGGACTGAGCGAGGCCCAGAAACACGAACTCATCGCCTTCCTCAAATCCCTCTAGGTTCTTCGCTCGGCTGGACAGGCCCCCGGTGTCAACTGGGTAGGTGCGCCTAGCGAACGACAGCAGAATCCTTAACCCACGCCAGGGCTATGCATGTCCTACAGCGCGGCCCACCTATTCGTTGCGGATGGATGCCTTCACCTTAGCCACGAGCTCTGGCGGAATATCCGGAAACCCATGATCCTTCCGGGCGTGCTCCCGAGCCTTTTCGAGGATCTCTTCCTCGGTAGCACCACGGGTCTCAAAATCGCAGTCAACACCAAGGTCCCTGCAACGCAGCACTTTAGCCATGGCTTCCTCCTGGCCTCGGACTTATGCGCTTCCATTTTGGGATACGGAGCGGCCAGGACGGTACACCCAACAGCCTCGTTCTTGCAACTTTCCGTCTCAACTTGCTCAACATGACGCCTCCGCAAGGGCGAGGATCCCTGGGGAATCGACCTTTAAGGAAGCATGGAAGGAGAGCTCGATAGGTTCGCCGATTGAGTTCGAATTGGAAATCTGGGGTCTTGCCGGGCAACACTACAGAAGGAACAGAAGCTTCTTCACAACTGGTACTCTCTCATCGCTTGGCCGACCTTCTTCAGAGCCAGGGCCGGAAAGATATAGGCTCTCGCGTTGGCATCCCAGCGGTACCCCACGCGGAACCGCCAGAACTCTCCGGAACTCGTGGGCCATTCGATCAGCAAATGAGGGTGCTTGGGGTCGATCTTCACAGAAAACTTCCCGGGATGGAAAGACCAGATCTTGCTCGGTGGCTCAGCGCTCTCTATGGTCAGCTTCCGCTGGATCCAACACCCCGGCGGGCCGAGAAGCCGATGGTCTAAACCCTCGT
This sequence comes from Candidatus Acidiferrales bacterium, assembly GCA_035258565.1. Classification (GTDB taxonomy): domain Bacteria; phylum Acidobacteriota; class Terriglobia; order Acidiferrales; family UBA7541; genus DATFXF01. The sequence continues at coordinate 21,054 of DATFXF010000306.1, forward strand.
GCGGGCAGCCTTGTCCGGCCATCGGCAGAGTGAACAGCAGCGCGATGAGTGGCAGTAACAGCAGGATCCGCCAGAATGGGAACATCCCCGGGCCCCTGCGCACGTCCTGCGCACCATAGGACGACAACTGCACCGACATGTTCCATGGGCCGAAAGTCCCAAATACTCGAGTACGCTGGTTGTGGTAGTACCAAACCGGCGGCTAGCGGGCCGAGGGGTCGCTCCCACGCTCCTGGGCGACCGGACGAGTCCAATCGCTCAGGGAGTGGGCGAGAGAGTGATCGGGGGCAGGTTTACTTTTTTGAGTTGCTCGTTGAGCGCGGCGACATCGTGGGTTTGGAGCTCTTTCCAGCGTGCGAGCAATTCCCGCAAGGCTTGTTCCAGTTCACCATACGCGGCAACCGCCTGCGTGGTCGGCGTCCGATCGGCGCCATCCACTACGCTCAGCAGGCGGCCGAGCTCGAGATTCAACCGAGAGAGGGTTTCCCCCTCGATGCCGCGCGGCGCGAGACCAAAGACGGACGTTTCGGCCTTCCCTTCCAGCGCCTCGATCTTCTTGTCCAGAGCCGAGAGCGCTTCGGCAATTTCCGCCTGGCCAGCCCGCGTCCGGCGATCCTTCAATTGCGCGCGCAGCAAGTGGACCTGCTTCAGGGCCACGAAGTCCTCGTTCATCCCTTTGGAAATGCCGCTCTCGAGCGCGAACTGTTGCGTCAGACCCGTCGGCGGCGTCTTCACGCGTGGGTCCATCTTCACGACCAGCGGCTGCGTGTAGGTTCTGCCGCCCACGGTCAGCTTGACCGTGTAGCGGCCCGCCAGAACCGCTGGCCCCAATGGATGCCGCGGGGTATCCCGGTAGATCGCAGCAATCGGATAGTCGTGGGCGAGGGAATCTGGCTGAGGGTAGCGCAGGTCCCAGGTAAAGCGGTGCATGCCGGCCTCGGCCGAGAGTACTTCGGGCGGCCGCACCCAGTAGGTCGGGACATTCAATTCTTTTTCGATCGGCTCGGGCTGATCGGCGCTTGAAAAGCGCCGCACAAGCTTGCCTTCAGAATCAAGGATTTCGAGCGTCACGGGGCCCGTGGCAGCGGAACCCAAATAATAATCGAGGATCGCTCCGTCCGGTGGGTTCTTTCCCGCTGGCACCTCAGGCGGCAGCGGCGTGTCGGTGTTGCGATTCCAGCGAACACGAAGGGCCGCCTGCGGACGGTAGAGATAGACCTCCGCCTTGGCGATCTCTGCCGTGAGCTGGCGCAGCGGCGTGATGTCGTCGAGGATCCAGAACGAACGACCGTGCGTCGCTACGACCAGATCGTCCTCGTGGATCGCGAGGTCGCGCATGGAGGTGTGCGGTAGGTTGAGCTGGAGCGGCTGCCAGTCGTCTCCATCGTTGAATGAAACATAGACGGAGTTCTCGGTTCCGGCGAAAAGGAGCCCTTTCCGGACGGGATCTTCCCGAACGACGTTCACCGGAGCGTTGTCCGGCAGGCCGTGCGCGGTCTTGCGCCAAGTCTTTCCGCCGTCGCGCGTGCGATAAATATAGGGATGGAGGTCGTCCAGGCGGAAGCGGTTGATAGCCGCATAAGCGACCGCGGGGTCGAAGCGTGACGCCTCGAGCACGGAAACTTTGCTCCACGGCGTCAGCTCCGGAGGGGTGACGTTGTGCCACGTCCTGGCACCGTCACGCGTCACGTGGATCAAGCCGTCGTCGGTGCCTACCCAGATCAGATTGGGGTCCTTAAACGACGGAGCGACCGCATAGATCACGCCGCGATGCTTTCCCTTCTCCGGGTCTTGGGCCGCGAAGATCCCCAGGCTCGTCGGCACTTCGTAATTCGCGCGCGTCAGATCCGGGCTCACGACCTCCCAACTGTGGCCGCCGTTGGTCGTCTTGAACAGGACGCTCGAAGCGAAATACAAGGTATGCGGATCAAACGGAGAAATTACTGCGGGCTCCGTGCGCACGTAGCGGTACTTGCCACTGTGCACCGGCTCCGGCGAAATGTCCTGTACTTCGCCGGTCGCCTGGTTCGTACGCGTGATCTTTCCACCGTAAAGGATATTCGGGTCGAGCGAATTGGGCGCGATGTAGCCATACTCTTCGACTCCCACCGAATGCCATTCGCGGAAGCTGATCTCGCCGTAGTCGCTGCGGCTCACCGTGCCAGCCGAGCCGCTCTCCTGCTGCGCGCCATAGACCCAGTAGGGGAACCGATGATCGGTGATCACGTGATAGAACTGCGCCGTGGGTTGGTTGTACCAGGAACTCCATGTCTCGCCGCCGTTCACGCTGATGGTGGCGCCCTGATCGCTGCTCAAGGCGATGATCTCGGGATTCTCCGGGTTGATCCAGATCCTCTGGTAGTCGTCTCCGCCAGGCGCTCCCTTGATGGCGGTGAAGGTGCGCCCGCCGTCGGTCGAACGATAGGTCGAAGTATTCGCGACGTAGACCACGTCGGGATTGTCCGGTGCCACCGCGACACCCACGGCCCCGGGACCGCGCCCGGTGACGCGTCGTTCTTCGCTGACGCGCTCCCAGGACTGGCCCGCATCGTCCGAACGGTAGAGGCCGCCTGATTTATCGGAACTCACCAGTGCGTAGACACGCTTTGGGCGGCTGGGTGCGACGCCCAGGCCGATGCGCCCCAACCCCTCGGCCGTGGTGGGCAGGCCGCGCGTCAACTGGTGCCAACTGTCTCCTCCATCAGTGGATTTGAACAGCCCGCTGCCGGGCCCTTCAAACGATCCGCCCTCGCGAATCTCCCATGGCGGCTTCCGCGCGGCCCACAACGCGGCGTAGATCGTTTGCGGGTTCGATCGGTCGAATTCGAGATCGGCCGCGCCGGTGTTCTCGTCGCGATAGAGCACCTTCGACCAAGTCTGACCGCCGTCGGTCGAGCGGAAGACACCGCGCTCGGCGTTCGGCCCGAAGGGATGCCCGAGCACCGCGACAAACACGCGGTTGGGATCTCGGGGATCGATCAGAATCTTCGTGATCTGCTGGCCATCGTGCAACCCGAAGTGCTGCCAGGTCTGCCCGCCGTCGATGGACTTGTAGACGCCGTCTCCCACGGAGAGATCGGGCCGCTGCAGGCCTTCGCCGCTCCCCACGTAGATGATGTTGCGATTTGAAGGCGCTACGGCGATGGCTCCGACCGAACCCGTTGGCTGGCCATCGAATAGCGGAGTCCACACTTGCCCGTAGTCGCTCGTCTTCCACACCCCACCGTTCACCGCCGCCATATAGAAGACGTTGGGTCTGCCCGGCACGCCGGTGATCGCTACCGTCCGCCCGCCGCGGAATGGGCCAATCGACCGCCAGCGCATCCCGGAGAACAGGCGGGGATCGAACTGCTGCGCATGAATCGGGTCACACCATAGCAACGCCAGAATGAGACAAACAGCGAATCGAATGCGGCGAGATTCCATCACGACACTCCTCCCGAGGCGCGCGAGCATACCTCGGAACTGTAACTGCGCTCAACGACTCAGGGAATGGAGGTGAGAATGGGGCTTGGCTGGGGCGGGAGGATTCGAACCTCCACCGTCTGCATTAACAGTGCAGCGTCCTACCAGTTGGACCACGCCCCAGCGGGTTACGGGAACATCTTACAGCACAAGGGATTACTGGACGTAGGCGGATTCAGTCTCCGGTTGCGCTACCCGCTCGGTGCTACTAGCGGTGCCACTCGAAGTTCCAGAATTGGCCCCGGCCAGCCGTTCAACAGCGGCCAGGGTGTGCCCCGACGAAAGGTGCGCATAGCGTACCGTCATGCTGATTTGCCGGTGCCCCATAAGTCCTGCACCGTCCGCGCGCTCAGGGCCACAGACATAACGTCGACCTCATTGTCGCCCATTCTAACAGTGGATGTCCGCTCGGTATATGGGCTGGAGCGACGCGTCTCACAGGAGAAGTTGCAGAGTTAGCCGACTTGCACCGAAACTACAGGGGGGGAGTCGAGCGCGGCGAGCGAAACGTGAGCCTGCTCAACATCGTGAAACTGGCCCACGGCTTGAACGTTCGAGCCATCAAGCGGCGATAGCCTCCGTGTGAAAGCAGCGGACACTGCTCTCCCGCCGAATTGAAGCGCTGCCCGCAAGGTTCTGAGCTGAAAGGTCAAACCTGTGCGAGCCAGGTCAGAGAACTGCCGTTGCAGCCTGCCAGATTAGCTCATAGATTGGTCGTTGCAGGGATGCATCGTGTTCAACTATGTAGGTTGGCTTCTTCCTAGCCGCGTCTTTCAGAGATTGCCCGATTAGCCAAACCCGATCATCCGCAAAGAGCACGCGGTCGTGAATCGCGCCGCTGCTACGAAAGTCTAGATTCCCACCGGCCGCGTACTTCTGAGCCAATGTCTTTACGTCCGTTGGCACATTCGCGCTGAGAAGCCTGAAAGACACACTGCGCGGAATTGCGCTGGCGTAAACGTTAAGAATTTCCAGGTTCAGATAGGGGTCAATTACGAAGATTTCTTTCTGCGCGAGTTTCAAACACGCAGTCACGTCCCGATAAAATTCGTATTCTTGGCCCGGCTCGTATACTCCCTTGATGCCGACTTCAGGCAAATCGATTTCAAGCTCCGAAATGCAACTTCGCAGGGCAGCTTCATAGGCCTGCAACCGAGCTTCAAAATTCCGTTGGTACAAACCGTGGGGCACACCAGCATCGTAAGGAACCATGCGGGGCTCACCTGCTGAGCGGCCACTCCGAAAATTCTGATGATTTGGACTCTCGCTGCCAAATGAACGCATCACAAGCTTCTCAGTCAGGTTGTACCATTCATCTTCGGCAGCTTCTGCTTCCTGATAATCGTGTCCCTTCAGGGATTGCAACGCCTCCAGTTGTTTTTTCAGGAGGGAATACGCCTTTTCTGGCGGCAGGTCAGGCGGTGTTCCAGCAGGTTGCACTTTTCTGGCGCTCATGGCATTCAGTTTCGGCGCGGCCAGGTAACTAGAGCCGCCCGTAGCGCCGGAGCGTCTCG